>NZ_JBKHDN010000007.1:0-28671 GCF_046541315.1 Halochromatium sp. | reverse complement strand
CACCAACGCCACCGGTCCTTGACGATAACGCAGATCGAGCCGGTTCGGCGCCACCGCTTGCTCCAAGCGCTCGAGCTTATCGATCCGCAGGAACACCAGATCGCCGACTTCGGGCTCGCGCTCGGGCGTGATCGCATCCCGATAGACGCTGAAGCTCGGCATGCTGGTGCGATAGACCACCGTCGGCCGGTCCAGCTCGCGGGCCAGCAATCCGGCCTGCTTGACCGGCTCCTGCATCACCGCAAACACCGCCGGCACCAGCAGCCCGAACACCAGCAAGGTCTGCACGACGCCGGCCAGGATCAGACGCTGCCAAAGCGCAATCCGCGACAAGCACAACAAACCGATCATCGCCACCAGGCCAATCCAGAGACCCAGTCGGTACCCGCTATCCAACACCTGCGCGCCGGCGGCAAACATCGCCTGCTCGTGCGCGCGCTCCGCCTGCCCTTCGAGCACGCCGAGCAGCTCCGGCAATGCGGCCATCAGTACCACGAACACCAGTGGCGGCACGCAGGCCAACCAGCGATTGCGCGGCGCGTCGCGATGCCGCGCCATCAGGATGAACAACGGCGTGATGCCGTAGACCAGATAATGCGGCAGCTTGGTACCCGAGAACGAGAACACCACGAACACGACGAGGAACCAGAGCAGCAGGAAGCGATCCAGCTCATCGGCCCAGAGTCGGCGCAGCCTTGGCAGCAGACTCAGGAACCACCCGGTGAAGGGCAAGAGCACCAGCGGCAGCATGACGAAGTAATAGCCCGGAAAGCCCGCGTGCCCATGCTTGACGCCGCTGTAGCGACCGAGATTATGGCCGAGGAAAAAGCTCTGGAAGAAACCGGGGCCATCGTCGATGTAGATGGCGAGATACCAGGGGCCGGCGACCAGCAGAAAGACCAGCCAGCCGCGCCAGTTGAAGACGGCACGCAGCCAAGCGCGCCAGGCACCGACGGAGACGAAGAACAGCAGGCTCACCAGCAGCGGGAAGAAGACCGCGACCGGGCCCTTGGTCAGGAACCCAAGCCCGAGCCAGAGGTAGGCGCGCAGCAGCGTTGTTCGGGTCGGCCGCTTTCGCCAGCGGTAGATCTCGAAGAAGGCGAGCGCGATGAACAGATTGAGCACGGCATCGGCAACCGCCGCCTTGCCGATGATCGCGACCTGTAGCCCGAGCGCCATCACCAAGCCGGCGACGGTTGCGGTCGCGGCGTCGAGGCGCGCGCGCACGAATCCCCAGAGCGCCAGGACCCAGAGACTGGCCGCAAGCGCCGAGGGCAGCCGGAGCGCGAATTCGCTCCAACCCAGCGCCGAGACCGAGGCCGCTTGTAGCCAGTAGATCAGCACCGGCTTGTCGTAGCGCGGCTCGCCGTCCCGATGCGGGGTGATGAGGTTGCCGCTCGCGAGCATCTCGCGGGTGGCCTCGGTGAAGGCGCCCTCGTCGAGGTCGTAGAGTGGCACCGCGCCGAGCTGCCAGAAGAAGGCGAGCCAGACGATGAGGATCAGGAACCAGGGCGAGACGAGGACGCGTGTCAGCAGTGAGTCGCGCGCGTCCATTTAGAGATGATCCTCCGAACCAGCCTGCCCCCGCGCTCGCTCTGGGCTGGCATCGACTCCGCCGGTGTGGGTTGGGTTCGCGGACCGGGTCTCGGTCTCCGCTCGGCTCAGACCCTCGGTGCCCAATCCGCACTGGTCGTCGCGCTGCTGTCGCTGCTCGACCTTCCAGCCCGCGGCGGCCGGAT
Organism: Halochromatium sp.; assembly: GCF_046541315.1. GTDB lineage: Bacteria > Pseudomonadota > Gammaproteobacteria > Chromatiales > Chromatiaceae > Lamprobacter. The sequence goes on along the minus strand of NZ_JBKHDN010000007.1, from coordinate 26,932 downwards.
CGGTCTGGCGACAGATACAGTGATGGGTGCGCTCGCCGGTCGCGAACAGGGTGCGAGTCATGATCTCGGCGAGCACGCCGGTGGTCAGGAACTGGATCGAGGCGACCAGGCACAGGATGGCGACGAAGAACAGCGGGCGGTCGCCGATATCCTCGCCGAGACCGAACTTGACCCAGGCCAGCCAGCTCATCAGCAACCCGCCGAGCAGACCGAACGGCAGGCCGATGGCGCCGAAGAAATGGCCCGGCCGCGCGCCGAAGCGCAGAAAAAAGAACGCCACCAACAGATCGATCAGCACGCGGAAGGTGCGCGAGAGCCCGTACTTCGATTGGCCGAGCATGCGCGCGCGATGCCCGACCTCGGTCTCGCCGATGCGCTCGGGTGCCGTCACCCCGGCCACCCAGACCGGGATGAACCGATGCATCTCGCCGAACAGGCGGACCTCCTTGATCACTGCGGCGCGATAGACCTTGAGGCTGCAACCATAATCGTGCAGGCGAACGCCGGTGACCCGGGCAATGAGTCCATTGGCGATGCGCGAGGGAAGCTTGCGCAGCAGCCACGCATCCTGGCGATCGCGCCGCCAGCCCTGCAGCAAATCCAGATCGCGCGCCAGCAATTCGTCGATCAGACGCGGGATCTCGGCCGGATCGTTCTGCAGGTCGCCATCCAGGCTCGCGATCAAGTCGCCGCGCGCGGCATCGAAGCCGGCCTGCATCGCCGCCGTTTGGCCGAAATTACGCCGAAACCGGATCACCCGCACATGCGGCCCGTGGCGCGCCGCCTGTTCGAACAGGGCCTGCCCGGTGCCATCCCGGCTGCCGTCATCGACCAGGATCAGCTCCCAGGGGGAGTCATAGCCGCGCAGGCCCTCATGGACACGCGCCACCAGCGGCGCGACATTCTCGCGCTCCTGATAGAGCGGGATCACGAGCGAGAGGCTGCGGTGACCGGACTCGAGCATGACCTTCGATCGGCGGCAGGCCCGAGCCCGCCGCTTGTTCGGATTTCCAGGCAGCCTCTCAGCCGGCCTCAACCCTCGTTGTGATAGCCCTGGATGCGCTCGACCTCGTTGCGCGAGCCGAGGATCACCGGCACGCGCTGGTGCAGGCCCTCGGGCTGTAGCTCCATGATGCGCTGCTGGCCGGTGATCGAGGCCCCCCCGGCCTGCTCGACGACGAACGACATCGGGTTCGCCTCGTAGAGCAGGCGCAGCTTGCCGCCCTGCCCCTTCGCCGCCATCTTCGCATCCATCGGGTACATGAAGATGCCGCCGCGGGTGAGGATGCGGTGCACCTCGGCGACCATCGAGGCGATCCAGCGCATGTTGAAGTCCTTGCCGCGCGGCCCTTCCTTGCCGGCCAAACATTCGTCGACGTAGCGCTTGACCGGTGCCTCCCAGAAGCGGCTGTTCGAGGCGTTGATCGCGAACTCGGCGGTGTCGGCCGGGATCCTCATGTCCGGATGGGTGAGGATGAACTCGCCGATGTTCTGATCCAGCGTGAAGCCATTCACGCCATTGCCGGTGGTCAGCACCATCATGGTCGAGGGACCATAGAGCGCGTAGCCGGCAGCGACCTGCTCGGTGCCGGCCTTGAGGAAATCGCGCTCGGTTGGATCGCCGGCATCGCCCGCCATGCGCAGGATGCTGAAGATGGTGCCGACCGAGACATTGACGTCGATGTTCGAGGAGCCATCGAGCGGATCGAAGGTCAGCAGGTACTTGCCGCGCGGGTACTCCTTCGGGATCTCGTAGATCGCGTCCATCTCCTCCGAGGCCAGGGCGCCGACATGGCCGGACCACTCGGTACACTGGATGAACATCTGGTTGGAGAGCACATCGAGCTTCTTCTGCGTCTCGCCCTGCACATTCTCGCTACCGGCGCTGCCGAGCGCGCCGACCAGCGCGCCATGATTGACCTGATTCGAGATCATCTTGCACGCGGTGACGATGTCGTTGAGCAACGCGGTGAACTCCCCGGTCGCGCCCGGCGCGTGGCGTTGTTCTTCGGCGATGAACTGGGTGATGGTCGTACCGTGGTGCATGTAGGCTGTCCTCTAAGCGGATAGGCGGGTCATTTTGCGCTCACGCCGAGCGAGACTGGACGGTGGCTGGATGGAGCGCCGAAACACGCAAAAAAATTGCATAATCGCCCAGTATAGCGAGCGACGACCAATGAAGCACCCCCTGTCGCTGGCTGCCATGGTCAAACGGGGGCGAGACACGTAGTATGACGACTTGCTGACAACAGCATGACCGTGTCGAGACGAGGGGCGAGCGTCTCTCGATCACCGACCTTGCGGTGCCGGATCATGACCCGCGCTTTCTCCCGAGGAGCACCAACCCCGATGCACACGACGCCAGCGCGTAGGCGCCAACCCTTGCTCGCGCTCGCCAGCGGCCTCGGCCGCAAGGCTCAGCGCTTCGCGACCTCCCTGCTGCCGGTCGACGCTGGCAGGCGCGGCGACTGCAACCGCTGTGGCGAATGCTGCAAGCTGCCCTATCCCTGCCCGTTCCTGCGCTACGATGCCGACGGCCTGAGCCGCTGTAGCGTCTATCACGCCCGCCCGCCGAGCTGCCGCAAATACCCGCGCACCGCGAGCGAGCACATCACCCCGGCCACCTGCGGCTATTATTTCGTCAATGTCACCGATCTCGGCCGCGCCCAGCCGGCGACCGAGCAGGCCGGCGGTTGAACGCGACCTGGGCGCGCAAGCAAGCCGAAGCGACGCCGAAGCCGCACGATCAGCAATCCCGGCGCGGTGCGAAAAAGCCGAGCTAGGCGACGATGAGTCCGGACGAAGAAACCCGCTATAGCCGCCAGATCCTCGTGCCCGGGTTCGGGGAGGACGGCCAGCGGCGCTTGCGCCAGGCGAGCGTGCTGATCGTCGGCCTCGGCGGACTCGGATCGCCGGTCGCCATGTACCTGGCGGCGGCAGGTGTCGGCCGTCTGCTGCTGGCCGACTTCGATGCGGTCGATCTGTCCAACCTGCAGCGCCAGATCCTGCACAGCAGCGAGCGCATCGGTTGGACCAAGGTCGACTCCGCAGTCGCCGCCTTGAGCGCGCTGAATCCGCATGTCGAGCTGCTCCCGATCAAGCGCAACCTGAGCCCCGCTCGCCTCGCCGAGCTGAGCGCCGAGGTCGACCTGATCGTCGACGCCAGCGACAACTTTCAGACCCGCTACGCCGTCAATGCCGCCTGCGTCCAGGCCGGCATCCCGCTCGTCTCCGGCGCCGCCATCCGCGCCGAGGGCCAGCTCGCGGTCTTCTCCGGTCGCCCGGGCGATCCCTGTTATCAATGCCTGTACCCCGATGACGGGCAAGCCGGCGAGCGTTGCGAGCGCGAAGGCGTGCTTGCGCCGCTGGTCGGCATCATCGGCAGCCTGCAAGCCACCGAGGCCATCAAGATCCTCGCCGGCTACGGCACCCCGCTGTTCTCGACGTTCCTGCTGCTCGACGCCCGCAGCATGGCGATACGCACCCTCGGCATCCCGCCCGACCCTGCCTGTCCGGTGTGCGGGGGCGGCCACATAGGCAGCAAGGATGCCGGAGCCAAGGATTCTAAGACCACGGCCTCAGAGGCGATTGGCGAACACCGGAGCGACGGTGACGAAAGTGCCACCGCAAGCGTTGATTCGTCTTAGAATAGCCGAACTCGCTACAAGCCGATCCTTATCGTGGAGTAATCCGATCATGACTCCCGAGTCCCTCGTCCAGGAAGCCAAACACCTCTATTCCTTGCCGGATGTCGCCCTACGCGTCAACCAGTTGATCGACGATCCCACCTCGCAACCCTCCGACCTGGCGGAGGTCATCCTGTGTGATCCAGCGCTGTCGGCACGCTTGCTGCGCCTCCTCAACAGCGCCTTTTATGCCCGGCCGCAGCCGGTGGACACCGTCACCAAGGCGATCAAGATGATCGGTTATGAGGCCTTGCGCGATCTGGTTTTCGCCACCTGCGCGGTCGAGGTGTTCAAGGGGCTTCCGCCCGAGCGAATCGACATGGAGCGTTTTTGGCTCAATGGCGTCGCCTGCGGAATCGCCGCCAGGGCGCTGGCATGCCAACGGTCGTTGCCCGAGAGCGAGAGCGAGCGGCTCTTTCTCACGGGGCTGTTACACGGGCTTGGCAAGCTGATGCTCCTCAGCCAACGCCCCGAATCCTATTCGGAAGTGCTGAGGCTCAGCGATCAAGACGGACTCGACCTGGTCGAGGCCGAGGAGCGGGTGTTCGGATTCAATCACGCCGAGCTGAGCGCCGCCTTGCTCAAGAGCTGGCAGCTTCCCGAATCGCTCTGGCAACCGATCGCGCATCACCTCAACCCTGACGCCGCAGTGTGCTACCGCACCGAAACCGAGATCGTGCATGCCGCTCGCGTGATCGCCCGGCTCTTTCAGGCCACCATGTTCGAGCGCGAAAGCATGCAGTCGGAGGCGGCGACCGAGACGCTCCACGCGCTCGCCGAGCGTCTGCAGCTGGAACCGGAGTCCCTGGCCCGCCTGCCAGGCGATATCAACCTGCAGGTGACCGAGATGTACGAGATCATGATGCCAGGCTGGATGCTGGTGTATTGACGCGCTTGGCCGGGGAGCCAGGCATCCGTTCGGCCTCTGATAGTGGCGGAGAGGGTGGGATTCGAACCCACGGTACGCTCGCGCGTACACCTGATTTCGAGTCAGGCCCGTTCGGCCACTCCGGCACCTCTCCTGGGCGACGCGCTGCGCTCGGAGGAGCGCAGAACGGCCGGAGACTATAACACGCTCGAGCGCCGAGACCAATCCCATGCATCGCCCACCGCCCAGCCGCAGGCGATCAGCCGACCAGGCGAGCAACCACAGCGAGTTCAGGATCGCGCTCGCTCGGCATTGACGAACTCGAGGCTGCGGCCGAAGCGATCGTGGCGAATGCGGGTGAGGCCCGCGTAGTCGATGCGGATGCGATACCAGTGTTGCGGGGGCGCCTCCAGCACATGGCCGATGATGGCGCGGCTGACCCCGGCGTGGCAGACGATGAGCAGGTGACGCCTCGGATAGGCGGCGATCTGACGCTCGTAGGCGCGGCCGATGCGCGCTTGTAGCGCCTCCAAGCGCTCGCCGCCGGGCGGGCGGTTTGCCAGCGGATCACGCCGGAATGCAGCAAAGGCCGCGGGCTCCGCGTGCATCAGTTCGAGCGGGCGGCGTCCTTCCCAGGCGCCCATGGCGATCTCGCGCAGTTCCGGATCGATCGCGAGCGGCAAGCCATGCCGTCCCGCCAGTTCGCAAGCGAACGCGCGGCTCCGCGCCATGGGTGAACTCAGGATCTGATCCCAAGGCGCCTCGGCGCCCACCGCCGCCCACATCTGCTCCCAGCCGAGCGGGCTGAGCGGATGATCCACCCCTTGTCCCCGAATCATGCGACCACCGCGCGGCTCGCCATGGCGGATCAGGTCGACAATGGTATCTTCACCCCACACGCTGGACTCCTTGGCACCGTCGCGACAGCCAACCGCTGCCGCGCAATGAAGACCGAATAGGTTAACCTATGCTGAACCGAAACAAGATCTATGTCGGACTCGACGCCGACAGTTACGGCGGCATGACGCCCACCGGCAACATCGTGCGCGACGCGCAAGTCTTCGGTCTGATCCCGGAAGACGAGACCTGCGTGGGCTGGTCGCTCGCGCGCATCGAGTCGCTCTACGATCAGGTCAGCGAGGCCTGGCACCCCTACGGCAACCTGGCCTCGCGCCTTCCCGACGCGCTGCGTGAGCGTCATCAACGCATCTATCAGGCGGCGATCGAGCGCGCGCGCGAGCTGGGCTGGTCTGCCGAACTGTACGACGACTGAGAAGCGAGATGCCCGAGACGACCGAGAGATCCGATGATCCGCTGATCGAGCGCCTGCTCGAACTCGCGCGTGCACTGACGCACGATTCCGAAGGCTACCTCGACCGCCAGGACGATCCCCAGCTCTGGTACAACCGGGGCTACGCCAACGGCATGCTTGCGGCCCTGCACGCGCTCGGACATGGCCCGCGCGTCGCGGCGACCCTGGAGCCGGATGTCTACGACGCCGCCCGCGACCAGGCCCATCTGCCCTGGGGCAAGGCCTATGAGCACGGCCGCGAGAAGGGCCTGGAAGAGACCTATGAGGTCACCGGCACCGCCGCGTCATGAGCCTGCCCCCTCGTCCAAGTTGGATCGGCACGGAAGTGGCCCAGCAGACGAGACCAACCCAATCCAACCCAATCCAACCCGGCCCGCGCGGCCGCCCCCGCTCAGACCCAGGAACCGGCATGGCCCGACTCGTCTCGTTCAACGTCAACGGCATTCGCAGCCGCGCGCATCAGCTCGAGGCGCTGAAGGCATGGCACGATCCGGATGTGATCGGCATCCAGGAATCCAAGGTCCCCGATGACCTGTTTCCCGTGGATGCGATGCAGGCGCTGGGTTGGCGCTCGGTCTATCATGGCCAGAAGGGCCATTACGGCGTCGCCCTGCTCAGCAAACGCGATCCGCTGCGGGTGATCAAGGGCTTCCCAAACGACGGGCTGGACGCGCAACGTCGCGCCATCACCGGCTTCTATACCCTCGCTGACGGCAGCGAACTGACCGTCGTCAATGGCTACTTCCCGCAGGGCGAGAGCCGCACGCATCCGGTCAAATTCCCCGGCAAGCAGCGGTTCTACGCCGATCTGAGGCGCTATCTGGATGAGCACTTCAGCCCCAGCCAGGCCTTGGTGGTGATGGGCGACATGAACGTCGCGCCCGAGGATGCCGACATCGGCATCGGCGCCGACAATGCCAAGCGCTGGCTGCGCACCGGCAAATGCAGCTTTCTGCCCGAGGAGCGCGACTGGCTGCGGACGCTGATGGAATGGGGCCTGTTCGATGCCTATCGCCACCTCCATCCCGAGCGCGACGACGCTTTCAGCTGGTTCGACTATCGCTCGCGCGGTTTCGAGCGCGAGCCCAAGCGCGGCCTGCGTATCGACCTGATCCTGGTCTCGGCGCCGGTGCGCGAGCGGCTGCGCGCGGCGGGCATCGACGATCGGATTCGCGCCCTCGAACGCCCGTCCGATCACTGCCCGATCTGGATCGACCTCGACTGACCGACCCTCGATTAACCAACCCACCGCCCCCATTGGTTGCTGACATCAAGCCACTGCGGTCCCTCGCCAAGCCAGCGGCCGCGCCAGCCAGGAGCCCGACGATGAGCGACAAGATGATCCATGCCTATTCCGGCGACGAGATCGATGTGCATTGGGACAAGCGCCTGTGCATCCACATCAGCGAATGCGTGCAGGCCGATGACCCCCTGTTCGAAGTGGGCCGCGAGCCCTGGTGCGTCCCCGACGAGGTCGCCAAGGCCGAGGTGCGCGAGGTCTGCGAACGCTGCCCGAGCGGCGCCCTCAGCTATGTCGACAAGGACGGCACGCCCGAGCAGCCAGCGTCCGAGAATACCGGTCAGGTGGTCTACAACGGCCCGCTCTACCTGAGCGGCGAACTCGACATCGAGGGCGCGCCCGAGGACATGCCCGGCGTGCGTTTCCGCGCCGCGCTGTGCCGTTGCGGGGCCTCGAAGAACAAGCCGTTCTGCGACAACAGCCACATCGCGGCCGGCTTCGAGGACTTCGGCGCCATCGGCCAGAGCGGTCCCGGACTCGATCCAGGGTCCGCCGCCAGCGATGGGCCGCTCAAGATCAAGGCGATCCCGGACGGGCCGCTCAAGATGGAGGGCCGCCTGACCCTCAAGGCCGCCAGTGGCCGCAGCGCCTGGCAAGGCACCAAGACCGCGCTGTGCCGCTGCGGCGCGTCGAAGAACAAGCCGTTCTGCGATGCCAGTCACCGCGCCATCGGCTTCAAGTCGGATTGATCCTCGAATTGACCGCTGCCGCGCGCTTGGGCGCGCGCCCAACCGGCGGGGCGCCCAAGCAGCAGGCAATCGGCCGCGCGATCCAGCACCCCCTCGATGCGCACCGGGATGATCCGATTGCTCAGGTCGGCGCCTTCGGTGGCGACCTGCAGCGGCAGATAACCCGGGGTATAGCCGAACTGGAGCGCGGCGCCGTCCTCCTGCCCGCTCGCCCAGCCCTCGATCAGCACCGACTGCACCGTGCCGAGCTGGCGCTCCAGCCAGGCCCGCTTGAGCCGATGCCCGAGTTCATGCAGCTCGCGGCTACGCGCGCGTTTGACCTCGGCCGGGACCGGATGGGGCATCTCGGCGGCGGCGGTGCCCGGTCGCGGCGAGTAGCTGAAGAGATGCAGATCGCCGAAGCCGATCGCCTCGACGAAGGCCAGGGTCTGAGCCCATTCGGCATCGGTCTCGCCGGGGAAGCCGACGATGATATCGGTGGTGAGGTTGAAATCCGGCACCGCCGCGCGCGCGGTCGCGACCAGGCGCGCGAACTCGGCCGTTTTGCAACGTCGCGCCATGCGCTTGAGCAGGCTGTCGGCGCCGCTCTGCAACGGCAGATGCAGATGGGGCATCAGGCGCGGATTCTCGAACAGCGGCCAAAAGCGTTCCGGCAGACCCCAGGGCTCGACCGAGCCGAGGCGCACCCGCGCCACCTCGGTATCGGCGAGCACGGCGGCGAGCAATGCGCTCAGGCTCGAGCCAATATCGCTGCCATAGCCAGCGGCATGCACGCCGGTCAGGACCACCTCTTGCACGCCAGCGGCGACGAGCTGGTCGATCTCGTCGCGGATCTCGGCGATCGGGCGACTGCGCTCGGCGCCCCGCGCGCGGGTGGTGATGCAGAAGCTGCATTGATAGCGGCAGCCGTCCTGGATCTTGACGAAGGCGCGCTGGCGGCCGCGCGCGAACAGTGCCGCCGCGCCGGGTTCGGTCGCGGCCTCCGGCAGCAACGGCAAGGCCAGTGCCTCGCGCGCGATGGCGACCAAGCGATCCTTGTCCCGATTGGGCACCACCAGATCGATGCCCAGCTCGCCGAGCGACTCCTGCTCCAGCGAGACCGCGCAACCGCTCACCACGGTGCGCGCGCGCGGATGCTCGCGCTGCAAGCGGCGTAACAGCTTGCGCGACTTGCGCACCGCCTCGGCGGTCACCGCGCAGGTGTTGACCACGAGCAGATCGGCCGCCTCGCCTGCCTGACTGATGCGACAGCCACGCGCCTCGAACGCGCGCGACCAGGCCGCGAGTTCGGCCTCGTTCAGCCGACAGCCAAGGGTACTCAATCGCACGCGCACGCCGGTCGATCCAAGGCTGAGCGCCTTAGCGCCAAGACGGCGCGGCCTGGGCGGCCACGCGCGGGATCATCACCCGCACCTGCTGCGCGCGATCCTCGCGCTCGAGTCCGGCGAGATCCGCATCCGGCGGCACCGGCAGGCGGCGCGTAAGGCTGCCCGTCGAGATGCGATGGCTCTCCCGATAACCACGACCATCGCCAAAGGATTCGGAACGATGGGTGCGCGCATCAGTCCGGGCCCGCACCACCAGGCTGTGGCCAACGGGTCGGATTTGAACATTCTCCGGCGGCAGACCGTCGAGATCGAGGATCAGCAGATACTGATCCTCGGTGCGCTCCTGGCGCATCCGAATCTGGCCCGAGAGCGGTCGCGGGCTGGGCCGGACAGCGTTTCTCGCCGGGCCGTCAGCGCGCCCAAACGCCGGCATGGGCGGGCCATACGCCGGCGTGGCCGGACCATACCCCGGAATTGGCGGGCCATATGCCGGCGTGAACGAGCCATATGCCGGCATGGACGGAGCGGACGGCGGAGCACCATCCGGCGTGCCGGCAATGGCGACCGTGGCCAGCATCCACAGACAGCCAGCGCCGAGCACGGCAGTCGTCAAACGTCGTTTCATGGGATGTCTCTCGTAAAAAGCGTCAAGCAGATCCGGGTCATTAGGAAGCATTATCCTAGCAAAGAGCGGTTGGAAGCCCTTCACCTCGCGGGTGACCCTCCCATGCCTCCAGGGAACGAACACACTCAGACGCTTGCAGGTGAGGCGAAGCGGTCAACGGCCCTTTCTTGGGATTATAGGCCGGTGCCGAAGAACCGGTGCCGAGGTCGGGCGCAAGGGCCACGCATCGACCGTCAAGCATCAGGGCTCAGGCCTCGGAGCTCAGGCCTCGGCGCTCAGGCTCGCAGCCGCCAGGTCGGGCGGGCATGCGCATCGATGAGCCCAAAGCGCCGCAGCCAGGCGTGCGCCTCCTCGGCGTCCTGCTCAAACCAGGCGGTGCTGCTGCCGAGCCGAAAACTGTAGCCCCAGGCATCCATGTCGGCGAACAGGCGCTCGCGGCCGACCCTCGGCAGCTGCTCGGCCATCAGCACTTGCAGTACGCAGACCGCATCCTCCTCGGCGACATCGCCACCGGCATCGGTGTGCAGCGCCACGCGCCTTGCGCCATCCATGCAGATGAAATGCGCCGCCTCGTGCAGCGCCGAATGCACCGGCGTATCGTCTCGCAGATAGATGAACGGGCTGATCAAACCGGCCTCGGGCGCGCCCCAGAACGAGCCGGGAATCGCCGCGCCTGGCTCGACCCGCAGCGGCTGTAATGGCTGGAACCGACGCAGCAGCGCGTCGATCGCATCGCGGTGTTCGCGGTAACGGAGCATGGGGCTCTCGGTCTCTCTGGTGGAAGGGCCTCGGGCGATCGACGGGAATCGCCTCGGGCGATGCCGCGGGCGCAGCGGTTGCAAATCGCCGGCCCGAACGTGCTAGCGTAGATGGCTTTGCACACACGTCTTACCGCATGACCGCACTCAGCGTCCACCGCCTCAACAAGACCTATGGCAATGGCCTCCAGGCCCTGCAAGATGTCGATCTCCAAGTCGAGGCCGGCGATTTCTTCGCCCTGCTCGGCCCCAACGGCGCCGGCAAATCGACGCTGATCGGCATCGTCACCTCGCTGGTGCGCAAGAGCGGCGGGCGCGTCGAGGTCTTCGGCCATGATCTGGACCGTGAGCCGGAGGCGGTGCGAGCGAATATCGGCGTGGTTCCGCAGGAGTTCAATTTCAACCTCTTCCTGCCGGTGATCGAGGTGGTGTTGAATCAAGCCGGCTACTTCGGCGTGCCGCGCAGGGAGGCCCGCGAGCGCGCCGAGATGCTGCTGCGCAAGCTCGACCTCTGGGAGCGGCGCGACACCGAGATGCGCTTGCTCTCCGGCGGCATGAAGCGCCGCTTGATGATCGCTCGCGCGCTGGTGCATCGCCCGCGGCTGGTGATCCTCGACGAGCCCACCGCCGGGGTGGATATCGAGATTCGGCGCGCCATGTGGGGCTTCATGCGCGAGATCAATGCCGAAGGCACGACCATCATCCTCACCACCCATTATCTGGAAGAGGCGGAGAGCCTCTGCCGGCATCTCGCCATCATTGATCAGGGTCGCATCCAGGCCCGCTCCGATATCGCCAGCCTGCTCGGCGAGTTGCATGCCGAAACCTTCGTGCTCAACCTCAAGGGTCGCCTCCGCGAGTTGCCCGATCTCGGCGATTTCGTGCTCGAGCACATCGACGAGAGCACGCTCGAGGTGCAGATCAATCGCGAGCACACCCTCAATGGCCTGTTCGAGGCGCTCTCACGCCACAGCATCGAGGTGCTGAGTCTGCGCAACAAACAGAACCGACTCGAGAAGCTCTTTCTCGATCGCGTCGACGCCGGACGCGAGGCGGCGCGATGAGCAAGGCCAGACCAATCCCCGACCAGAATCCCGGCCACACCGCCATGCAAGACCCCCGGCACGACGCCCAGCACTCCCCACAGCACTCCCCACGGCAACCCCACCCGCAATCCACTGCACAAGGGCAGCCTTCCGGGCCCTCGCATTGGCAAGCGGGCGCCCAAAATGGCGCCCAAGCGCAAGCCCCGCTGGTCGACGACAACCGCTGGCGCCGCTATCGCATCACCTTCATGACCCTGTTCAGCAAGGAGGTGATGCGCTTCTCGCGCATCTGGGTGCAGACCATCCTGCCCTCGGCGATCACCACGACGCTCTATTTCGTCATCTTCGGGCGCCTGATCGGCGAGCGCATCGGACCGATGGAGGGACTGCCCTACATCGACTTCATCGTTCCCGGACTGGTGCTGATGGCAGTGATCACCAACGCCTACAGCAATGTCGTCTCCTCGTTCTACAGCAGTAAGTTCTCGCGCTATATCGAGGAGCTGCTGGTGTCGCCGGCACCGAACTGGATCATCCTCGCCGGCTATGTCTCCGGCGGCGTCGCCCGTGGACTCACGGTCGGCATCGTGGTCATGATCGTCGCCGCCTTCTTCACCAGCTTCGGCGTCCACGACATTGGCGTGACCCTGTTGATCCTGCTGCTCACCGCCATCCTCTTCGCCCTCGGCGGTTTCATCAACGCGGTCTATGCCAACAGCTTCGACGACATCTCGATCGTGCCGACCTTTGTCCTGGCGCCGCTGACCTACCTCGGCGGCGTGTTCTACTCGATCGACCTGCTGCCCGAGCCCTGGCAGACGCTCTCGCTCGCCAACCCGATTCTCTACATGATCAATGCCTTCCGCTATGGCCTGCTCGGGGTCAGCGACATCCCGCTCGGCATTGCCTTCTCGATCATCGCGCTGTTCATCGTCGTCCTCGGTGTGTACAGCCTGAGCCTGCTGCGGCGCGGTGTCGGCATCAAGCAGTGAGCGCCCGCGCCACCCAGTGCCGCACTTGTGACCTCGCGCAGGCAATGGGATGATGAGGCGTCAATTCGGGCCGCCGGAGCGATGCGTCCGACGCCATCCGATCAGGATGACCGAGCCGGCACAACAGCTGCACCGAGCCCCGCTCTAGGAATCACGCCTCGTGGCCAACGCCAACATCACTGCTCCTTCTCATAAACGTCGGCGCCCCTCGCGGCGGCGCTCCGGGCTTGGCCTCTTTCTCGGCGTTCTGTTCAGCGGCCTGCTGCTCGCGGTCATCGCTGGCGGCTTGACGCTCGGGCTCTATGGCATGCAGCTCGACGAGGTGGTGCGGGAAAAATTCGAGGGCCAGCGCTGGGCGCTCCCGGCGCGGGTCTATGCCCGTCCCTTGGAACTCTATGTCGGTCGCCCGATCACCCGGCAGGCGCTGATCGGCGAACTCGAGCGGCTCAAGTACCGGCGCTCGGCCGAGGTCGAGCGTGCCGGCCGCTTCCAGGTCGATGGCGAGCGGCTGCTGATCCACACCCGCGCGTTTCGCTTCTGGGACGGCGCCGAGCCCGAGCAGCTGATCGCGGTCCACATCGCCGACGAGGTCGTCACCGATATGCGCGCCGGCGACAATGGCCGTGACCTGGCGTTGGTGCGGTTCGACCCGGCGCTGATCGCCAGCATCTACCCCACGCATAATGAAGACCGGGTGCTGCTGAGCCGCCAACAGCTACCGCCCCTGCTGGTCAAGACCCTGCTCGCGGTCGAGGACCGCCGCTTCTACCGGCATCATGGCGTCGACCCCAAGGGCATCCTGCGCGCCGCCTACGAGAACCTCATGGCCGGGCGCACGGTGCAGGGCGCGAGTACCCTGACCCAACAGCTGGTGAAGAACTTCTATTTGACCCGGGAGCGCACCCTCGAGCGCAAGCTGCAGGAGGCCTACATGGCCGTGCTGCTCGACCGTCGTTACTCCAAGGACGAGATCCTCACCGCCTATGCCAACGAGGTCTATCTCGGCCAGGACGGTAGTCGCAGCATCCACGGCTTCGGGCTCGCCAGCCATTTCTATTTCGATCGCGACCTCGACGAACTCGGCGCGCCGCAGATCGCCCTGTTGGTCGCGGTGCTCAAGGGGCCGGGCGAATACAATCCGCGCCGCCATCCCGAGAAGGCCATCGAGCGCCGTAACCTGGTCATCGACCTGATGGCTCACCATCGGGTCATCTCCGCCGAGGACGCCGCGCAGGCCAAGACCGCTCCGCTTGGTATCAGGGACAGCGGCGCCCGCCCGGCCAGCGACTATCCCGCCTTCATCCAATTGGTTCGCCGCCAGTTGCAGCGCGACTATCGCGACGCCGATCTGCGCTCCGCGGGGCTGCGCATCTTCACCACCCTGGACCCATTGATCCAGACCCAGACCGAGACCGCCATCGGCGAGCGCATGCCCGAGCTGGATGCGCAGCGAGGGCTGTCCGCCGGCACCCTGGAGACCGCTGCGGTGGTGACCTCGGTGTCGCAGGGCGAGGTGCTGGCGCTGGTGGGCGGGCGTAAGACCGACTACGCCGGCTTCAACCGCGCCCTGGATGCCATACGTTCGGTCGGCTCGGCGATCAAGCCCGCTATCTATCTCACTGCTCTCGCGCAACCCGAGCGCTTTTCGCTGGTCTCGCCGATCGAGGACCGCCCCGTCAGCCTGCGCGTGGGCACCCAACTGTGGACACCGCAGAATTACGATCGCCGCGTGCATGGCCGCGTGCCGCTCTATCGGGCGCTGGCCAATTCGTACAACCTGGCGACGATCAATCTCGGGCTGCAGGTCGGCGTCGACGAGGTCGCCGGTACGCTGCGCCGCCTCGGCGTGGCGCGTCCGATCCAGCCCTCGCCCTCGTTGTTGCTCGGCGCGACCTCGCTGCCGCCGATCGAACTGGCGCAGGTCTATCAGACCATCGCCGCCGGTGGCTTCCGCGCCCCGCTGCGCGCGATTCGCGAGGTGCTGAATGCCGACGGACAGCCGCTCAACCGCTATCCGCTCGCGGTGGAGCCAATGGTGAGCAGCGATGCCGCCTATCTCACCCAATGGGCGATGCGCAAGGTGGTCGAGGAAGGCACCGCCACCTGGCTCAAGCAACGCCTGCCCGAGGGCCTGCACGTCGCCGGCAAGACCGGCACCACCAACGAGATGCGCGATAGCTGGTTCGCGGGCTTCAGTCGCGACCGGGTGGCGGTGGTCTGGGTCGGGCGCGATGACAATCAGCCGATGGGCCTGACCGGCTCCAGTGGCGCCCTCAGGGTCTGGGGCGACATCATGGCCGAAATCGACAATCAGTCCCTGAGTGACGAGCCCCCCCATTCGATCGAACTTGCGGATGCCTGCGGTCAACGCGATATCCCCTTCATTCGTGGCCATGCGGGTGCCACCCGCTGCGTCGGTGGCGATGGCGAGTCTGCATCCGACAACCGCGATGAGGCGCCAAGCCGCCCCGAGGAAGAGCCCGCGCCGCGACCGGTGCCCGAGCCCCCCGCGCGCGACCGCCAAGCGCCGCGCAATCCCAGTCCCTTCATGAGCGATTTCTACGGCAACTGATCATGAACAAATCCCTTTCCTTGCTCACGCTCGCGGCGCTGTTGCTCCCGGCCTGCGCCGCCATGGAACGCAGCGGCCCCCCGGCCCCCATCGTCGAGAGCCAACCCGCGCCGCGCGTCGAGCCGGTGCCGATCGAGCCCCCGCCGGAGACGCCAGCGGCGCCGACGCAGGTCTATGCCTATACGCCGCCGGAGGAGATCATGGAGGAGATTGGCGACAGCCGTGCCGCAGCGGAGAGCGACAGCGATTCGTCCGCCGCAGCCGAGTCAGACGCCCAAACGCAGGCCGACAGGAGCCAAACAGAGCCACAGACGCCAGCGCGACCGACCAGCGACTCGGAGCGCGAGCCGCGAACCGCAGAATCCCAGCCCGGCACTTCGCGGCCCAGCCCCTCCGAATCCCCTACCGAACCCGACACTACCGCGCCCGACACGCCGCCATCCGCGGCCAGCGAGCCAACGCGGCCCGCGCCTTCCGATGAGGCCTCGGGCGCGGACGCCCCACCCGCGCCCGAGATCGCCAGCGCCCGGCCGTCCGCGCTCGCGCCTGCCGGCATGCCGCCCGCAGTCGCCTCGCTCGCCGAGCGCGCCGAGCAGCAACGCCAGAGCGGCGATGCCGGCGGCGCGGCGGCAACGCTCGAGCGCGCCTTGCGCATCCAGCCCCAGGAGGCCTATCTCTGGAACCGGCTCGCGCGGGTGCGGCTTGAGCAAGGCATGAGCGATTCGGCCTCGAAGCTCGCCACCCGCTCGAACGCCCTCACCGGCGATCAGCCCGCGCTCAAGCGCAACAACTGGGAGATCATCGCCAATGCGCGGCGTCAGGCCGGCGATATCGAGGGCGCGATCGAGGCCGAACGGCGGGCCACCGACGGCTGATCGCGCATGCCGAAGCCGCTGCCCGTCATCGAGGCGCTCGCCACCGATGGCCCCCTTGCCGAGCGGCTGCGGGATTTCCATCCGCGCCCGCAGCAACAAGACATGGCGGCGCGCGTTGCCGAGCGGCTCGCCGCCGGCGGCGCCCTCATCTGCGAGGCCGGCACCGGCACCGGCAAGACCTTCGCCTATCTGGTGCCAGCATTGCTCAGCGGGCGCAAGATCGTCATCTCCACCGGCACCCGCAACCTGCAAGATCAGCTCTTCCAGCGCGACATCCCAATGATCCGCGAGGCCTTGGGCGTCCCCATCGGCGTCGCGCTGCTGAAAGGGCGCGGCAATTACCTCTGCCGCTATCGGCTCGCGCTCGCCTGCGAGGCGCCGACCCGGTATCGCCCCGATGTGCGCCACCACCTCAAGTTGGTGCGCGACTGGAGCGGCCACACCCGGCAGGGCGACATCGCCGAGCTGGCGATCCCCGAAGACGACCCAGTCTGGCCGGCCGTGACCTCGACCGCCGACAACTGCCTCGGCCAAGACTGCCCGGTCTTCCAGGACTGTCATCTGGTCGAGGCGCGCCGGCGCGCGCAGGTGGCCGAGCTGGTGGTGGTCAACCATCATCTGCTGTGCGCCGATCTGGCGCTGCGCGACGAGGGCTTCGGCGAGGTTCTGCCGGATGCCGACGGCTTCATCATCGACGAGGCCCATCAGCTACCCGAGGTCGCCGCCAGCTTCTTCGGCGTCTCGCTCAGCGCGCGCCAACTGATCGAACTCGCGCGCGACATCGAGGCCACCGATCGCCGCGACGCCGGCGACGTCCCGGATCTGCCGCTCGCCTGCGACGCGTTGCGGCAAACCGTCGCCGAGCTGCGCTTGCGCTTGAGCGATGCGCTCGGCTTCGAGGATCGGCGCGGACCCTGGCAACAGATCGCCAACGCCGCAGGCGTGCAAGTCGCGCTCGATGCGCTGGGCGATCGCCTCGATGCCCTCGCCGCCACCCTCGCGCCGATCAGCGAGCGCTCGCGCGGACTCGAGCAGGCGGCGGCCCGAGTGACGGCGGTCCGCGCCCAACTCGACAGTCTCCGCGCCGATGCGCCTGCGAATGCGCCCACGAACACACCTGACGAAGCGAACAGCGTGCGCTGGTTCGACCTGCAAGGGCGGAGCTTTCGCTTCCATCAGACCCCGCTCGATGTCTCCACGGTGTTCCGTGAACAGCGCAAGCGCTATCCGACCGCCTGGATCTTCACCTCGGCGACGCTCGCGGTCGGCGATTCGTTCGCGCATTTCGCCGGCCGCGTCGGCTGCGAGGATGCCGAGACCGCGCAATGGGACAGCCCCTTCGATTATCCGCGCCAAGCGCTGCTCTATTGTCCATCGGCCATGCCAGAACCCGCCCATCCCGGTTACACGGCACGAGTGGTCGAGGTCGCCCACGCGGTCCTCGCGCGCAGCAAGGGCCGCGCCTTTCTGCTCTTCACCAGCCATCGCGCGCTGCGCGAGGCCGCGGCGCGTCTCGAGTCCTTGCTCGAGTACCCGCTGCTGGTGCAAGGCAGCGCGCCCCGCGGCGAGTTGATCGAACGCTTTCGCCAGCTCGGCAATGCCGTACTGCTCGGCACCTCGAGTTTTTGGGAGGGCGTCGACGTGCGCGGCGAGGCGCTCTCCTGCGTCATCATCGACAAGCTGCCGTTCCACTCGCCGGCCGATCCGATCCTGCAAGCCCGCGCCGAGGCCCTGAAGCGCCAGGGCGGCAACCCGTTTCGCGATTTCCAGCTCCCGCAAGCGGTGATCGCGCTCAAACAGGGTGCCGGCCGGCTCATCCGCGACCCCAGCGACCGAGGCGTGCTGGTGGTCTGCGACCCGCGCCTGCACAGCCGCGGCTATGGCCGTGTCTTCCTCGACAGCCTGCCGCCGATGCGACGCACCGACGACCTCGCCGATCTGGAGGCCTTCTTCGCCTGAGCTTCGCCTAAGCGCGGCTTACGCCAAGGCGTCGCCGAGCAGAGGAGCGGCCGAAGGCAAGCCCGGCGAGAAATAGGTAAGCGAACACCACGGCCGGCATCTGCATGCTGAAATCGACCAATGCATGCAGGCCGATCTGCACCGTCGCGGCGACGAACAACCACGACAGCTCGAACTCCTGCCGCTGAATGCTCGCGATCAGCGCCGCGACGAACAGCAACATAAAGGCGCCCAGCAGGACGATGGTCGCGGCACCCAAGGCGCTGCTCACTCAGGGACCGGTGGTGCAGATCGACGAGACCCCGGTGCAGGTCATGGGTGAGCCGGGGCGCAACAATCAACAGTCGTTCATGTGGGCCTTCCGCGGGGGGCCGATCGGCAAGCCGGTGCGCGGGTTCGGGTCTGCCCCGAGCCGCGCGGCCGAGGTCCCGCGCCGGGTGTTGTCTCCTCCCAGGGCGGAGGCGCCGAGGCCCTTCTATGGCCGCTCGACCTGATTGCCGGACGATACTGACCCAGAAGCCCAGATTCCACGGGACGTTCGCGCCCGCGCGTCAGGGGACCGGCTATACCTGCAATCCGATGGCGACAGTGCCTACCATGTGCTCGCAACAGCGAGGCGATCATCGATCACGCCGGCTGTTGGGCGCATGTGTGACCTTGAAACGCTCTCGGCAAACCGGGGGCGTTGGTTGTGGTGAGATTCCTGATGGCCTGGTGCCTGGGTTCGGTGGGGTTCGATGGGTTTCGCCGAGCGGGCACCCTACTGCTCCGGCCCGAGCAGGCTGTCCGCGCTGTCGGCGTCAAAAATGTCATCGAGCCAGACATCAAGCTGCTCGACCGGAGCGGCGTCGATGCGCCGCTCGGCCTCGTCGGTTAGACGACCGAATCGGCGTTTGATCTGCCGCTTGAGGGTGTTCGACTTGCCCTTGGCCTCGCCCTCGGCCTTGCCCTTGGCCTTGCCCTTGGCCTCGCCCTCGGCCTTGCCCTTGGCCTCGCCCTCGGCAAAGATGGACTGATAGGCGCGTGTCTCTTGAATGGGGGTCACCAGATTCAACATGGCCCAGATCTCCTGTGCGGTCAGACCGCGAAAGCGTTCGAAAAACCAAAATTCCATGACTTGCGCTAGCAAGTCGCGCGCCTCGGGCGGGAGCGATGCACTTTGTATGCGTTGCCACAGCGCGGGCGCGCGGGCGCGCAGTTCGGCCTCGTCTTCGATCAGTAGCGGTGCGAACACCGCCAGATAGGGATTCTCCGGCTCGCGCGCCAGCCAGTCCGGCAGGGTCTGTTCGAGGATGACGATGCGCACCAGATCGGGTGAGGTACCAAGCCCGCCGGGATAACCCGGAACATCGCGCTCGCGCAGAAACACTCCGATCCCGATGACATCGCGCGTCGGACACCGTTCGCCGTAGAGTCCGATCTTGCTCAGCAGATTGTAGCCGGCCTGCTGCGAGCATTGCCCCTGGAATTCGACCACATAGACCGGCCCGGCGTGCCCCTCGGGCTCCAGCAGTCCATCCAGCCGCCGTTCCACCGTCTTGAGCGTGGTGGAATTGAAACGATAGGCGCCCTCCAGCCGCATCCCGCCGGTCAACACCCGAAACGCCTCGGCGCCAGCGGACAGAAAGAGATAGATGGGGTGATCGGTCTTCATCAGCACCGGCTCCCGGCGCGCAGGAGCCGGTATGGCGAAACCGGCACTGTCGAGCGTCGCTCATCAAAGTACTGCGTCATCTTTACCTATCCCCTTATAAAGCCGCCACTCGCCGTAACAACAGGTCTGCCTGAAAAAACCGGGACGGGTCACGATTCACCCCCCACCAACGACAGCGACGAGGTTGTTCAAGCGCACACCCAGAGGTTAGCGTCAGGCGCCAAGCGGCAGGGAAGCCACGCATGGCCAGCGCGGTTGAGCGCGATCGAGAGCCCCTTGAGTGCTGGGCAAAGCGCTGCCGACCCTGCCGCGGTGGCCTCGTCACGCTTCAAATAAATCGGCGTGGGTGCCGGCGCGCACAAAGTTGATGGTCTTGCCCTCGACCTGGTAGATCAGCAGGAAGTCACCGCCGATGTGACATTCCCGGTAATCGGCCCAGTCGCCCTTGAGTGGATGGTCCAGCCATTCAGGCTCGAGCGGCGCATTGTTGGCAATGAGCAGTAGCATTGCTTGCTTGAGTCGTTTCATATTGTAGCGCCCGGAACGGGACAGCCGCTCCCAGTCCTTCTGGAAGGCCTTGGCGTAGTCGGCTGTCCGTGGTAACGACGCTCGTTTACTGCTCGCAGGTTTTTTCGAGGTCATCGAATAGCGCATCAGCGGACTGGAAACGTGCCGAGCGTGCTTTCATCATCGCCCGCGATTCTTCCATGGCTGCCCGGGTCTGGGCATTGGGGACCTTCAGCTCCAGCGGAAAAGCCTGATCGTTGACCACGCGCTTGAGCAGAATCCGCACGGCATCCGAAACCGACAGGCCCATGGCCGCCAGCGCCTCGCTGGCCTGAGCCTTGATGTCGTTATCGACACGGACATGGAGCATTGATGTGTTTGCCATGATAGAACCTCACTGATTTTGGCTAGTTTGTATCTCATGAGAGATACGGTCAAGGCACAAAGTTCCGGTCACCTGACGAGTCAGGCGCCGAGCGAGAGGGGAGCCACGCATGGCCAAGCACCACGACACCGGCTACAAGGAGCTGTTCAGCCATCCGGGGCTCGTCCAGCAACTCATCGAGGGCGTTGCCCCGCCCGAGAGGGCGCCGCTGATGGACTTCTCGACGCTGAGGAATCATCGCGGTCATTCCATCACGCCATGGTTCGAGGAGACGTTTGAGCTTGCGGGTCGATCAGCCGCCGCTGCGCTATTAGGAACAGGTTCCAGGGTCGAATGTTTCCTCTGCAACATCCTCTCGCAGGCGAGTCGCTCTACTCGCTCCATGACTGATGAGACCACCACCGAGCCCCGCGACGAGCAACTGCGCCAATGGCATCGGTTGTTCGGCATCGCGCTGATGGAGGTGTTCGAGGGTGCGTTTTGGCGGGTCGAGCTGGAACAAGAGCTGGCACTGCGTCAACTATCGAAAGCTGAGGCTCAACCCTGAGGGCAAGCGCCATCGGCAAGACGCCTTTGGCCTCTACGCCGTGGCCACCCGCTTTCCGAGTGGACTGGTATCCAAGCACCCACTGACGCCGACCACCTGGGAAGGCGTTTATGACCTACCCTGGGGCGGACACCAGGTGCGATTGATCGTGCTCAATGCCATTGCCAAGCAACCCCGCAACGCCCCTTGGGAACTCTTCGCCAGCGAGCAGGATCGGAATGGAAGGCTTTCTACGCGAGACCCATGAGCTGGTGCTTGC
Organism: Halochromatium sp.; assembly: GCF_046541315.1. Taxonomy (GTDB): domain Bacteria; phylum Pseudomonadota; class Gammaproteobacteria; order Chromatiales; family Chromatiaceae; genus Lamprobacter. The sequence continues at coordinate 5,570 of NZ_JBKHDN010000007.1, read as the reverse complement.
AAACATGACCCCAGAAGAACGGCTCAAGGGGCTTCCGCCTGATGAAGTCCTCAAACGCTACGATCCCGAGGAGCGACTCAAGGGGCTTGAGCCCGAAGAGCGGCTCAAGGGGCTCGATCCGGCCATCATCCAAGCCTGGCTGGCCAAGCAGCACCGGGATCATTGAGCGGAACATCGGCGAGCAGATCTGCCCCACCCTACCGCCCTTCTTGGCTTCACCCTGCGCCGGATCTTTCACGAGAGCAGAAACAGCATCGTCCACATCCGCCTTCTGATTCGGATTCAGACGTTTGTAGGCGCGGCGCAAACCATTCGACTGGCAGACCTCAATCATTGCTGTCTGATCGACGCCCCTCAGGAACAAAGGGTATTGCCTGATCGCGCGGGTCAGCACGCGAGATGAGGAGATCACGCACGAAATCCACTGGTAAGTCCGGATTGTCCAGCGCGGCCTTGCCGAGCTTAGCCCAAAACTCGATCTGACCGGCGATGGTCCGAGACTCCGCTTTGGCGTGGCGCTTGGCGTCCTCGTAGAGGAATTCGTCAATGCGTACCGGTCTAAGCGCGCAAGCAATGGTAAGCACGACACCCTGAGCTATTCCATAACACGGTAAACGATCAGTCAGGTCTTGACAGCTAGCTTATATCGCGCCGGCAGCCGAAATCCATCCATGCCGGTCTCGCGGTCGAGGGCCAAGCGCGTTCTCGGTCCTCAATCCGGCCCCTGCACCAGTGCCAACATCTGCTCATAGCTCAGCTTGCCGCCATCGTCGGCACCGCTGAGCAGGCCATCGGCGAGATCGCGTTTGCTCGCGTGCAGCTTCAGGATGCGCTCCTCGATGGTGTCCTTGGCGACTAGGCGATAGACGGTGACCGGCCGCTCCTGGCCGATGCGGTGCGCGCGGTCCGAGGCCTGGTCCTCGACCGCCGGGTTCCACCAGGGGTCCATGTGGATCACATAGTCGGCGGCGGTGAGATTGAGCCCGGAGCCGCCCGCGCGCAGGCTGATCAGGAACAGCTCGCCCTCGCCGGCCTGAAACGCGTGCACCGCCGCGCGCCGCTGCGGCTCGGGGGTCGCTCCGTCCAGATACTGGTAGGCAATCCGGTGCCGATCGAGATGCGCGCGGATCAGGCTCAGATGATCGACGAACTGACTGAACACCAACGCCTTGTGCCGATTGTCGAGCAGCTCGTCGACGATCTCGGCGAAGGCCTCGAGCTTGGCGCTGGGGAGTTCGGTGTCCGGCAGCGCCAGGCGCGGATGGCAGCAGGCCCGGCGCAGGCGCATGATCTCGGCGAGCAGCAGCAGCCGCTGGTGGCCGGGCGCGGCCTGGCGGCCCTCGCGATCGAGGCGCTCGATCGCCTCGCGCCGCAGCGCCTCGTAGAGCGCCATCTCGCCGGCACTGAGTTCGAGCTGCAGGTTGATCTCGGTGCGCGGCGGCAGCTCGGCGAGCACCTCGCTCTTCAGCCGCCGCAGGATGAAGGGCTTGAGCAGTTGTCGCAGGCGCTGGCGAGCGCCCTGATCCTTGTCCTGCTCGATCGGGATCGCGAAACGCTGATTGAAGCGCCGCAAGGAGCCGAGCAGCCCCGGATTGATGAAGCGGAACAGGTTCCACAGCTCGCCGAGGTGGTTCTCGATCGGGGTGCCGGTGGTGATCATGCGAAAGCCGCCCTTGAGCGCCATGATCGCTTGCGAACGCTTGGTCATCGCGTTCTTGAACGCCTGCGCCTCGTCGGCGACGATGGTCTGCCACCTGACCTGACTCAAACGCGCGCGCTCGCTCTGCAGCAGTCCGTAGCTGCAGACGATCAGATCGAACGGGCCGGCCGCGTCGAGCATGGCGCCCCGCTCGCCGTCGCCGAAGCGGAGCGGCCGCAGGGTCGGTGCAAAGCGCCGCGTTTCGCTGAGCCAGTTGCCGCAGACCGAGGTCGGCGCCAACACCAGCGTTGGCCCCTGCGGGGCGCGGGACAGGATCAGCGCCAACGCCTGCAGGGTCTTGCCCAGGCCCATGTCATCGGCGAGACAGGCACCGGCCCCCCAGTGCGCGAGCCGCGCCAGCCAACGAAAGCCCGCGATCTGATAATCGCGCAGTTCGGCTTGCAGGGTCGCGGGCAATGCTGGTTCGAAGGCCTCGATCCGGTTTAGGCGCTGGAGCAGATCCTGCCATTCCTGACTGGCCTCGACCTGCAGGCCGTCGATCAGCTCATGCACCGCCGGCGCCGCGAGCGGATGAAAACGGCCGTCGTCGACAAGGCCGGCCAGCCCCTGCAAGCGCTGCCGCAAGGCGCTGCTCAGCACCAGAAAATCGCCCTCGCCGAGGCGCACATAGCGTCCCCGCGCGGCCGCCGCGCACTCGATCAGCTCGCGCATCGCCAGCACCCGGCCATCGTCGAGGCGCAGCTCGCCGGCGACATCGAACCAATCGCCTGTCTGTCGCACCTTTACCTGCAAGCGGCTCAGGCCCAGCTCCGCGCTCAGCGCGATGCGCCGGCCCTGCGGCCAATCCAGTTGCACCTGATCGCCGAGCGCGTGCAATTGCTCCAATGCGGCGAGGGCGGCGGCGGGGTCCGGTAATTCCCAGGTCCAAGCGCGCGCCTCGGCCTGCTCGCTCCAGTCACCGACCTCATGCGAATCGCGCACATCTTCAGGATCGCGCCCGGTCAACGCCGGACAGCCGGCGAGCACGGCCGCCGCCGCTTGCCGCTCCCGGTCCAGATCGCGGGTGCAGCGCAGCGGGCGGCCCTCGCGCTCGCTGAACAGCGTGCCGCGACCCGCGCCGGGGCGCAGCTGCGGACCGGCCTCGCCGAGCGGATGGATAAAGAGTTCGAGCCGGAGCCCCTCGTCCACCGGCGACAGATGCAGATGCACCCGCGGATCGGCGGCAACCGCCTCGGCCGCTGTCTCCCCGCCGCCGATGTCCGAATGGACGCTCAGCATCGGCGCCAACGCGCTCAGGCTGTTGAGCAGGCTCTGCTCGCCGGCGTGCGGAATCGCCAACCCCTCGCGGCCCAGGATACGGGCGATCTCGAGATGACCGGCGTCGAATTGGATCAGGCGCAGGCGCTGCGGGGTTTCCTCCAGCGGCAGCAACGCGCGCCCTGGCGGCGGATAGGGCTCGAGGCTGACCAGCAGATCCCGTTCCCGGCGGACCACGCTCAGCACCGGCTTTCCCGCCACCAGCTCGACCGGCGTCTCCGGCGCATCGGGACGGATCACTCGCGGATGACCGATCGCGGCGAGCAGCGCCCGATCCGGCTCCAGGCCGAAGCCGGTGCGACCATCACCGCCGGACCAGCCGGCCTGCGGCTCGCGCCTGATGGTCTCGCAGATGGCGCGGTCCTGCGGGCTGAGATAGGGAAAACGCCCAGGCTCCTCGGCCAGGCGCTGCAGCGAGACCGCGCGCCCCTGAGTCCAGCTACCGCATTTGCGGCGTTTCTGCTCGCGGGGTTCGAGCACGGCCAGATCGCCATGGAGGCTCAGCAACCAGGCCATGCGGCGATCCTCGTCGTGGCGCTGCCCGACCCGATCGGGGTTGCTCTCATGTTGCTCGGCCAGGCCCTTGAGCGCCTCCAACGCGATCTCCCAGGACGGCTTGGGGATCAGCAGATCGGCGAGCAAACTCAGTCGACGGCCACGCTCGCCATCGCCATCGAACCGCGCGAGCAAGGCCGCAGCCTCGCGTGCATACCAATCCAGGCCCGCGCTCGCGGCCTGCTCGGCGGCACGCGTCAACGCGCTCAAGGCCTCGGGCGAGGGCCGTTGACCGAGCCAGTGCAGGGCCAAGGCCTGGAACAGCGCCGGAAACGGCCCGCGCGGGGCCAGGTTGTGCAGCAGCCAGACGCTCTCGGCGACGCTGCTGTGGCCAGCCAGCACGGCGGCCAGATCATCGAGCAGCCGGAATACCGGCTCGAGCAGATCGCTGACGCTGGCCTTGAGGCCGATCGCGACCAACTGGCGCACGCGCTCCAAATCCCCCGGCTCGCGACGCCGCACCAAGGCCAGCAGATGCAGCACACCGGGGATGCCGGGGACATAGACAGTGCGCGTGCGCCGCCGAATCCGCTGGAGTGCCTCCTCGTAGGCGGCGATGGCCTCGGTATAGGCGCCGTCGAGCATGAATCGCCAACCGCTCAGGATGAGCGCCTGGGGATCGTCGCGGCCGACCAGCAGCTCGGCCACCCGGTCGCTCTGTCCGCGCAACAGGCGTTGCTCGGCGAGCGCGTCGGCCGCCTCCGGATCGCTCGCCGCCAGCGGCCCGAGCAGGCGTTCCATGAGCCGATACGAACTCGGTCGGGCATTGAGTTCGAGCGCGGCCTCGCGCAGCATCGGCGCCAGCGCCAGGAGCTTGAGTCGCGCCGGCAGGGTCTCCAGCCAAGCCGGGTCGGGCGAGCGCGTGCAGATGGTGGCCAAGGGCTCGACCTGCCGATAGCGCACCTGCGCCAGGGACTCGACGCCCCGCAGCGAGAGCATCCCCAGCACCTCGTCCTCGCGCCCGGCATAGACGGCGATGCGCAACAGCCGGAAGCGACGCTCCTCGCTCGGGCGATCCCAGGCATTACGCATCGCGCTCGGCACCACCTGCTCGGCGGCGGCGACGATGGCGGCAAAGCTGCCATCCGCCAGCGTCGCGCGGGTGAGCGGTTCGAGCAGGTCCGGATGGCAGAGGAGCGTATTGCGCCGCTGCTCGATCACGCCCGCCGCGAGCAGCCGATCGCGCAGCGGCTTGCCGAGGCGCGCCTTGAGCCCGATGCCGCGCCGGTCCTTCCAGCCCAAGGCGTCGAGCACCAGCCCGAGCGTGGTTTGGCTGATCGGCTCGCAGACCACCGACAGCACCCGCAGGATGCGGCGCTCATCGGCGACGAGGGCCTGATAGGCGGCGCGGCGATCGCTCATGGCCAAACCGCGGCCGGTGAACGTCGGGGGCGAGAGATGGAGAGGCAAATCACAGGCATGGCCAGGTTCCCGCGCCGCGCAAAAACCGCCATGGTACAGTCTCCGCGTTCAGCGTCCACTGGACGACAGTCTGACGCATCCTGCAATCCACAAAAAAGCCTCACCATGAAGATCCTGGCACTGGAAACCTCGGGCGCCTGTTGCTCGGCGGCCCTGCTGATCGCTGATCGGCTCGAACAGCGGCACGAGCACGCCCCGCGCCGACACGCGGATCTGATCCTCGGCATGCTCGATGACCTGCTGCGCGAGGCCGGCCTGCGCCTGAGCGACCTGGACGCGCTTGCCTATGGCCGAGGTCCGGGCTCGTTCACCGGCGTGCGCATTGCCGCTGCGGTCGCCCAAGGCGTGGCCTTTGGCGCGCAGCGCCCCGTCATCGCGGTCTCGACGCTGGCGGCGACGGCGCGCGCCGCCTATCGGCAGACCGGTCGGCGTCGCATTGCCTGCGCGCTCGACGCCCGCATGGGCGAGGTCTATTGGGGCTGCTTCGAGGTTGCGGGTCCAAGCGCCCTGATGCCGATCGATCAAGAAGGCGTATTCGCACCCGCCTCGACGCCCGTCCTCACCGGGACCGGCTGGTGCGGCGCCGGTCATGGTTGGGCGGCCTATCCGGCGCTGC
>NZ_JBKHDN010000006.1:0-28726 GCF_046541315.1 Halochromatium sp. | reverse complement strand
AGCCCGAGCTGGAAACCGAGCCGGCGCTTGAATCCGTGCCCGAATCCGAGCTGGAAACCGAGCCGGCGCTTGAATCCATGCCCGAGCCCGAGCTGGAACCCGAGTCGGCGCTTGAATCCGTGCCCGAGCTGGAGACCGTGCTCGAACCGGAGCCCGAGCCGAAGCCCGAACCTGAGCCTGAGCCCGAGCCCGAACCCCTTCCGCGACCCCAGCCGAGTTTCGAACCGCTGATGTGGTTGAATGTGTTGGCGCGCAGCCAGGATGCGGTTCGCGAGGCGCGCATCGACAACGTCGAGGTGGTCTTGATGGAGGATCAATCGGTCAAGGTCAGCGTGCAGGGACCGATGTTCTTCGAACTCGGGAAGGCGACGTTGCAGTCCGAGGTGCTGGAGTTCCTCGATCGCTTGGCGCTCGTGATCGAGCAAACGCCCTTCGCCGTGCAGGTGATCGGGCACACCGATGACGTCCCGATGCGCAATACGGAGCTGTTTCCGAGCAACTGGGAGCTGTCCGCCGCGCGCGCGGCGCGCGTGGCGCGCTATCTCATCGACAGCGCCGGCCTCGATCCGCGCCGCTTCACGGTCATCGGACGTGGCGAGATGGAGCCGGCCGTTCCCAACACCTCGGACGCCAATCGCGCGCTCAATCGGCGCGTGGAGATCATCATTACCCGAGACGAGGTCGAGCCCAAGGAGACGGCGCAATGAGTCTATTGAATTATCTGGCCGCGCTCTTCTTCGGCGTGCTCTTCGTCGCCAGTTTCGCGCTCGGGAACGATGCCGGGCTGTTCGTGAACCTGGTCGGCCTGAGTATCGTCATCTCCGGCACCCTGGGCGCGACCTTCCTCAGCTATCCCGTCGGCGACATCCGCTCCGCGTTATTCGTCGCCCGCAACAGTTACACGCGCAAGCTGCCCACCGAGCACGAGATCATCAACTCGCTGCTGGACATGGCGGTGCGCTCGCGCTACCAAGGGATGCTGGCGTTGGAGGAACTCGAGGATCAGACCACGATCAGCTTCCTGCGCTCGGCCCTCGGCATGCTCGTGGATGGCTATCGGCCCGCCGAGGTACAAGAGATCCTCTCCACCGAGATGCACTATTTCCGCCAGCGCCGCGCGCAGCATGAAAAGCTGTTCCGGCACATGGCGCGACTGGCGCCGGCCTTCGGCGTGGCCGGCTCGGTGGTCGGGCTGATCGGGATGCTGACCGGGATCGGCGAGCCCGAGATCATCATCAGCACCATTCCGATCGCGCTGACCTCGACCCTCTACGGGATCGTGCTCGGCAATTTCCTGCTGATGCCGGTCGCCGAGAACATTCATGCCAAGACCGAAAAGGAGCTGATGCTGCAGATGCTGATCAGCGACGGCGTGCTGGCGATCCTGCAAGAGCAGCACAACACGATCAAGCTGACCAAGAAGCTGGAGTCGTTCCTCACGCCCTCCGGGCGCACGGATGCCTCGCCGAGTCTGCTCGAGATTCGCGATCGCTATCAGGCATTGCGCGGCAAGACCATGACCGAGGACGACCCCCGGGCACCGGCCGGAGCGGTGGCGGGTCAGGCCAAGCGCTCCTGATCGAGGTCGCCGTTGAAGCCGGAGATGGCGCTCCCTAGGGGATTCGAACCCCTGTTACCGGCGTGAGAGGCCGACGTCCTAACCACTAGACGAAGGGAGCGGAAGCGATGTGGAGAATCGCGTATTATACGCAGGTTGCTGGCGCGCTCAAGTCGAAATCGCCGCTTCGGTTCAGTCATCACGCTCACCTTTAAGGAATCCTGGTCCGCTTGCTTCCCGATACGCTCCCCGAACCGCTGATCGTCCCGCGCCCGGAGCACACGATCTCGCGCGCCAACATCAGCCCGAACGCGCTCAAGGTGCTCAACCGCCTCAAGCAAGCCGGATTTCAGGCGTATCTGGTCGGTGGCGGCGTGCGCGATCTGCTGCTGGGCCATGAGCCCAAGGATTTCGACATCGCCACCGATGCGACGCCGGAGGAGGTGCGGGACGTGTTTCGCAATTGCCGGCTGATCGGGCGGCGGTTCCGGCTCGCGCATGTCTTCTTCGGACGCGAGATCGTCGAGGTCGCGACCTTTCGCGGCAGCCATGCCGAGGGCGGCAGCGAGACCCAGGTGACCGAGCAGGGCATGATCCTGCGCGATAACGTCTACGGCAGCATCACCGAGGACGCCTTGCGCCGGGACTTCACGGTCAATGCGCTCTACTACAATATCGCCGATTTCTCGCTGGTCGACTACGCCGGCGGGCTCGCCGATATCGAACAGGGCTGTCTGCGCCTGATCGGCGATGATCCGGTGGCCCGCTACCGCGAGGATCCGGTGCGGATGCTGCGCGCGGTCCGCTTTGCCTGCAAGCTCGGTTTCGTCATCGATCCGGACTGCGCGGCGCCGATCCGCGACCTGGCCGAGTTGCTCGGCGAGATCTCGCCGGCGCGCCTGTTCGAGGAGACCTTGAAGCTCTTCCACGGCGGTTTTGCGCTGCAGGCCTTCGAGAAGCTGCGTCACCATGATCTGTTCGCGCAACTGTTCCCCGAAACCGATGCCTGTCTCGCGCGCCAGGATCACGACTTCCCGATCACCTTCGTCAGTCGCGGACTCGATAACACCGATCGGCGCATCCTCGAGGGCAAGCCCGTCGCCCCCGCGTTCTTGTTCGCGGTCCTGCTGTGGGAGCCGGTACGGTTGCGCTATCGGGCCCTGCTGGGCGAGGGGATGGCCTCGGCCGAGGCCATGGCCTTGGCCGCGCACGAAGTCGCCTCGGCCCAGCAGCGGCGGGTGGCGATTCAGAAACGCTTCGCGCTGCCGATGCGCGAGATCTGGGCCATGCAGCCGCAGCTCGAACGCCGCCAGGGCAAGCGTCCGCTGGTGCTGCTGAGCCATCCGCGCTTTCGTGCCGCCTACGATTTCCTGCTCCTGCGCGCGGAGGCCGGCGAGACCGATCCCGAACTCGCCCAGTGGTGGGCGCGCTTTCAGGAGGTCGATGCCGCCGAGCGGGTCAAGATGCTCGGTGGTTCAGCGGCGCGCAAGCGCAAACGGCGGAAGCGCAAGCCGAAGACCGAGGCGGCTGCCAAGCCGGCTGCGGGCAAGGATGCGGCCGCGGCCAGCGATACCGGCGCGCCGACCTCGATGCCGCCGTCCACCGGGCCGGCCCATGACTGAATCGCCCATGGCGGCCGCGCCTGCGGCTGAGTCGCCAAGCGCTGACTCGACCTTGGCGGGGAACCCGCCGCGCCTGCCGGTCTACATTGGGCTGGGCGCCAATCTCGCCGATCCGCGCCGTCAGGTGGAGCAGGCGCTATTGGAGCTGCGGAGGTTGCCGCAGTCGCGACTAGCCGCGGTCTCGCCGCTCTATCGCACCGCGCCCGTCGGCCCCGCCGATCAGCCGGATTTCATCAATGCGGTCGCCTGTCTGGAGACGGCGTTGGAACCATTGGCTTTGCTCTCGGCGCTACAGCAGATCGAACGTCGTCACGGGCGCATCCGCACCGGCCGCCGTTGGGGACCGCGCACCCTGGATCTGGATATCCTGCTGATCGCCAACCGCGTGCTGGAGATGCCAAGCCTGCGCGTGCCGCATCCGCACATGCATGCGCGAGCGTTCGTGTTGGGGCCTCTCGCCGATATCGCGCCGCCGGGGCTGGAGATCCCTGGTCATGGCCGCTTGGGCGCGCTGCTGGCGGGGGTTGCCGAGGAGGTCCGCGCCATGATGCCATTGCCATTGCGCGACGATGCGCCGCGCTTCCATAGCCGCCGATGCGGGAGTCTTTGAGCTCAATGTCAGCCGAAGCCATGACCACGACGACCTTGCTCGCGCGCAAGCAGCGGCGCGAGCCGATCGCCTGTTTGACCTGTTACGACGCCGCCTTCGCCCAGCTGCTCGAACGCGCTGGCGTCGAGGTGCTGCTGGTGGGCGACTCATTGGGCATGGTGGTCCAGGGCCAGGCCACCACGGTGCCCGTGAGCCTGGAGCAGATGGTCTATCACAGCCGCTGCGTGACCCGGGTCGCGCGCCAGAGCCTGGTCATCGCCGATCTGCCGTTCATGAGCTACGCGACGCCGGAGCGGGCCTTGGAGTCCACCGCCCGCCTGATGGGCGAGGGCGGCGCCGCGATGGTCAAGCTCGAGGGCGGCGCGGCGCTAGCGGAGACCGTGGCCCGCCTGACCGCGTTCGGCGCCCCGGTCTGCGCCCACCTCGGGCTGCTGCCGCAGTCGATCCATCAGCTCGGCGGTTATCGGGTGCAGGGTCGGGATGCCGAGATGGCCGCGCGCATCGAGGCCGACGCGTTGGCCTTGCAAGCGGCCGGCGCCTCGCTGCTGGTGCTGGAATGCGTGCCGAGCGCCTTGGCGACGGCGCTGGCGCAGCGGCTGCGCATCCCGGTGATCGGCATCGGCGCCGGCAAGGGCTGTGACGGCCAGGTGCTGGTGCTGCACGATATCCTCGGGCTGACGCCGGGCAAGGCGCCGCGTTTCAGCAAGAATTTCCTCGCCGACCTCGGCGCGGGCGGGTTCGCCGAAGACCAGGCCGATGGCGCGACCGCGGATCAGGCCGCCGATCGGACAGGCGCGGCGGCGCATGGGCGCCCGGCTGACAGGACCGGCATCAGCATCGAGGCAGCGGTGCGCGCCTATGTCGCCGCCGTCAAGACCGGCACTTTCCCGGCACCGGAACACACCCTGGCCTGAGGCTGAACCCATGGAACGGATCGAACGACTGCAACGGCTCCGCGAGCGGCGCGGCGCATGGCGCCAGGCCGGTCTTCGCGTCGCCCTGGTGCCCACCATGGGCAACCTGCACGTGGGCCATCTGTCGCTGATCCACGAGGCCGCCGCGCGCGCCGAGCGCGTGGTCGCGAGCGTCTTCGTCAATCCGCTGCAGTTCGGCGCTGGCGAGGACTTCAGCCAGTATCCGCGCACCCTGGAGCACGATGCGGACATGCTGCGCGATGCCGGCTGCGATCTGCTGTTCGCGCCGGCCGAGGCCGAGGTCTATCCGCGTGGGCGCGCGGCACAGACGGTGATCGAGGTGCCCGGCCTGGGCGATCAGCTCTGTGGCGCCAGCCGGCCGGGCCATTTTCGCGGCGTTGCCACCGTGGTCGCGAAGCTGCTCAACATGGTGCAGCCGGAGGTCGCGATCTTCGGCGAGAAGGACTTCCAGCAACTGCTGATCATCCGCCGCATGGTCGACGACCTCGACCTGCCGGTCGAGATTGTCGGCGCGCCGATCGTGCGCGAGCGAGACGGACTCGCGATGAGTTCGCGCAATAGCTATCTCAGCGCCGCCGAGCGGGCGATCGCGCCCCGGCTCTATGCCAACCTGGTCACGGCTGCGACGCGCTTGCGCAGCGGCGCGAGCTGCGCCGCGGTCGAGCATGAGGCCGAGCAGGCGCTGGCGGCGGCCGGCTTCGAGCCGGACTATGTGAGTGTGCGGCGCCGCTCGGATCTCGCCACGCCCGATCCGCTCTCGGACTCCGCACCCGACCGCGCGCTGATCATCCTCGCGGCGGCTCGGCTCGGGCGTGCCCGTCTGATCGATAATCTCGCCTGCGATCTGGATGCGCCGCCTGCCTAGCCAGCGCCAGGGTTGAGGCGATAGAATATATTGCACCGCAGCATCCGCACCGGCCGGCCCGCTCACCAACCCGGCTCGCAGGCCCATCCCGTCCATTCACCGGTGCGCGCATGCCCCCAACCTTGACGATGATCACACTGGCCTCGTGCGCGGCGCCCCTGTGCCGACAGGCCAGCCGTGATGACAGAAGGCCGTTGCCCAGGGAGACGACGATCCATGCAACTCACTCTGCTCAAATGCAAGCTTCATCGCGTGTGCGTGACGCAGGCCGAACTCGACTACGAAGGCTCCTGCGCCATCGACGAAGACCTGATGCGCCAGGCGGGCATCCGTGAGTTCGAGCAACTGCACATCTACAACCTCGCCAATGGCGAGCGTTTCAGCACCTACGCGATTCGCGCCGAGGCAGGCTCGCGGACGATCTCCATCAATGGCGCCGCCGCGCACAAGGCCAGCCCCGGCGATCGACTCATCATCTGCTGTTACGCGGTGATGGACGAGCAGGAAGCGGCCCGCTTCGAGCCCACGCTGGTGTATTGCGACGCGCACAACCAGGTGATCCGGCTCGGGCATCGGATTCCGGTCCAGGCGGCCTGAGAAGATCAGGCCGAAAGCGCCTCGGTCTGCTCCAGGCGCGCGCCGAGCGCTTCTTCATAGAAGGTCTCATAACGCTTGGCGCTCGCCTCCCAACTGAGATCCTGGGTCATGCCGGTCTGCATCAACTGACGCCAGGTATCGGGCTCCTGGCGATACAGCGCCAGCGCGCGTTCGAGCGCGCCCCAGAGCGCCTCGGCATCGGGGTTGTCGAACAGGAAGCCGGTCGCCTGGTTGCCGGCGAGGGTATGCGGGTTGGTATCGACCACGGTGTCGGCGAGCCCGCCGGTGCGACGCACGACCGGTACCGTGCCGTAGCGCAGGCTGTACATCTGATTCAGCCCGCAAGGCTCGAAGCGCGAGGGCATCAGGAACAGATCGCTGCCGGCCTCGATCAGGTGCGCGCGCGCCTCGTCATAGCCGATGCGCACGCTGAGATGGTTCGGGTAGCGCGCGGCCTGCTCCAGCAGGCGTTGCTCGAGCGCGCGCTCGCCCTCGCCTTGCATCACCAGCTGGATGTCTCCCCGTGCCAGCAGCCGTGGCAACAGATCCAGGATCATATCGACCCCCTTCTGCTCGACCAGCCGGCCGACATGACCGAGCACCAGGCTGTGCTCGGCATGCGGGAGATCGAAATGGTGCTGCAGCGCGACCTTGTTGGCGGCTTTCAGCTCCAGGCTGTCACGGCCGTAATTCTGGGGCAGGGTCGCGTCGTGCAGCGGGTCCCAGATGTGATAATCGATGCCGTTGAGGATGCCTTGGAAGCGACTGCCGAGCTGTCTGAGCAGCCCGTCGAATCCACAGCCATAAGCGGCCGTGCGCGCCTCGGCAGCGTAGGTGGGACTGACGGTGTTGATGCGATCGGCAAAGACGATGCCGCCCTTGAGGAATGACATGCGTTGATGATATTCGACCCCGCCGATCGACCAGAGCGCCGGCGGGAGTCCGAGCCGATCGAAGATCGCGCGCTCGAACAGGCCCTGATAGGCCAGATTATGCACCGTGAAGACGATCGCCGGGCGTTCCTCGTAGTCGTTGAGGAACACCGGCGCGAGCCCGGTCTGCCAGTCGTTGCAGTGGAGGATATCCGGGCGCCAGTCGAGCGTGGGCAGGCCCAGCGCAACCCGCGCGAGCACGCGCGCGAAGAGCAGGAAACGCTCCGGATTATCGCCCCAGTCGCCACCGCTGACGTCGGTGTAGGGATTGCCCTCGCGGCAGAAGTAGGCCGGCGCCTCGATCAGATAGACCGGCAGATCGCGGTCCGGGAGCAGGCCGCCGAGCAGCGACACGGGCCCTTGGGTGTTCTTGAGCCTCAGCTCGCTGAGCACCCGCAGTTCGCGCACCAGGCGTTTGGCTTGCGGATAAGCCGGGATGATCAAACGCGCATCGTGGCCGAGTTCGCGCAGCGCGGCGGGCAGGCTGGAAGCCACATCGGCGAGCCCGCCGGTCTTGACCAGCGGGTGCGCTTCGCTACTGGCGAACAGAACGGCTTGGCCGCCGCGAGCGAGAGAAGGGAACATGGGGAGGGTCCAAGGCTTGTGATGTTAATCTGGCTCACCCACTGAACCTAACATAAAACGTTTGTCATGAGGGGGCTCATATGCCGACGGACTGCACGCTGGTGATCTTTGGTTCGACCGGGAATCTTTCACAAATCAAGCTGTTGCCGGCGCTCTATCATCTCGAGTTAGCGGGGCATCTGCCCCCTTCGATGCGGGTGCTCGGCTTTGGACGACGCGATTGGAGCGATCAACACTGGCGCGATGAGGTGCGCGGTTGGGTCGAGCAATCGGCGCGCGGCGGGCTCGACGAGGCGGCGCTAGAGCGCTTGCTCGACCGGCTCTACTTCGTCGCGGGCGACCTCACCGACGGGGCCGGCTTCGAGCGTTTGGCCGAGCGGCTGCGCGGCGAGGAGGGCTTTCCGCGCAACCTGATCTTTTATCTGGCCATTGCGCCCGGCCAATATGGGGCGACGGTCGACGGGCTGGCGGCGCGCGGGCTCAACCAGCAGAACCAGGGCTGGGCGCGGCTGGTGGTGGAAAAGCCTTTCGGCTACGACCTGGAGAGTGCCGAAATCCTCGATCAGCAACTGCACCGGCATTTCGATGAAGAGCAGATCTACCGCATCGATCATTACCTGGGCAAGAGCACGGTGCAGAACGTGCTGGTGTTCCGCTTCGCCAACCTGCTGCTCGAACCCCTTTGGAATCGCAATTACATCGATCATGTCCAGATCACCCATGCCGAGGCGCGCGGCATCGGCAGCCGCGCCGGCTTCTACGATGGGGTCGGCGCCCTGCGCGATATGCTCCAGAGCCATCTGCTGCAGATGCTGACGCTGGTGGCGATGGAGCCGCCGCCAAGCCTGGATGCCGAGGCGTTGCGCGACGAAAAGGTGAAGGTCTTGCGCTCGATCCGCCCGATCAGCCGCCAGGCGGTGCATGCGCAGGCCTTTCGCGCTCAATACCGGGCCGGCGAGGTCGCAGGCGAGCAGGTTCCGGGCTATCTCGACGAGCCGGGAATCGACCCGCAGAGCGCGACCGAGACCTATGCCGCGCTCAAGCTCTATATCGACAACTGGCGCTGGCGCAACGTGCCCTTCTACCTGCGCACCGGCAAGCGCATGACGGGCACCGACTCGCTGATCAGCATCCGCTTTCGCCATCCGCCGCAGCAGTTGTTCCAGGACACCCCGATCGCGCAGCTCGATCCGAACTGGCTGCTGATCAACATCCAGCCCACCGAGTGCATTCGCATGGAATTGCAGGTGAAGCAGGCCGGCCTCGAGATGCGCACCGTCACTGAGCGCCTGGATGCCAACACCTGCTCCATGGGCAGCGAACGGATCGATGCCTATGAGGCGCTGCTGCTGGATATCATCGAGGGTGATCATTCGCTGTTCCTGCGCTACGACGAGGTCAATTACGCCTGGCGCATCGTCGATCCGATCCTCAAGCTCTGGGCCACCGAACGCGATTTCATCCATACCTACGCCGCCGGTTCCTGGGGACCGGCCGAGGCGACGCGGCTGTTCGACAAGGAGGATCAAGACTGGCGCAATGGGCTTGACGGTTGAGGGCGAGCGGCACCGAGGGCCTGCCAATCCCGTCAGGCCGGTGTTACGTCGAGACGCTGCCAGCGTACAATCGCCATCGATCGACCATCCATGCAGCCGAGGGAGTCCCAAACATGGCACTCGTGAGTTCGACCCCAGAATGGCAGGCCCTGCAACAGCACTGGCAACAGATGCGCGCGCGGCACATGCGCGATCTGTTCGCCGCCGATCCCGCGCGCGCCGAACGGATGACCGCGGATGCGGCGGGGCTGCATCTGGATTACTCCAAGCACATCGCCACCGACGAGACCCTGCGGCTGCTCTTCGATCTCGCGCGCGCGGTCGATCTCGAGCGCTGGCGCGAGCGCATGTTCAGCGGCGAGCACATCAATGTCAGCGAGGATCGCGCCGTGCTGCACACGGCGCTGCGCAACCGCAGCAGCGAGCGCGTGCTGGTCGACGGCGAGGATGTGATGCCGGCGGTCGAGGGCGTGCTCGCGCGCCTGCGCGACTTCAGCGAACGAGTGCGCTCGGGCGAGTGGAAGGGGCATACCGGCAAGGCCATCGCCGATGTGGTCAACATCGGCATCGGCGGCTCCAACCTGGGGCCGAAGATGGTCTGCGAGGCACTCAAGCCCTATCAGTCGGAGCGTCCGCGCCCACACTTCGTGTCCAACGTCGACGGCACCCATCTGGCCGAGACGGTGCGCCGCCTAAATCCCGAGACCACGCTCTTCATCGTCGCCTCCAAGACCTTCACCACGCAGGAGACCATGACCAACGCCCAAAGCGCCCGGCGCTGGCTGGTCGAGGCCCTGGCTGATGACAAGGCGGTGCGCAACCACTTCGTCGCCGTCTCCACCAACACCGAGCAGGTCGCCGAGTTCGGTATCGATACCGATCAGATGTTCGAGTTCTGGGATTGGGTCGGCGGGCGTTACTCGCTGTGGTCGGCGATCGGGCTGCCGATCGCGATCGCGGTGGGTTTTGACCGTTTCGCCGAGCTGCTCGCCGGCGCGCACGCGATGGATGTGCACTTCCGCTCGGCGCCGCTGGAGGAGAACCTGCCAGTGATCCTGGGCCTGCTCGGGGTCTGGTATAGCAATTTTGCCGGTGCCAAGACGCATGCGATCCTGCCCTATGATCAGTCCCTGCAACAGTTCCCGGCCTATTTCCAGCAGGGCGACATGGAGAGCAACGGCAAGCATGTGACTCGCGATGGCCAGCGCGTCGATTACACCACCGGCCCGGTGGTCTGGGGCCAGCCCGGCACCGATGGCCAACATGCGTTCTATCAGCTCATCCATCAGGGCACCGAGCTGATCCCGAGCGATTTCATCGCCCCGATCAAGAGCCACAACCCGCTCGGCAACCACCAGGATCTGCTCATCGCCAACTGCCTGGCGCAGGCCGAGGCGCTGATGCGCGGGCGCACATTGCAAGAGGCGAAAGAAGAAATGCTCGCCGCTGGACTCTCGGAGGCCGAGGCAGATCGGCTGGCGCCGCAGCGTCAATTCGATGGCAACCGGCCGACCAACACCCTCCTGATGGAGCAGGTCACGCCGCACAGCTTAGGCGCGCTGATCGCGCTCTATGAGCACAAGATCTTCACCCAGGGCGTCATCTGGGGGATCAACTCGTTCGATCAGTGGGGCGTTGAGCTGGGCAAGAAGCTCGCCAACGCGATCGTCGACGAACTCAAGACCGGCCAGGTCAGCGCCGACCACGATGCCTCGACGGCGGCGCTGCTAGGCTATTTCCTCGCGCGTCGTTAGAATCCGCGCTCAATGCCAACAACGCAGCGCTGATCAGACAGCCCTAAGCCGAGGACCGCACCGATGACCGATGAGACCGATTTCACCTATCTTCGCCATTCGCCCCTGACCGCTGGGCTCAGCGATGAGCAGGTCTATATCTTGGCGGGAATCGCCTACTGCCGGCGACTGGCCGATCAGGAGGTGCTGATCGCGGAAGGCGACGTCGAGAATAGCCTGCATATCATCGCCGAGGGCGGCATCGCCGTGACCCGGGATCTCGGTAAGGGCGAGTTCACCACCATCCATGTGCTCCATACCGGTGATCTTGCCGGCGAGCTGGGCTTCATCAGCGGTCAGCCGCATACCGCGACGCTGCGTTCCCTGGGCCGCACCCAGGTTTGCAGTCTCGAGCGCGAGGCCTTCGAGTCATTGCTCGAGAAGGATCCCTGGTTGGTCTACAACGTGATGCGCAACATCATCCAGGTCAGCCACGACATCCTGCGCCGGATGAATGCGCAGTACGTGGAACTCACCAAGTATGTGTATCGCTCGCACGCGGTGTTCTAAGACGTGGACGCTTTGACGGCGCCCCAGAGCCGGGCATCGTCTCGGCCTGAAGACCCACTGCCCGCCGCCGCTCGCGGCTGCACTCGACGCCGAGGGTGACGGCGAGAAACAGCCGCAACTCAGCACTTGCGACCGCGGTCGCAGCGCCCATCATCCGAGACTGGTCAGTGGAGGTGCATTCCTTGGTCAAGGCAGAAGCCAGTATCGAGATCGAACGCTCTGCGCAGTCGGTCTACCGTTTCATCGCGGAGGGATTCGCGCAGAATTACCCGCGTTGGTCTCCGGAGGTCCAGGAACTGGAGATCACCACCGAGGGTCCGCTGCGGGTTGGCAGTGTCGGGCGGCAGGTGCGCATCGATCAGGGCCGGCGCACCGAATCGGTGTTTCGCATCACCCAGATGGAGCCGGCGCAGCAGCTGTCTTTCGAGAGCCCTTCGCCCAACTTCCACGTCGATTATCGGCTCGCGCCGCAGGCCGAGGATCGCACCCAGCTCACCTTTACCTTCGAGCTGAGGCGCTTGGATCTGTTCATGCGCCCCTTTGAAAGGCTGATCCGACACAGGGTGCAAGAGGGCGCCCAGCGCAATGTGCGCAATCTGAAACGGCTGATCGAGTCCGAGCAGGAGCCGGCACTGGCCTGATGCCGATTTCAGAGGCGGATGTCTTGCTATGGCCGCGCGACCTGATCGCCGTACGGCACTGACCCAAAGGCCCAGATTCCATCGGCTGCGGGAATCGGCGAGTCAGGGTGAATCGCTATCACGCAGGCCGACGCTGCGACCTCGTAGCGCGGCGGCAGTCAGCGCCTTGACCCATGCGTTGCTGGATGCGGATTACCCGTCGGATGCTCGTCCCCGGACTCAGGCAGCAAAGGACGCCCGAAGGTGTCGGCATAGTCCTTCGCATAGGGCGCGAGCGCCCGATAGACATGCGCCGGCACGATGCGCGGCTCGAAACGCCCGAAGCGCTCGCGCACATGCTGCAGATTGCGAAACAGCTTCATCTCGATGATGGCGCGCGCGAATTCGAGTCCGCGTGGCCCACGGTTGCGCTGCAGCCAGGCGATCAGCAGGCGGATCGGTTTCGGTGGCTTGCCGGGCGGGTTGGCGAGCATCTGCAGATAGCGCGGCATGCCGCGCTGGCGATCGCCGGCGCTGCTCGCGGGCTGGAATTCCAGCTCCGGGCGCAGCAGGTCCAACAACGCCTCGCCGCGCTCGCTGCGCGCGAGCACCCATTGCCAACCGAGCGGGGCGCCCATATAGCCGATGGTGATGTCGGCGAGGCTATTCGGATAGTCGAAACAGGATAGACAGGCCGAGGGGAACACGCCGTCGAGCTTGTCCATCGGAAAGTCGATGAAGTTGAGCCGCTCGATGTGGCCATCCTCATGGCGCATCTTCAGGCTGTAGTCCTGCATGAACTCGTAGTGGACGATGGTGCGCGGCGATTTGGAGACCTGATCGAGAAAATAGACCAGGTCCGGGTAGGCGACGTTGTCGCTGCAGGGGATGCCGATCACATCGAGCCGTTCCAGTCCCAACTCGGCCTCGAGCTGCGGTTGAGCCGCGCGCAGCATGTGGACCTGACAACTGGTGCCGATGAAGGCGAGGCGTTTGACGCCGCTCGCGCGCACCTCGTCGAGCAATGCCAGGTTGGGCGAGAGGGCCGGTTTGTTGCCAGCACTCGCGCGCACCTCGTCCGGCGTGCGGGCGAGGATCGGGCGCGGCGCGAAGCGGGTGCCGGGCATGGTCGCGGCGGTGATCACGGCCTCGACCTCGTCGCGTTCGAGCAGCCGCGCGCCGAGCGTGGTGACCATGCCCGACCATTGCGCGCCGGGCACCGGCGATTCCATGCGCGCGATCTGCATCTCGCGATAGACGCCGAAGCGCAGCTCGTCGCCAGCGGCGCGGTTGCGCCCGAACAGCCGCTGCTCGATGGCCTCGGTCCGATTGCGCACGAAGACGCAGGTGTGCGCCATCTCGGGCTTGAGGAAGCTGTCGCAGAGCCCGCAATCGCTGCACAGCTTGGGCCGTCCGGCGAGGCGCGCATCGCGGCTGAGCAGGGTCGTCTCGCGCAGGCCCTTCGAGGGGCCATCGCCCAATAGCTCGGGATCGAGGTCTTGAAAGACGGCAGCGGACGGATCAGGCATGAGAAACGGGCCGGTCGGCGGAGGTTCGATAGGCAGTGGCGCTGTTGTAACCTTGAGACGCCGCGTCTGGGTATGCGTTAGATCAGGCCGGGGCCGGATCGGCCGCCGGCGAGCAGGCGACGCCCTCGGGCGCGTGAAGGGATGTCAGAAACTCGCGGTTCGGCTAGTATTCGCACCATGACGAGTCAATTTTCTATGCCGGCCGCCGCGGATTCCAAGCGTGGGAAGGCCTGCTGCGGCGCCTTGGCTTGGACGCCTTGGAGTGGCTGGAGGGATTGGACCCAATCGCCATCGTCGCGCTCGCGCGGCACCTGATCATCGGCATGAAGACCATGACCGATATCCAGCTGATTGCCACCAGCGTGGCGGTGCTCATCCTTGCCCTGGCGGTCCTGGTGGTCGGTGACGCTCATGTGCGTTTCGCCGGTCGATCCGATGTCAAAGCCAACCAGAACGACGCGTTGCATTGATCGCTCCGCAACGGCCACTCAGCCGCCCGACCAGCCGCCAGCGCCGTGATCGCCGCCACCGCCTGCTGCATCACCCAGACCCGCAGGCGCGCCTTCTCCGGCGCCGTGCCCGCCGCCGGGTCCGCGCACAACCACTCGCAGAGGGCATCGGTCGGCGCCTCGAAATCACAATGACCGGCCTGCGGAATCCGCAACAAACGCGCCTGCTCGTGCTCGACGAAGAGCGCCTCCGCGTTGCCCCGCGCATTGCAATTGGTCGGTGCCCCGGCCAATCCCAACAACGGCCGCTGCAACCGCCGCGCCGCGCGCTCGCCGAGGCCCTGGGCATCGACCAGATCCAGGGTCACCACGCCCAGCGCCTGGCGATCCTGCCGCGCCGCGACCAAGGCCGCCAGGCCGCCGGCCGAGAAGCCGGCATAGATCCGCTTGCCGTCGCCCACCTCGGCTTGCAGATGCCGGGCCAGCGCGATCATATCCAGCCCATTCTGTTGATGGCGCCCGGCCCAGGGCCGCATGTTGCACAGATCCAGCGTTGCCACCGGCAGCCCGGCCGCCGCGATCGCCTCCGCCAAGCCGCGCATCCGCGCCTGCGAGCGCAGGAACCCATGTGCCAACACCACCAACACCGGCGCTCGCGCCGAGCGCGTCGGTGGTGCCTGCGGCCGATAGAGCCGATACGCCAGCGGGCACCCGGTCGTCGAACGCAGCACGCCGTGCTCCAGTACCGCGCTGTCCAATCCAACATCCCATTCAGACGCTGATTCAGACACCGATGCCGGCGTCAATTCGAGGCCACCCGGTACCCAGGGTGGCCGTGAACAACCGGCCATCAGCAGCAGGCCAGCACAGACCCAAATCCCAACACGCCTGCTCATATCCGTTCACCCCAGAGATCCATTCATCTCAGATAGCGGTGCCCACAGCAACGCACAAGCCAACACCAGCAACCAACACCATGCCCCCAACCCCAAGCGCCACTTCACGCCAAACCCCACACCCAGCCCCACGCCCCATCCAACGCCCCGCCGGCGCCGAGCACCCACCCCACCGGCTCGACGCCCTGCTCGCGCGCCTCTACCGCCACCGGGGTCTCGACGGTCCCCTCGAACATCGCCTCGAGGCCCTGCATCCGCTGCAACAGCTGCGCGACATCGACACCGCCGCTGCGCTGCTCGCCGACCACATCCAGGCCCACCGCCGCCTGCTCATCATCGGCGACTACGACGCCGACGGCGCCACCGGTACCGCCGTCGCCCTGCTCGGCCTGCGCGCCCTTGGCGCTGGCCCGCTCGATGCCCTCGTCCCCAGCCGCTTCAACGACGGCTACGGGCTCAGCCCGGCCGTGGTCGATGCCGCCGCCCAACGCCGGCCCGATCTGCTCATCACCGTCGACAACGGCAGCGCCAGTCACGCCGGCCTCGCGCGCGCCCGCGAGCATGGCCTGCCGGTGCTGATCACCGACCACCACCTGCCCGGCGCCGAGGCCCCCGAGGCCGCCGCCCACGTCAACCCCAACCAACCCGGTTGCCCGTTCCCGAGCAAACACCTCGCCGGCGTTGGCGTGCTGTTCTACCTGCTCGTCGCCACCCGCGCCGAACTGCGCCGCCGGGGCTGGTTCCACGGCCCGCGCGCCGAGCCCAACCTCGCCGACCTGCTGGATCTGGTCGCCCTCGGCACGGTGGCCGATGTCGTCACCCTCGACGCCAACAACCGCATCCTCGTCGAACAGGGCCTGCGCCGCATCCGCGCCGGCCGCTGCCGCCCCGGCCTGCGCGCCCTGCTCGAGATCGCCGGCGCCCAGCTTCCCCGCGTCAACGCCCGCGACCTTGCCTTCCTCGCCGCCCCGCGCCTCAACGCCGCCGGCCGCCTCGAACACATGGACGCCGGCATCGCCTGCCTCACCGCCGACCAGCCCCTCGCCGCCATGCGCCATGCCCAACGCCTGCACGCCCTCAATCAGGAGCGCCGCGCCCTCACCCAACGCATGACCGCCGAGGCCGAACAGCTGCTCGCCCGCCAACCGGCGCTCCGCCAGCGCGACCCGCACGCCCCCGCGCATCCCGCCCAGGGCGAGCCCGACGCCCCGCCCGCCGGCCTCTGCCTGTTCGCCGAGGACTGGCACGAAGGCATCATCGGCATCCTCGCCGCGCGCCTGCGCGAACAGTGCCAAGGCCCGGTCATCGCCTTCGCCCCCGGCGGCGATGGCCTGCTCAAAGGCTCCGCCCGTTCCATCGAAGGATTGCACCTGCGCGACTGCCTCGCCGCCGTCGACCGCGACCACCCCGGTCTCATCACCCGCTTCGGCGGTCACGCGATGGCCGCCGGCCTGAGCCTGCCGCGCGCGGCCCTCGACCGCTTCCGCAGCGCCTTCGCCGCTGCCGTCCGCGCGGCCCTCGGGCCGCATCCCGCCATCCCCGTGCTGCACAGCGACGGCGCCCTCGGTCCGGCGCTGCTCAACCTCGCCACCGCCGACGCCCTGCGCACCGCCGCGCCCTGGGGCAAGGGCTTCGACGAACCGCGCTTCGACGGCCCCTTCCAGCTCAGCGCCCCGCGCTTGCTCAAGGACCGCCACCTCAAACTGCGCGTGCACCCCGAACAAGGCCCGGCCCTCGATGCCATCGGCTTCAATCTCGCCCATCAGCACCCGCGCGGCGCCACCCGCGCGCACCTCGTCTACCGCCTCGATATCAACGACTATCGCGGCCTGCGCAGCCCCCAACTCGTCCTCGAACAACTCGAACCGCTGCCGAGCTGAACCGTTCGCGACCGCCAAACCGCCGCTTCTCCACCCGCCTTTGCATTTCCCCAATCGCACTCGGCCGGTCCGCTCACAAACGCCCCAATCACCGCCATCCCCCCCGGGCCACCCGCGCGCATTCGCCGCCAAGACCACCGCCGCATTCAATGACAATCCTGTAAGGTTCGCCGATCTATTCCGGAAATGACCAAAGCCACTTGAAATCCCGATCCAAAAAGGGAATGATAAGCGCAGATCCAGACACCGCCAAAAACGCGATCTGGATACCACCCACAGACAACCATTGAGGTCGAACCATGAACGACGAATACCGCAGCGCCGAAGAGATCCAGGCCCATCTCGAACAACTCAGACAAGACCAGGCCGCCCTCGAACAGGCCCTCAAGGATCGGCGCAAGGAAGAAAAGAAAGAACTCGCCGCCGAGATCAAGAACATGATCATCGAACGCGGCCATGACGTGTTCGAGATCGCCGAACTGCTCCTCGGCGGTCAGAAGAAACGCCGGCGCACCGCCGCCAACAGCGGCTACACCCTCTATGCCGATCCGGACAACCCGGAGCGGGTCTATAGCCGCGGCCGGATGCCGCAATGGCTCATCGACAAGATGGCGGCGAATGGCTTCGATCCGAGTGACGCGCAACAGCGTCAGCAGTTCAAGGAGCAGCACTTGACTCCGCTGGCGGCTTGAGCGTTACTCCTTAACGCTTGCCTTTGACGAAGGCGCGCAAGCGTCCGCGCTTTTGGCGCTGACGGGGCGTGAGACTGTTCTTGCGCCCGGCGAAGGGATTGTGACCGCTCCTCAGCTCCAGGCGTAGCGGTGTGCCCTGCAAGCGCAGGGCCTCGCGAAAGCGATTGATCAGATAGCGCTGATAGCTCTCCGGCAGGGCGTCGGTCTGATTGCCATGGATGACGATGATCGGTGGATTGCGTCCGCCCTGGTGCGCGTAGCGCAGCTTGATTCGGCGCCCGCGCACCAGCGGGGGCGCATGCTCGGCCACGGCATCCTCCAGCAGTCGCGTCAGCAGCGGCGTCGGCAGGGTGCGCATCGCGCTCGCATAGGCCCGATCGGCGGCCTCCAGGAGCAAGCCGACGCCGCTGCCATGCAGCGCCGAGATCCGGTGCTGTTCGGCAAAATTCAGGAACGGCAGGCGCCGCTCGATGGCCGTCTTCAGGGCTGACCGGGCATCCGGCGTCAGCCCGTCCCACTTGTTCACCGCGACCACCAGCGCCCGGCCACTGTCGATCAGATGGGCGGCCAGGGTCGCATCCTGCTCGCCGATACCGGCGCGGGCATCCAAGACCAGGATGGCGACATGACAGGCCTCGATGGCTTGCAGCGTCTTGATGACGCTGAAATGCTCGATCGCCTCGCTGATGCGTGCCCGCCGCCGCATGCCGGCGGTATCGATCAAGCGATAGTGGCGCTCACCCACCGCGAAGGGGATCTCGATGCTGTCGCGCGTGGTGCCTGGGCTGTCGAAGACGACCACCCGTTCCTCGCCGAGCAATCGATTGATCAGCGTCGATTTGCCGGCGTTCGGCCGGCCGACGACGGCGACCCGGACGGCCTCCGTCGAGGTTTCATCGGTCTCCTCGACGGCCGCATCCGCGCCCGCCGGGAAGGTCTCGAAGACCCCGGTGATGAGCGCGGAGACCCCCCGGCCCTGCAGGGCCGCGATCGGCTGGGGGTCACCGAGCCCGAGCCGATGCAGCTCGCCGGCGGCCAGCGTCCAATCGAGGTGGTCGACCTTGTTCGCGACCAGGGTCAACGGCTTGCCGGTGCGGCGCAGCTGCGCGGCGATCTCCAGATCGGCCGGCGTGGTGCCGTCGCGCGTATCGACCAAGAACAGCAGGTGATCGGCCTCCGCGATCGCGATGCGCACCTGCTGTTCGCTCAAGGCGTCGATGCCATCGCCACCGCTGATGCCGCCGGTATCGACGACCACATAGGGCCCGGGACCGACGCGTCCGATGCCGTATTGGCGATCGCGCGTGAGCCCTGGCACATCCGCCACCAAGGCATCGCGGGTGCGCGTGAGCCGATTGAACAGGGTCGACTTGCCGACATTCGGCCGACCGACCAGCGCGAGGACCGGCAGCACGGCGTTCAACCCTGTCCAGCGGACGCGGGCCCGCCGGATGAGGCGCGATCGGAGGAGACGCCATCGGACGAGGATGACTCGGCCGCTGGGGCCGCCGCTGGGGCCGCCTCTGGGCCAGCGCCAGCGTCGGTTGCCCGCACCGCCGCGATCGTCCCATTCTCCAACTGCACATAGAGCGTCTGGCCGGCAACGACCGGCGTCGAGGCGACCGCCGCCTTGCCAAGACGCTCGCGACCCAGCAAGCGTCCATCACGCGCTGAGACCCAATGCACATAGCCCTCGAGATCGCCAACCGCCAGGGCATTGCCAACCACCACCGGTGCCGTCAGGCGGCGATAGCGCAGATCGTCCTGGCGCCAGCGTCCAGCGCCATCGATCGGATCGGCCGCCCAGAGTCGGTCATCGGAGTCGGTCACATAGAGCGCGTCGGCGGTGGCCGCCAGCCCGGCGTGCGCCGAGAGTTCACGCCGCCAGAGCACCGTGCCGCTGTCGATATCGACGGCCGCCAGGTCGCCGTTGAAGCTGGCGACGAAGACCTGATCGCCGACCACCACCGGGTCGGTGTCGATATCGGCGATGCGCTCGAGTTCCGTGCGGCCGGAGGGGGGCGAGATCGTCGCCTCCCAGATCGGCGCCCCGTGTTCGGTATCGAGATAGACCAGACGACCGTTGGAGACGCCGACGATGATCCCATCGGGGCCGACAGCCGGAGTGCTGCTGCCACGCAGGGTCAGGATCGGTGCCTGATACCCGAAGCGCCAGCGCTCGCTGCCGTCGCCGAGATCCAATCCGTAGACAGTGTCGTCGATGGTGTGGACGACGACCAGATCGCCGCTGATGCGCGGCACCGAGAGCACCTCGCTGCCGAGTTGGGCGCGCCAGCGTTGACTGCCATCGCGGGTCGAGAGCAGGAGCACCTCGCCATTCGAGGCGCCGACCGCGAGCTGCTCGCCAGCGACATCGGGGCCGCCGCTGAACGGCAGGCGCCACTTGTCGCGCTCCCAAATGAGGCGCCCGTCGGCGGCATCGAGTGCGACCACAGTGCCGCCGTGGTCGGCGGCATAGACCCGATTGCCGGCAACCGCCGGGCGCAGACTGAGGGTACGCCCATCCTGGCCCTTGCCGATGCGCGTCGTCCACAGCGTGCGGACCCGGACCGCTTGTGGCGGCGTCTTCGCCAGCTCGGTGGGAGGGCGCGGATCCTTGTCGCGCCCGAGGCCGATCCAGCCGAGGCTGCCGCACCCCGGCAACAGGACGCTGCCGCCAAGCGCGAGCAGGAGGGCGCGACGCTGTGGGCAAGGGAGTCGAGGGCTGTTCATGAGGCTCAGGAGGGGCTGTCGGTCGCCGCCGGTAGGTCTTGGAGTTTGAGTTCGATCAGGCGCGAGAGGCCGGCGCCGCCGGCGATCGCCGCCGCGTAGGCGGCGCGCGCGTCAGCGATCTCGCCCTTGGCGAGCGCGATATCGCCGCGCAAGCCGGCGAAATCGGCGCTCAAGGCGCCCTCGTCATCATGCCGCTCGATCACTGCGAGGGCCTCGTCGAATGCCTCATGGGCGATCAGCACGCTTGCGAGCCGGAAGGCCGCCAGCTTCGCCAGCCCCGGATTCGGCGCCCGCTCCACGGCCGCGCGCAGCGCCTCGGCGGCACCGGCGAGGTCATCCTGCTCGACCCGGGCCTTGGCCAGCGTCAGCTCGGCGAGTGCGGCATAGGGAGTCTTGGCGTGCGCGTCGATCACGGCCTCGGCCTGCTTCGCCGCCGAGTCGTACTGACCGCCGCGCGCGGCCATCAGCGTCTGTTCGAAGGCGAGCGAGGCACGCTGGCCGACCTGGTCTTGGTGATTCGCCCAGGCGCGCCAGCCGAAGACCGCGACCAGACCGATGACGAGACCGGCGATCACGGCGGTGCCGTTCTCCTTCCACCATTTTTTGATTGTTTCGACCGTTTCGTCGTCTGTGGTCAGCTCTACCATGGGAATCTCGTGATGCGTCGGTGTTCGGTGAGGGATGGATCATGATTGTCGGGCCCTGGCTCTGAAATCCTGAAGCCGCTGCTGAACCGGCGCTTAGAGGAAACGCGGCAACTGCTCGGCCAGGGCATCGAGGGCGATGCTGATCTGCTCGGGTTTGGCCTGCTCGGGCTTGGCCTGCTCGGTCCCGACCTGCTCGGGCCTGGCCTGTTCGGGCCTGGCCTGTTCGGGCTTGGCCTGCTCACTGGCTGGCGAGCGTTCGTCCTGCGGCGCGCGCAGCGGCTTGATGCCGATGCGGCGCTGGGCGAGTTCGTCATCGCCCAGCACCAGCGCGACGCGGGCGCCGCTGCGGTCGGCGCGCTTGAATTGGCTCTTGAAGCTGCCGCCGCCGCAATGGCAGATCAGCCGCAACTCGGGCAGGGCGTCGCGAATCTGCTCGGCGATCGGCATCGCGGCGGCGCTCGCCTGATCGCCGACGGCGATCAAATAGGCATCGAGGTGCGTCGGTGGCTCGCTGGCGCTGAGTTCGAGCAGGCGCTCGAGGCCGAGGGCGAAGCCGACCGCCGGGGTCGCGCGTCCGCCGAGCTGCTCGACGAGACCATCATAGCGACCGCCGGCGCAGACCGTGCCTTGGGCGCCGAGCGCGTCGGTGATCCATTCAAAGACGGTGCGATTGTAATAGTCAAGCCCGCGCACCAAGCGCGGATTGATCCGGTAGGCGATGCCCGCACGATCGAGTCCGGCGCAGAGGGCCTCGAAATGCGCGCGCGAGGCGCCACCGAGCGCCTCGCTCAGGCTTGGCGCCGCGGCGATGAGTGGCTGCAGGTCCGGGTTCTTCGAGTCCAGCACGCGCAGGGGGTTGGTCTCCAAGCGCCGGCGGCTGTCAGCATCGAGTCGATCCTGGTGGTCGCGCAGATAGGCGACCAGCCGCTCGCGATAGACGGCGCGCTCGGCGCTGTCGCCCAGGCTATTGATCTCCAGCCGCAGGTCACCGAGCCCCAGTGCTTGCCAGAGCCGGCGCGTGAGCAGGATCACCTCGAGGTCGATATCCGGACCGGCCAGACCGAAGACCTCGACGCCGATCTGATGGAACTGGCGATAGCGGCCGCGCTGCGGGCGCTCGCGGCGGAACATCGGGCCGCGATACCAGATGCGTCGGGGTTGATCCAGAAGACCGTGCTCGATCGCCGCGCGCACGCAGCTGGCGGTGCCCTCGGGGCGCAGGCTGAGCTGGTCGCCGCCGCGATCCTCGAAGCTGTACATCTCCTTCTCGACGATATCGGTGACCTCGCCGATCGAGCGCTTGAACAGCTCGCTCTGCTCGACCAGCGGAGTGCGCATCTCCTGGTAGCCGTAGCGCTCGAGCACCGCGCGGGCGCGGTCCTCGAGCTGCTGCCAGCGCGCGCTCTCGCCCGGGAGCAGGTCGTGCATGCCACGGATTGCGCGCGGGGGGGTCTGCCTTGCCATCGCTTGGGGTCCTAGTCGCGCGCGCTCGGCGTCGCGTCAGTGGTCGAATTGGGGGAGCCGTTTGGGGTTCGAGCGCCGATCTCGGCGGGGTCGAGCTCGAAGCGGGCCACGTTACCACGCGCGACCGAGCGCAGGTCATAGGGCGCTCCGCCGACGCTCAACTCGACCGCCGCGGCGTTGCCGATCACCAGCGAGTAAGGCGGCTCGCCGGCGAGCGTCTCGCGGTCGCCTCGGCTCATCTCGCCGAACAGCAAGACCTCGCCGGTGGCGTCGCGGATATCGACCCAGCAGGGGCCGCTGAAGTTCAGCTCGACGGCCGCTGCCGTCGCGCTCGCCGCGTCCTCTGCATCCGCGGGCGGTTCCGTCGCGCTCGGGTCAGGCCGTTCGACCTCGGGGCTCGGCGGCGATGGGAGCGGCTCGGTCAGGGGGGCGGTGGTGTCGGCGGTTGGGCTGTCGATGGCCTCGGGGAGCGGGTCGGCGGCCGAGGCGGGCGGCTCCGCGTCCGGTTCAGCCATCCTGACATCGGGGCTGGTCTGGATGGGCTCGGGGCCGGGCTCGGGGCCGGGCTCGGGGCCGCTCTCGGCATCGGTCCCTGGGCCGGCATCGACGGCGCTGGCGGGCGGCTCGGCCAAGGGAGAGCGAGCCCGCTCGCGCGCGGAGAAGGCGTCGGTGTCGGTGCCCGCCGCTGGTTCCGGTGCTGGTTCCGGTGCCGGCTCCGGTGCTGGTTCCGATGCCGGGTCGCGCCGTGACGTGCCCGGGGGGGCGGGTTGCGGCGCGGCAGGCTCGGGTGTCGCGGCAGGCCGCGCTTGCTCGTCAAGCCCAGGACGCATGACCCACCAGGCATAGCCGCCGGCCGCCACGGCGAGGACGATCAGGAGCAGGACGAGAAAGCCGCCGCTGCCGCCGCCTTCGTCCGGCGCGCCCTGCCGATCGCCGCGAGCGACATGGCGTGGCGGCGGCTCGGCATCGGGGTGCAGGCGACGAAAGCTCTGATTCAGCCGCTCCGGGTCGAGCCCGACCAGCCGCGCGTAGCCACGGATATAGCCCGAAACGAAGGTGGCGCTGGGCAGTGGCGCGTAGTCATCGCGCTCGATCGCGTCGACCACCCCTGGCGTCAGCCGCAGGGCCGTGGCGACATGCGGGATGTCGAGCTTGCGCGCTTCGCGCGCCTGGCGCAGCTGACGCCCGGGCGAGTCCGGGATCGCCGTGTCCGCGACACTGGGTCTCGGTTGTTCGGGGTTGGGCGGGTCTGCCTCGTCGGCCATGGTCACAGTTCGATCACCTCGGGTGAATGGGGGAAGCGCTGGCGCAGGGTGCGCTCGAGCGCGCGCGCGAGTGGTTCGTTGCCGAGCTGCCGCTCGATCCGCGCGGCGAGCAGGAGTGCTGCGGGGGTCGTCACGCTGGTGTGAGAATAACGCGCCATGAGCGATCGTGCGCTGCGATAGTCGCCCTGCTGATAATGACGCTTGGCGAGCGCGAGTAATGCCGGCGGAAAACCCGGCGCGTGCGCCAGCGCCGCTTGGAGATAGCGGTCGGAATCAGCCTCTCGACCGGCCTTGCGCGCGCAGTCGGCGGCGTTCATCAGCGCCGTTTCGCGGCCTTGATAGAGCGGCTCGGCGAGTGCCGCCTCGATCTCGGCGAGCCCCTCGTCGTAGCGCCCCTCGGCGCACAGGACCGCTCCCCAGGCATTGCGGTAGTCGGGATTCCCGGGCGCGCGCTTGACCGCCTTGGCGAACGCGCGCTGGGCCTCCTCGCGCTGACCGAGCCGCTCCTGGACGATGGCGAGGATGTAATGCGCGCGCGCGCTGCGATGGTCGGTGGCGACCGCTTGCTGCGCGCGTTCGAGCGCGGTCTCCAACTGTCCCCTCTGGACGTACTCGGTGGCCAAATCGACGTAGAGGTCGGCGGGGCTCTCGCCCTCTGGCAGGTCCGGGCGCGGCCCCAGCGCGCGACCGCAGCCGCTCAGCGCAAGCGCCAGGAGGAGGCTGCCCAAGCCTGGGATGAGCGACCCGCGGTGGCCCCTGCTGCAAGCCATCACCGGCCGAGCGTCACCGGGAGCCTGGCCTCGGCCCGCGGCTGACGACGATCTTGCACCTGGCCGACGAGCTGACCGCAGGCGGCGGCGATCTCATCGCCGCGGGTCTTGCGGGTGGTGGCGACCAGGCCGGAGCGTTTGAGGCGTTGCCGGAAGGCCTCGATACGCTCGGGGTCGCTGGTCTCGAAACCGCTGCCCGGAAAGGGGTTGAAGGGGATCAGGTTGACCTTCGACGGCGTGCCCTCGAGCAGCCGGATCAGGGCCTTGGCATGACGATCGCTGTCGTTGATCCCCTTGAGCATCACATATTCCCAGGTCACCCGCCGGCGTGGCTCGCCGCGCAGATAGGCCTTGCAGGCGGGGATCAGCTGCTCCAGGGGATACTTGCGGTTGATCGGGACGAGCTGATCGCGCAAGGCGTTATCGGGCGCGTGCAGGGAGACGGCGAGCGAGACCGCGCTGATCTCGGCGAGCCGGTAGATGTTCGGCACGATGCCGGAGGTCGACAGGGTCACGCGCGTCTTCGCCAGCATATAGGCGAAATCGTCCTGCATGATTGCCATCGCCCGGACCACCGCGTCGAAGTTCGCCAGCGGTTCGCCCATGCCCATCATGACGATGTTGGTCGGCGGCTTGCCCAGCGCCCGCGTGGCATGCCAGACCTGGGCGATGATCTCGCCGGTGCTCAGGTTGCGACTGAAGCCCTGGCGGGCGGTGGCGCAGAAGCGGCAGTCGAGCGCGCAGCCGACCTGCGAGGAGACGCAGAGCGTACTGCGGTCTTCCTCCGGGATCTGCACGGTCTCCACGCGCTGGCCGTCGTGGAGATCGAACAGCCACTTGATGGTGCCGTCCGGCGACGGCTGCTCGAGCGCCACGCGCGGCAGATCGATGAGCGTCTCGGCGGCCAGGCGTTCACGCAGGGCCTTGGAGAGATCGGTCATCGCCTCGAGATCGGAGACGCCGTGCTTGTGCAGCCACCGGAACAGATTGCGGCCGTGGTACGGCTTGAAGCCCCAGCTCACGGTCAGGGCCTCGACGCCGGCGCGGTCGAGATCGAGCAGTGGGATGCGAAGGTCGGGCGTGATCTGCGGTGCCTGTTGCATCGCCTGGGGTTCCTGCCTGCTGTTGCGGTGGGAGCTGGCGGCCTGGAGGTTGGCTGGATGCTCGACCGAGAGGGTCGAATGGAGGCGGGGCGCGCGGCGCGCTCGCCTCGCTGCCGATCAGCGGGTGCGCTCGCAGATGCCGTCGGGGAAGAAGAAGCCGATCTCGCGCTCGGCCGTGTCCGGGGCGTCGGAGCCGTGGACCGCGTTCTCGGTGAAGGAGTCGGCGAAATCGGCGCGGATGGTGCCGGGCTCGGCGTTGGCAGGGTTGGTCGCGCCCATGAGTTCGCGGTTCTTGGCGATCGCGTCCTCGCCCTGCAGCGCCATCGCCAATACCGGCCCCGAGGTCATGAAGCCGACCAGCTCGTCGAAGAACGGCTTGCCTTGATGTTCGGCGTAGAAGGCGCTGGCCTGCTCCAGGCTCATGTGCAGCATGCGGGCGGCGACGATCCTTAATCCGGCCTGCTCGAAGCGGCTACAGATGGCGCCGATCGCGTTCTTGGCGATGGCGTTGGGTTTGATGATCGAAAGCGTGAGTTGCTCGGCCATGCGGGCTCCTGAATCGGGTTGTCCGCTGCGTGGGCGTCGCCATTGGACGAGGCTCGGGCAGCGGTGCAGGGGATCTTGTGAGCCGTACATTCTAGCGGGATAGGCGCTCACAAATCCATCGCCCTAAAGCGCTGTCGTGATCCTGCCGGGTCAGCCCTTGCGCAAGAAGAGCCAGGCAACCAGGCCCATGAAGAGGGCGAATTCGATGGCGGGTAGCGGGATGTCGTTCATCTTCGATGTCTCTTAGTGGGAGTGACAAGACCAACGGAAATGCTCGGTTGAGCGTCTGATGTGATGACGGTCAACGCTTGACACCAGGCCGATTGCTAGAGTGGGTCATGCTGATTATGACGGTCTTGCTGCACTGCACAAATCGCAGTAAGCTGCGGCCCGCGCGATGGCCATGCTGAGCGTTCGTGGTCGGCTGCGGGTCTTGGGAACCTGATGAGGTAGGTGGGGATAATGACAGAATATGCGTTGATCTTGGTCAGTACGGTCTTGGTCAACAATTTCGTGTTGGTTAAATTCTTGGGCCTGTGTCCGTTCATGGGCGTCTCGAAGAAGCTCGAGACCGCGATCGGCATGGGCTTCGCGACCACCTTCGTGCTGACGTTGGCGGCGGTGACCACTTGGATCGTCAATACCTATCTGCTGGTGCCGCTCGGCATCGAGTACCTGCGAACCATCGCCTTTATCCTGGTGATCGCGGTCGTGGTGCAATTCACCGAGACGGTGATGCACAAGACCAGCCCGGTGCTCTATCAGGTGCTCGGCATCTTCTTGCCGCTGATCACCACCAACTGCGCGGTGCTTGGCGTCGCGCTGCTCAATCTCCAGGAGCAACGCAGCTTCCTCGAGTCGGCGCTCTACGGGTTTGGCGCCGCCATCGGCTTCTCGCTGGTGCTGGTGCTCTTTGCCGCGATGCGCGAGCGGGTCGCGGTGGCCGATGTGCCGGAACCCTTTCAAGGCAGCGCGATCGCAATGGTGACCGCTGGACTCATGTCCCTGGCTTTCATGGGGTTTGCCGGTTTGGTTTCGGTCTAAGCTGGTGGCGATACCGGCTTGGGATTCCAGAGAGTCCAAGGGGAACAACGCAACGGGGGCTGAGGCGGGCCGGGGTGCCTTGCGGCGAGGTGCCGACCGCTGATATCGACCCCAGGAGAACATTGAGATGTTGATAGCGATTGCGGCGATCGCGGCCCTTGCCGTCGCCTTTGGGCTGCTGCTCGGCTATTCGGCGATTCGCTTCCGCGTCGAGGGCGATCCGATCGCCGATCAGGTCGACGCGCTGCTGCCGCAGAGCCAATGCGGGCAGTGCGGTTATCCCGGTTGCCGGCCCTATGCCGAGGCGGTGGCCGCCGGCGAGGCCGAGATCAACCTCTGCGCGCCGGGCGGCGAGGGCACCATGCTGGCGATTGCCGACCTGCTCGGACGCGAGCCGGTCGAGGTCGGCGAGATCGAGGAAACGCCGAAGCAGGTCGCGGTGATCGATGAGCAAACCTGCATCGGTTGCACCAAGTGCCTGCAGTCCTGTCCGGTCGACGCCATCGTCGGCGCGGCCAAGCAATTGCACGGCATCCTCGCCAGCGAATGCACCGGCTGCGGCCTGTGCGTGGACCCTTGCCCGGTCGATTGCATCCATCTCGTGCCGGTGCCGGAGACGATCGCCACTTGGAAATGGCCCTATCCGACCCCGCTGCGCCCGCGCGTCGTGCTACCGCCCGCGTCCGAGCTCCTGCCGGAACAGCGCGAAGCCGCCTGAACCGCAAGCGCCAGCGGTGCGCGCGCGCGACGCCTAAACAGCCTTTAACAACGAGCACGCTTTACCCGATGTCAGGTCTCCGATCGCTCCTCGGCGGTGGTCAGCGCAAGCTGTGGCAGTTCCACGGCGGCGTCCATCTGCCGGATGAAAAAACCCTCTCCAATCGCGGGCCCGTCGCCGACGCCCCGCTTCCGTCTCAGCTCGTGTTGCCGTTGCAACAGCATCTCGGCGCGCCGGCGCGCTGCCGGGTCGCGGTGGGCGATCGGGTGCTCAAGGGACAGTTGATCGGCGAGCCCCAAGGCTACATCAGCGCGCCCGTGCATGCCTCGAGTTCGGGCACCGTGGTCGCCATCGAGCCGCGTCCGATTCCGCATCCATCGGGGCTCAGCTCGCCCTGCGTGGTGATCGAGACCGATGGCGAGGAGCGCTGGTGCGATCTGCCGCCGCCGCTGGCCAGAACCGCCGCCGAGATCGACGCCTGCGAGGTCGCCACGGTGCGCGAGCGCATTCGCGCAAGCGGCATCGTTGGCATGGGCGGGGCCTCGTTCCCGACCAGCGTGAAGCTCAATCCGGGGCAGGATCAGCCGATCGAGACGCTCGTCATCAACGGCGCCGAGTGCGAGCCCTACATCACCTGCGACGACCTGCTGATGCGCGAGCGCGCCGCCGACATCCTCGATGGCGTGCGGATCATGCTGCATCTGGTCAAGGCCCAGCGGGCGCTGATCGGCGTCGAGGACAACAAGCCCGAGGCCGCCGCCGCCTTGCGCCAGGCGATCGACGCCGCCGACCTCGGCGGGCGGGTCG
>NZ_JBKHDN010000005.1:0-32297 GCF_046541315.1 Halochromatium sp. | reverse complement strand
GAACTCGATGTCACCACCATCGGCGACTGGCCTCTGGCCGCCAAGGCCGTGCTCATCGCCATGGCCTGCGGGTTGGTCGCACTCGGCTGGTATCAGGTCGTCATCAGCGATCAGCTCGAGCGCCTGAACAGCGCGCGGCAACAGGAACTGGAGCTGAGGCAGCGCTTCGAGCACGAACAGCCCAAGGCGGCCAGCCTGGAGGCAACTCGGCGGCAGGTGAACGCGCTGGAGGCGTCGTTCGAGGCCCTGCTGCACCAGCTCCCCGATGAGGCCGAGGTGGCGTCGTTGCTGGTGGATGTGTCGCGGACCGGGCGCGCGGCCGGGCTCGAGTTCGAGCTATTCCAACCGGCCGCCGAGTCCATCCGGGAGTTTTACGCGGAATTGCCGATTCGCGTGCGCGTGAGCGGTCGCTATCATGCGTTCGCGACCTTCATCAGTGGCTTGGCCGCGCTGCCACGGATCGTCACGGTGCACGACATCAGGATCGAGCGCGATCAGAAACCGGGCGCGGCCTTGGGGGCGATGAGCCTGAGCGCGACCGTGCGCACCTATCGCGCGCTGGAGGCCGACGCGGAATGAGCCGGCGGGCAGCAAGCATCGCCTCAAGCGCCGTCTCGTGCGCCGACTGGCGGCTGCTCGGGTTGGCCGTGGCAATCCTGCTGACCGCCTGCGCCGATGCCGGGCTTGCAGGACTCGAGTCCTATGCCGAGCGGATCAAGGCGCGCCCGCCGGCGGCGCTCGAACCGATTCCAGAGGTGATTCTGGCGGAGGCCTTCCTCTATCGACCCGGCGATCGCCGCGATCCGTTCGTGATGGATGAACAGGCCGCCGAACAAGCCGCCGAGGCGGCCCAGGAGACGCGCCCCACGGGCCTCTCGCCGGACCCGCGGCGGGCCAAGGAGCCGCTGGAGGCGTATCCGCTCGATGCCTTGCGCATGGTCGGCACCCTGGAGCGGCATGGGACGCGCTGGGCGCTGGTGACCAGCCCTGAAGGGACGCTGCATCGCGTGCGGGTGGGGCAGTATCTTGGCCGCAACAATGGCCGCATCACCCGTATCGAGCCGAATGCGCTGAGGCTGACGGAGACGGTTGAAAAACAGCCCGGTCAATGGGCGCGGCGACCGGCATCGATGGCACTCAAAGAATAGGTGGCAGCGATCATGACAGGCCTTGCAGCTGGGTTTCGGGGGTTGCTCGCTCAAGTTAAACCGCGGCGATGGCCGTGGATCGGCCTGATCCTGGCGGGCCTGATCCTGGCGGGCCTGGGCTCGGCAACGGCCGCGAGCACGAGCCTCGAGGTCGCGGAATTCGCCTCGCTGCCCGGCCATCGGGTCGAGATCGATCTGCTGTTCTCCGCGGTGCCGCC
This sequence comes from Halochromatium sp., assembly GCF_046541315.1. Lineage (GTDB taxonomy): Bacteria > Pseudomonadota > Gammaproteobacteria > Chromatiales > Chromatiaceae > Lamprobacter. The sequence goes on along the minus strand of NZ_JBKHDN010000005.1, from coordinate 30,931 downwards.
CGCTCCAAGCCATTTCGCGACCGAGAATCCGGCGCGGATCGCGATCGATTTTCCCGGCGTGTCGAGCCGCCTCGCGCGCAAGCCGCTGCCGATCGATCTCGGCGTCGCTCGCAGCCTGGTGGCGATCGCGGCAGGCGACCGGACGCGGGTCGTGATCAACCTGGACGCGCGCGTGCCTTACCGGATCGAGCGCCAGGGCAAGCGGGTGCGGGTGGCGTTGGATCCGGAACCGGCCGCGCCGCAGGCCCGGCGCCGCGACGCGCCCGAGCCATCGAGCCGGGGCACGGCGACGCGGGAGACCGCGCGGGACGCTGGCACCGATTCCGGTGCTGGTGCTCATGTTGGTGCTGGCGTTGGCGCAGGTGCTCACGCTGGCGTTGGCGCAGGTGCTCGCGCTGGGGCCGGCACAGGCGCTCGCGCTGGTGCCGGCGCCGCTAGGGGCGTCGGCGCGATCGAGGAGATCGATTTCCGTCGCGGCGCCGGCGGCGAGGGCCGGGTCATCATTCATCTGCCTTCTGCCGAGACGCGCGTCGCCGTGACCGAGGAGGGGCGCGATGTGGTCGTCGGCATCAGCGAGACCGCCTTGCCACGGCGGCTGTTTCGTCGCCTCGAGGTGGTCGACTTCGGGACGCCGGTCGCCGCTGTCGAGTCGCGTGCCGTGGGCGATGAGGTGCGGATCCGCATCAAGACCACCGCGCCCTTCGATTATCTGGCGTATCAGACCGATCGCCTGTTCACGGTCGAATTCCGGGCGCCGACCCAGACCGCCGGCGCCCAGCGCGAAGCCGAACAGGGCGTTTACACCGGCGATCCCCTGTCGTTGAATTTTCAGGATATCGAGATACGCGCGGTGCTCCAGGTGCTCGCCGACGTCACGGACTTGAATCTGGTCGCGAGCGATAGCGTCAGCGGCCGGATGACGCTGCGTCTGCGCAATGTGCCTTGGGACCAGGCGTTGGCGATCATCCTCAAGACCAAGGGGCTGGCGCAGCGTCAGAGCGGTAACGTCATCATGGTCGCGCCGGCCGATGAGCTGGCGGCGCGCGAGGTCCTCGCGTCGAAGACGCGCCAGCAGTTGCAGGCATTGGCACCGCTGCGCACCGAACTCATCCAGATCAATTACGCCAAGGCCGAGGCGCTCGTCGAGTTGCTGCAGGGACATCGCGAGGCGGTCGCCGAGCTCGGCCAGGCCGACATGGACGCGAGCCTCGATGCACAGCCTGCCGAGCCGCCGGCGCCGGTCTTGTCGAGGCGCGGCACGGTGACCTTCGATCAGCGCACCAATGCCCTGATCATCCAGGATACCGCCGAGCGCATCACGGCGATTCGCGCCCTGATCGCCCGCCTCGACGTGCCGGTCCGGCAGGTGCTGATCGAGTCGCGCGTGGTGATCGCCAATAACAGCTTTGCCCGCGATCTCGGCGTGCGCTTCGGCGCCAGTGGCTCGACGGGCGCCCTGGGTCAAAATGAGCTGCTGGTGGGCGGCGGCCAGATCAACGAGGGCGCAGGGCTTGGGCCCTACGGATTTTTCGATACGGGCCCATTTGGGGAAGATGGTCAAGGCGAGCGCTTCAATTCGACCCTGACCCGGGGTACCGGGGATCCGCTGAGGAACGACGCCGGCGCGCCGAATCTGTGGGTCAATCTGCCGGTCCAGGATGGTTCGGCGGCGATCAATTTTCTCCTCGGCAAGGTTGGCTCGCACCTGATCACGCTCGAACTCTCGGCCATGCAGCGCGAAGGGCGCGGAGAGATCATCTCCAGTCCCAGGGTGGTCACCGCCGATCAAACCCCGGCGATCATCGAGGTCGGGCAGGAGATCCCGGTGGTGACCCCGGCGACGGATGACTCGCCGGCCACGGTGCGCTACGAGCCGGCGACGCTGAAGCTGAATGTGACCCCGCACATCACCCCCGATGATCGCGTGGAAATGCGCCTGGAAGTCAACAAGGACGAGGCCGATTTCACCTTCACGGTGGATGGCAATCCGTTGCGCAACAGGCGCGCCGTGAGCACCTCGGTGTTGGTCGATAACGGCGAGACGATCGTGCTCGGCGGGGTGTTCGAGGGGCAGGAGAGCCTGAATGTCGAGAAGGTGCCCTGGTTGGGGGATTTACCCCTGGTTGGACGCCTCTTCAAGACGACTTCGCGCCAGCAGTCGAACCAGGAGTTACTCATCTTCGTGACGCCGAAGATCCTGAAGCCGGACCTTGCGATCCGCTGATCCGGCCCGCCCCGATCGACCGCCACGAGCGCGTCCGATGCGGTCGGCGGCTTGCTAGCGTCCGGCAAATCTGGCATACCTAATATCTATGATCAGACCACCTAACATTTTTCTCGTCGGCCCCATGGGGGCGGGCAAGAGCACCGTCGGCCGGCAACTGGCCGAGGCGCTGGGTTACGAGTTCCGCGACAGCGATCAGGAGATCCAGCGCCGCACCGGCGTTGATATCCCGACCATCTTCGAATTCGAGGGCGAGGAAGGCTTCCGCAAGCGCGAGCGCGGGGTCGTCGAGGAGCTGGCGCAGGAGGACGGCATCGTGCTGGCCACCGGCGGCGGCGTGGTGTTGACGCCCGAGAATCGCCAGCAGTTGGCGGCGCGCGGTTTCGTGATCTATCTGCATTGCAGCCCGGAGCAGCAGTTCGCGCGCACCGCGCGCGATCGCGGCCGGCCGCTCATCGATACCGATGATCCGCAACAGCGGCTGCGGGAGCTGATGGCCGAGCGCGAGCCGATCTATCGCCAGGTCGCCGACATGGTGGTCTCGACCGAGCGGCGCGGCACCGTCTCGGTGGTCAAGGAGATCCGCCGCCGGCTCGAGGGCGAGGAGGTCTAGCATGTCCACGCTTGGACCCATGGGACCCATGCCGGCGGCGCTGCCTGAAGAGAGGCGCGCGGCGATGCTGGAGCCGATCCCGGCGGCGCTCGGCGAGCGTCAGCGGCTCGACGTCGCGCTCGGCGAGCGCAGTTATCCGATCTTCATCGGGCGTGATCTGCTCTCCGATCCCGACTGCTATCGCCCGTTCATCAGCGGCAAGCGGGTGATGATCGTCTCCAACGCGACGGTCGCGCCGCTCTATCTGGAGGCACTGCGCGCGGGCCTGAGCGGGTTCGAGAGCGATCAGGTGATCCTGCCCGATGGCGAGCGCTACAAGGATCTGGCGACGCTCAATCGTCTCTTCGACGCGCTGCTCGAGCGCCGTTGTGGCCGCGACATCACCCTGATCGCGCTCGGCGGTGGGGTGGTCGGCGATATGGCGGGTTTCGCCGCTGCCTGCTATCAACGTGGCGTGCCGTTCCTCCAGGTGCCGACGACCTTGCTGGCGCAGGTCGATTCATCGGTGGGCGGCAAGACCGGCGTCAATCATCCGGCCGGCAAGAACATGATCGGCGCCTTCCATCAGCCCCGCGCGGTGATCGCCGATACCGCCACGCTCGAGACGCTGCCCGAGCGCGAGCTGTCCGCCGGTTTGGCCGAGGTGGTCAAGTACGGCCTGATCGCCGACCGGCCCTTCTTCGACTGGCTCGAGGACCGGGTGCCGGCCTTGCGCGCCCGCGAGCCGGCGACCCTGGCGACGGCGATCGCGCGCTCCTGCCAGAACAAGGCCCGGATCGTCGCCGCCGACGAGCGTGAAGCCGGCCAGCGCGCCTTGCTCAACCTCGGCCACAGCTTTGGCCATGCGATCGAGGCCGGGACCGGCTACGGCACCTGGCTGCACGGCGAGGCCGTCGGCGTGGGATTGGTGATGGCAGCGCAGCTCTCCGCGCGCCTGGGCTGGATCGACGCCGCCGCCGTGGCGCGTATCCGCGCGCTGGTCGCCGCCTGCGGTCTACCGATCCAGCCGCCGCCGGGTCTGAGCGGCGAGCGCTGGCTCGAACTGATGGCCATCGACAAGAAGGTGCAGGCGGGACGCTTGCGTCTGGTGTTGCTGAAAGGAATCGGTGAGGCGGTGCTGACCGCCGATGTCGATCCCGGGCTACTGCGTGCTAGCATCGCCTCGGCACAGGCCGGCACGGCATGAGACGCCCTGATCGCGGCGCACCGAGGCGGGGGCGGGGGCCGGTAAGCGATCCCGCGCGCTGCAATCGCGTGGCAGAGCGGCGGCATCCACAGTATGATTCGCGGTTCGCTAGCCGTAGCGCCTAGTCTGTCGCGCCTCATGTCGCGCCCAACGTTGCGCATGGCCACGCCCCGGCCCATGCGCCGAATCACTATCTAATCCAAACCGGAACTTCCCCGACGGTCAAAGGCCCCGAGGGGACGTCATTTTCGACCGCCATGTACCCGGTTTAGGGAGGTCCGCTGATGAACCTTCGCGCCTATCCAGCCGCCCAGGGCCTGTACGATCCCGCGCACGAGCGGGACTCCTGCGGTGTCGGCTTTGTGTGCCATATCAAGAACCAGAAGAGCCATCGCATCGTCGAGCAGGGCCTCGAGATCCTCGAACGGCTGACCCATCGCGGCGCGGTCGGCGCCGACCCCAAGGCCGGCGATGGCGCCGGTATCTTGGTGCAGATGCCGGATACCTTCTTCCGCGCCGTGGTCGATTTCGAGCTGCCCGCGCCCGGCCACTATGGCGTCGGCATGGTCTTCCTGCCCAAGGACGAGGCGGCGCGTGCCGAGATGCAGGCGACCGTCGAGCGCCATCTGGCCGAGGGCGGCCAGGGCCTGCTCGGCTGGCGCGATGTGCCGGTCGACAATCGCGAACTCGGCGAGAGCGTGCTGCCGACCGAGCCGGTGGTGCGCCAGGTCTTCGTCGCCTGCGGCGACAACTGCCCCGATCAAGACGCCTTCGAGCGCAAGCTGTTCGTGGTGCGCAAGCGCATGGACAACGCGATCCGCGCGCACGGCTACGACAAGACCGCCTATTACGTCGCCTCGATGTCGTCGCGCACCATCAACTACAAGGGCATGCTGCTCGCCAGCCAGGTCGGCAACTACTACCTCGACCTGCGCGACGAACGCTTCGAGTCGGCGCTGGCGCTGGTGCATCAACGCTTCTCGACCAACACCTTCCCGACCTGGGACTTAGCGCAGCCGTTCCGGATGATCTGCCACAACGGCGAGATCAATACCCTGCGCGGCAATGTCAACTGGATGGCCGCGCGCCGGCACACCATGCGCTCCGAGGTGCTCGGCGAGGACCTCGACACCATCTGGCCGCTGATCCCCGAGGGCCAATCCGATTCGGCCTGTTTCGACAACGCGCTCGAGCTGTTGGTGATGGGCGGCTACTCGCTGGCGCAGGCGATGATGCTGCTGATCCCGGAGGCCTGGTCCGGCAACCATCTGATGGACGAGAAGCGGCGCGCCTTCTACGAGTACCATGCGGCGCTGATGGAGCCCTGGGACGGTCCGGCGGCGATCGCCTTCAGCGACGGCCGTCAGATCGGCGCCACCCTCGACCGCAACGGCCTGCGCCCGGCGCGCTATCTGGTCACCAACGACGACCTGGTGGTGATGGGCTCGGAGATGGGCGTGCTCGACATCCCGGACGAGCGCATCGTCAAGAAGTGGCGCCTGCAGCCGGGCCGCATGTTCCTGATCGATCTGGAGCAAGGCCGCATCATCGACGATGCCGAGGTCAAGGCCGAGCTGGCCGGGGCCAAGCCCTATCAGGAATGGCTCGATCGCACCCAGATCCATCTCGACTCGCTGCCGACCGATGTCGCGCCGATGGCACCCGAAGAAAGCGTGCTGCTCGATGCCCAGCAGGCCTTCGGCTATACCCAGGAAGACCTCAAGTTCCTGCTCACGCCGATGGTGGTGACCGGCCAAGAGGCGGTCGGCTCGATGGGGGCGGACAATCCGCCCTCGGTGCTGTCCTCGCGTTCCAAGCATCTATCGACCTACTTCAAGCAGAACTTCGCCCAGGTCACCAATCCGGCCATCGACCCGATCCGCGAGGAACTGGTGATGTCGCTGGTCTCGCTGATCGGCCCGCGGCCGAATCTGCTCGGCCTCAACGAGGCCGGCCAGCATTGGCGCCTGGAGGTCGACCAGCCGGTGCTGACCAACGAGGATCTGGAGCGCATCCGCCACATCCAGGACAACTCCGGCGGCGCCTTCCGCACCAAGAACCTGCACATGGTCTATCCGGCCGCCGAGGGCGCGGACGGCATGGCGCCGGCGCTGGAACGTCTGTGCCAGGAGGCCGAGGCGGCGGTGCATGAAGGTCACAATATCCTCATCCTCTCGGACCGCAACACCAACGCCGACTACATCCCGATCCCGGCGCTGCTGGCCACCTCGGCGGTGCATCATCATCTGATCCGCCAAGGGCTGCGCACCAGTTCCGGGCTGGTGGTCGAGACCGGCGGCGCGCTCGAGGTGCATCACTTCGCGACCCTGGCGGGCTATGGCGCCGAGGCGATCAATCCTTACCTCGCCTTCGATACCATCCAGTCGCTGTTGCCGCGGCTGCGGATGGACGGCGCCGGGGAGCTGACCTTTGAAGAAGCGCAGGGTCGCTACATCAAGGCCGTGGGCAAGGGCCTGAAGAAGGTGATGTCGAAGATGGGCATCAGCACCTTCCAGAGCTACTGCGGCGCGCAGATCTTCGACGCGGTCGGCCTTAATCGCGCGTTCATCGCCAAGTACTTCACCGGCACCGCGAGCATGGTCGAGGGCGTCGGCCTGGCCGAGGTCGCGCGCGAGGCGGTGCTCTGGCATTCGCGCGGCTATGGCAACGAGCAAATCCTGCGCAAGCACCTCGATGCCGGCGGCGATTACGCCTTCCGGCTGCGCGGCGAGGACCACGTCTGGACGCCGGACACCATCGCCAAGCTCCAGCACGCGACCCGCGCCAACGATGCCGGCACCTATGCCGAGTATTCGCGCCTGATCAACGAGCAGAACGAGCGCCTGCTGACCTTCCGCGGCCTGATGGAGCTGAAATGGGCCGAGCAGCCGATCCCGCTGGAGGAGGTCGAGCCGGCCAAAGAGATCGTCAAGCGCTTCGCCACCGGCGCCATGTCGTTCGGGGCGATCAGCCAGGAGGCGCACGCGACCCTGGCCGAGGCGATGAACGCGATCGGCGGCAAGTCCAACACCGGCGAGGGCGGCGAGGAGCCGGAACGCTTCCTGCCGCTGGCCGATGGTTCGATGAACCCGGCGCGCTCGGCGATCAAGCAGGTGGCCTCGGGGCGCTTCGGGGTCACCACCGAGTACCTGGTCAACGCCGATGACATCCAGATCAAGATCGCCCAGGGCGCCAAGCCCGGCGAGGGCGGTCAGCTGCCCGGGCACAAGGTCAACGCGCAGATCGCGCGCGTGCGCCATTCGACCCCCGGCGTGGGCCTGATCTCGCCGCCGCCGCACCACGACATCTACTCGATCGAGGATCTGGCGCAACTGATCCACGACCTCAAGAACGTCAACCCCAAGGCGCGCATCTCGGTCAAGTTGGTCTCCGAGATCGGCGTTGGCACCGTTGCCGCCGGCGTCTCCAAGGCGCATGCCGATCACGTCACCATCGCCGGCTACGACGGCGGCACCGGCGCGAGCCCCTTGACCTCGATCAAGCATGCCGGCTCGCCGTGGGAGATCGGTCTCGCCGAGACCCACCAGACGTTGGTGCTGAACCGGCTGCGCGGGCGCATCGCGGTGCAGGTCGACGGCGGTATGCGCACCGGCCGCGATGTGGTCATCGGCGCATTGCTCGGTGCCGACGAGTTCGGCTTCGCCACCGCGCCGCTGATCGTCGAGGGCTGCATCATGATGCGCAAGTGCCATCTGAACACCTGCCCGGTCGGGGTGGCGACGCAGGACCCGGAGCTGCGCAAGAAATTCACCGGCAAGCCCGAGCACGTGATCAACTACTTCTTCTTCGTCGCCGAGGAGATCCGTGAGTACATGGCGAAGCTCGGCTTCCGCACCATGGACGCGATGATCGGCCAGATGGATCGCATCGAGATGCGTCAGGCGATCGAGCACTGGAAGGCCAAGGGGCTCGACTTTTCGCGCATCCTGACCAAGCCCGCGGTTGGCCCCGAGGTCGCGCTCTACAACCGCGAGGAGCAGGATCATGGCCTCGACAAGGCGCTCGACCATCGGCTGATCGAACAGGCGCAACCGGCGCTCGCGCGTGGCGAGCCGGTGCGCATCGAGACCGAGGTCAAAAACTTCCATCGCACCGTCGGCGCGCTGCTCTCTGGTCGCGTCGCCGAGCGTTACGGTCATGCCGGGCTGCCCGAGGACAGCATCCACATCAAGGCGCATGGCATCGGCGGTCAGTCGTTCGGCGCCTGGCTGGCGCGGGGCGTCACCATCGAGCTGGCCGGCGAGGCCAATGACTATGTCGGCAAGGGTCTCTCGGGCGGGCGCATCATCATCTACCCGCCCGAGCATGCCGGCATCGAACGCGCCGAGGACAACATCATCGTCGGCAATACGGTGCTCTATGGCGCGATCAGCGGCGAGGTCTATTTCCGCGGCGTGGCCGGCGAGCGTTTCTGTGTGCGCAACTCGGGCGCGACGGCGGTGGTCGAGGGCGTCGGCGATCATGGCTGCGAATACATGACCGGTGGCGTCATGGTCTGCTTGGGGCCGACCGGGCGCAATTTCGCGGCCGGCATGTCCGGCGGCATCGCCTATGTCTTGGATGAGCAAGGCACCTTCGCCGAGCATTGCAATCAGGCGATGGTCGAACTGGAGCCGATCGCGGCCGAGGATGCGGCGCTCGAGGCGCTGGAGCATCAGGGCGGCGATCTCGAGACGCACGGCTTCGTCGATCTCAGCCACGATATGACGCGCCATGATGCGTTGCGCCTGCGCCAGCTCATCGAGCGTCATCTGCACTACACCGATTCCGCCGTCGCCCGGCGCCTCCTCGACGACTGGCCGGCGATGCTCGGCCGCTTCGTCAAGGTGATGCCGGTCGATTACAAACGCGCGCTCGAGCAGATGCAATCGAGCCAGAGCCGGCCACCGAGTGCGTCGCGGCCGCACCCGTCCACGCTCAGAGAGGTTGTCGAGAATGGGTAAGCCAACCGGATTCATCGAGTACGAGCGCGCCGAGCTGGCCTATCAGCCGGCCTCGGACCGCATCGTCCATTACCACGAGTTCGTGCAGCCGATGAGCGATGCCGAGATCGGCATCCAGGGCGCGCGCTGCATGGATTGCGGCATCCCGTATTGCCATCAGGGCTGCCCGGTCAACAACATCATTCCGGACTGGAACGATCTGGTCTATCAGCAGGACTGGGAGGCGGCGATCGAGGTTCTGCACTCGACCAACAACTTCCCCGAGTTCACCGGGCGCATCTGCCCGGCGCCCTGCGAGACCAGCTGCACGCTCAACATCGACGACCAGCCGGTGGCGATCAAGGCGATCGAGCGCGCCATCGCCGACAAGGCCTGGGAGCAGGGCTGGGTCAAGCCGCAGGTGCCGACCCATCGCACCGGCAAGCGTATCGCGGTGGTCGGCTCGGGTCCGGCGGGACTGGCCTGCGCCCAGCAGCTCGCGCGCGCCGGCCACACCATCTCGCTGTACGAGAAGGAGGATCGCATCGGCGGCCTGTTGCGCTACGGCATCCCCGACTTCAAGCTCGCCAAGACCATGATCGACCGGCGCATGAGCCAGATGCGCGCCGAGGGCGTCGAGTTCCACACCAACTGCCACATCGGTGTCGATCTGCCGGTGGCAACGCTGATGGATGAGTACGACGCCGTCGTGCTCGCCGGGGGCTCGGAAAAACCGCGCGATCTCGATGTGCCGGGACGCAGCTACAACGGCATCCATTTCGCGATGGACTTTCTGCGCGCCAACTCCAAGCGCGTGCAGGGCGTCTATGTGCCGGACGAGGATTTCATCAGCGCGCACGGCAAGCACGTGGTCGTCATCGGCGGTGGCGACACCGGCTCCGACTGCATCGGCACCTCGAACCGCCATGGCGCTCGATCGGTCACCCAGATCGAGATCCTCGATAAGCCGCCGGAGAAGGAAGACAAGGGCCTGACCTGGCCCGACTGGCCGAATAAGCTGCGCACCTCGACCTCGCAGGAGGAAGGCTGCGAGCGCATGTGGAATATGCTGACCAAGTCCTTCGAGGCCGATGCCGAGGGCAACGTGACGGCGCTGAATTATGTGCTGGTGCACTGGGACAAGGACGAGAACGGCCGCTGGCAGATGTCCGAGGTCGAGGGCTCCGAGGCCCAGCTCAAGGCCGATCTCGTGCTCTTGGCGATGGGCTTCGTGCATCCGGTGCACGAGGGCATGCTCGATGAGTTGCGGGAGACGAAGGGCTTGGAACTCGATGGTCGGGGCAACGTGAAGGGCTCGACCGAGGGCGCCAATGCCTACTGCACCAATGTCGAGGGCGTGTTTGCCGCCGGCGATATGCGCCGCGGTCAGTCCCTAGTCGTCTGGGCCATCCGCGAAGGCCGCCAATGCGCGCGGGCGGTCGATGAATGGCTGATGGGGCGCTCGGACCTACCACGCTAAAACAGGGTGACTGATGCAGGAATTCCACGGAACCACCATCCTCTCCGTGCGCCGGGGACGCAATGTCGTCATCGGCGGTGACGGTCAGGTCTCGCTCGGCAACACCGTCGTCAAGGGCAACGCGCGCAAGGTGCGCCGCCTTTACAAGGAACGCGTACTCGCCGGTTTCGCCGGTGCCACCGCCGATGCCTTCACCCTGTTCGAGCGTTTCGAGGCCAAGCTCGAGAAGCATCAGGGCCATCTGACCCGCTCGGCGGTCGAGCTGGCGAAAGACTGGCGCACCGACCGCATGCTGCGCCGGCTTGAGGCGATGCTCTGCGTCGCCGATCAGGAGGCCTCGTTGATCATCTCCGGCACCGGCGATGTGCTCGAACCCGAGTACAACCTGATGGCGATCGGTTCCGGCGGTTCGTTCGCGGCGTCGGCCGCGCGCGCGCTGCTGGAAAATACCGAGCTGGATGCGCGTGAGATCGTCGAACGCGCGCTTGCCATTGCCGCTGATATCTGTATCTACACCAACCGAAACCTCGTACTCGAGGAGCTTGCCGACGATTAGTGCGGCGGGCCAGCATGCGGCGACCGCAGCGGGCTCAAGGCTGCTGCGGCCGACCGGCCCACCGAATTGACCCATAACTGCGTCGTGGCGCGCCGAGTCGCCTCAGGCGTCTTGCTGATCCCTCTGACTTATGTCCGACACCACCACCCCGAAACGCATCGTCGCCGAACTCGATAAGCACATCGTCGGTCAGCACGAGGCCAAGCGCGCGGTCGCGATCGCGCTGCGCAATCGCTGGCGCCGATCGCAGATCCCGGAGCCGATGCGCTCGGAGATCACGCCGAAGAACATCCTGATGATCGGCCCGACCGGGGTCGGCAAGACCGAGATCGCGCGTCGCTTAGCGCGGCTGGCCGAGGCCCCCTTCATCAAGGTCGAGGCGACCAAGTTCACCGAGGTCGGCTACGTCGGCCGCGATGTCGAATCGATCATCCGCGATCTGGCCGATATCGCCATCAAGATGGAGCGCGAGCGGCAGATGCTGCAGAACCGCGGCCGGGCCGAGAGCGCCACCGAGGAGCGCATCCTCGACGCCCTGCTGCCGCCACCGTCCAATTTCGACGAGGACAGTCGCGGCCACGGCGCCGGCTCCGGCACGCGCGAGAAGTTTCGCCACAAGCTGCGCGCCGGCGAACTCGATGAGCGCGAGATCGAGATCGAGGTCAGCATGGGGACCATGGGCGTCGAGATCATGGCGCCGCCGGGCATGGAGGAGATGACCAATCAGTTGCAGGGGCTGTTCAAGAATCTCGGCTCCAACCGCTCCAAGCGGCGCAAGCTGCGCATTGCCGAGGCGCGCAAGATCCTGCTCGACGAGGAGAGCGCCAAGCTGATCAACGAGGAGGAGATGAAGCTCGCGGCGATGACCAACGTCGAGCAAAACGGCATCGTCTTCCTCGACGAGATCGACAAGGTGACGCGCCGCGCCGAGCAGAGCGGGGGCGCCGATGTCTCGCGCGAGGGCGTGCAGCGCGATCTGCTGCCGTTGGTCGAGGGCAGCACCGTCTCGACCAAGCATGGCATGGTCAAGACCGACCACATCCTGTTCATCGCCTCCGGCGCCTTTCATCTGGCCAAGCCCTCGGACCTGGTGCCAGAGCTGCAAGGTCGGCTGCCGATCCGGGTCGAATTGCAGGCGCTGACCTCGGACGACTTCATCCGTATCTTGACCGAACCCGATGAATCGCTCACCGATCAATACTCGGCACTGCTGGCGACCGAAGGGGTCACCATCGCCTTTACCGAGGATGGCATTCGCCGCATCGCCGAGATCGCCTATCAGGTCAACGAGCGCACCGAGAATATCGGCGCCCGCCGTTTGCATACGGTGATGGAACGCCTGCTCGAGGATATCTCCTTCAATGCCACCGAGATGGACCGGGTCACGGTCACCATTGATGCCGGGTACGTTGACCAGAACCTGAACGAGCTGGCCGCCGACGAGGATCTCTCGCGCTACATCCTTTAGGCGCTTGCCGGAAATCGCCGTGACGCAGATCGCGTGCGGCTTCGGTATTGGTCGCTGAACCCCCACGTTGACCGCAAGCCGCCGAGAGCGGTCCGGTCCACAGCAAGGAGTCCTCATGCCAACCCCAACCGAATTCAATCTCCATCGTAGCTCGCGCGTGCTCGAGATCCGCTTCGACGACGGCAAGCACTTCACCATGCCGGTGGAGTTCCTGCGCGTCTATTCGCCCTCGGCCGAGGTGCAAGGGCACGGGCCGGGGCAGCGCGTGCTCCAGGTCGGCAAGGAAGACGTCAACATCGATCGCATCGAGCCGGTCGGCAACTATGCCGTCTGCCTGTACTTCGACGATGAACACAACACCGGCATCTATTCCTGGGAATACCTCTATAAGCTCGGCGAGAACCAGGAGGAACTCTGGCGGACCTATCTCGATGAACTGGAGAAGGCCGGCCATCCGCGCAAGATCCGCCCCTCATGAGGTGAAGCCCGCAGATGCCGAGAGGGCTGTTTCGGTGTCGGCTGATGCGGCCGATGGTCACGAAAGCGACACTCGATTTTGCTAAGCTACGGGTTAGTCGACTCCGTGATGGATCACTGCCCATTGACTCGACCCGACGGCACCCACAACCCCCGCCTTGGCCATGCCCTCTGCGACGATCCGGGCACGGGCGACGATATCGATGACGCCTGCCTGCGCGAACTCGATCAGATCTTGGCGCGACAGGCCCTCGTGCCGGCCTTCGCGCCGATCGCCGAATGGCGTCTGCGCGACCCGCATGGCTATCGCGGTCAGGTCAGCGGCCCCGCCGACAGCCCGCTTCGCCTGCCGTTGACCTTGTTCGGCGTGGCCGAGCATTGCGGACGCGCGGCGGAGCTGGCGTTAGCCGCCCTTGACAGCCTCGCTAGGCCGTTCCGGGCGCAAGGCCTCGGCGGTAAGCTCTTCTATCGGCTCAGACGAGCGGCCCTCTACGACCCCGGCTTTTGCGCTGAGCGGCTGCATGAGACCCTCACGCAGGCTGGGCTGGCGCCGGACAGACTGGTGCTGGGGCTCTCCGAGTATCGCGCCCATTCAAGCGTGCAGGCCTTGAGCCGGCTGTTCGCCGATCTGCGCGCGCTGGGCATCGAGTTCACCCTGTGCGGTTTCGGCGACAATCATGGCGCGCTGCGCGCAGTGGAGGCGCTGCGCCCGGACTATATCGAACTCAGTCACGGCCAGATCGAAGGCCTGCGAAGCGCTGCGCGGCACCATGATTTCATCCGCGCCACCTTGGATATCGCTCGACGTTTCAATGCGTTGGTGGTGGCGAGGGGGGTCGACAGCGAGCGCGATCTGCGCACCGCCGAGGCGCTCGGCATCCCGCTCCTCCAGGGCGCCCATCTCGGCGCGTTCGACCCAGCGCCAAGGAAACGGCTGCGCAAAAAGCTGTTTTCCGACGGCGCCGAAGCCGCGATCGGACCGGACGAAGCCCTGACGGCGACGGTCGCCGGGCTGGCGACCGAGATCCCGCCCGTGCGCGCGGACTATAGCGTCGAGGAAGTCGGCGACGTCTTCCATGCCAGCCGCCAATTGCAATCCTTGCCGGTGGTGGAGAAGGGCAAACCGCTCGGGCTGGTGCGGCGCATGGATTTCATGAATCTGTTCCTGAGCCGTTATGGGCGCGATCTGCATGGCAGGAAACCGATCCGCTTATTCATGGATACCAGACCGGTGATGGTCGAGCATGACACGCCGATCAGCGAGGTCAGTCAAAGACTCACCGATTACCATCAGAGCAATGCCCAGCCGGACTTCCTGGTCACGCGCAACGGCCGTTACCTGGGCGTCGGCTATATGGTCGATCTGCTGCGCGAGATCACCGCCTTGCAACTGCAAACCGCGCGCCATGCCAATCCGTTGAGTGGCCTGCCGGGCAACGTCCCGATCAATCAGCGGATCAACGAGAGGCTGCGCCAGCGGCGTGCGTTCGTGGTCGTCTACGTCGATCTGGACCACTTCAAGCCGTTCAACGACGCCTATGGGTACAGCAAGGGCGACGAGGTGATCGTCGCGGTAGCGACACTGTTGCTCAGCGAGTGTAGCGCACTCGGCGATTTCGTCGGCCATGTCGGCGGCGACGATTTCGTCCTCCTGTTCGAGGACGAAGACTGGGAGGCGCGTTGCCAGCGCATCCTGTCGACCTTCGAGGCGCTGGCACCGACGTTCTACAACGCAACCGACCGCGAGAACGGCGGCCTCTGGGGCGAGGACCGTCAAGGCAATCGCGTGTTCTTTCCCTTTCTCAGCCTCTCGCTGGGCGCCGTGCGGCCCGATCCGAGCTGCTGCAATTCGTTCCACGATGTCGCGACCATGGCCGCCGACGCCAAGCACATGGCCAAGCTGCAAGCCGGCAACAGTCTCTTCATCGAGCGCCGCTGCGGGCCGCATCGAGTGGCCTGATCGGCGCCCGCCGCAGGCCTGAAAGCGGCCGCTGGCGCCTAGCGTTCCCGCGGCGCGAGCAGATGGCGCCAGAGGATGAGCACGCTGGTCACCAGCATCGCAATCGCCGCGCCTGGGGCGAGCAGCGGGATCGGCGTGCTGGGTGGCGGGATCAGGATCAGCGCCGTGGCCAGTCCGGCCAGGGCGAGGGCGGTCAGCGTCGCGGTGGTGCGCGCATGGTTGGTCTTGATCTGGCTGGTCAACCCGGTCAGGCCGCGACTGCCGCCTTCGGGATAGAGCGCAGCCTGATGCTCGAGCTGATCGATGATGCGGTTCACCGCCACCGGGATGTCCGGCAGGCGCTCGGCGATGGCGGGCCAGTTGTGCGCGAAGCGCCGCGCCAGCATGCGCGGGCCGATCTGTTCGCGCATCCAGCGCTCCATGAACGGCTTGGCCGTGGTCCAGAGGTCGAGCTGCGGGTAGAGCTGCCGACCGAGGCCCTCGATATTGAGCAGCGTCTTCTCCAGCAGCACCAGCTGCGGCTGGATCTCCATGTCGAAGCGGCGCGCGGTCTGGAACAGGTTGACCAGGAAGCCACCGAACGAGATCTCGGACAGCGGCCGCTCGAAGATCGGCTCGCAGACGGTGCGGATGGCCGACTCGAACTCCTCCACCCGGGTGCCACGGGGCACCCAGCCGGACTCGACATGCAATTCGGCGACGCGGCGGTAATCGCGGCGGAAGAAGGCGAGCAGATTCTCGGCGAGATAGCGTTGGTCTTCCTTGGTCAGGCTGCCGACGATGCCGAAGTCGACCGAGATATAGCGCCCGGTCTCCTCGACGAAGATGTTGCCCGGATGCATGTCGGCGTGGAAGAAGTTATCGCGGAAGACCTGGGTGAAGAAGATCTCGACGCCACGGGTGCCGAGCAGGCGCATGCTGATGCCCTGCGCCTTGAGCTGCTCGACCTGCGACACCGGCGTGCCGTAGATGCGCTCCATCACCATCACGTTGGGCCGGGTCCAGTCCCAGAACACCTCGGGGATGTAGAGCATCTGGCTGTGCTTGAAGTTGCGCCGCAGCTGCGAGGCATTGGCGGCCTCGCGTTGCAGGTTGAGTTCATCGAAGATGGTCTTCTCGTATTCGCGCACCACCTCGACCGGGCGCAGCCGCCGGCCGTCGGGCCAATAGCGCTGCGCCAGATGCGCGAAGGTGAGCATCAGATCGACATCGCGGCGGATGATGCGCTCGATGTTCGGGCGCAGCACCTTGACGATCACCGCTTGGCCGTTCTTCAGGCGCCCGCTGTGGACCTGCGCGATCGAGGCGCTAGCGAGCGGGATCTCTTGAAACTCATCGAGCACGCTTTCGACCGGAACGCCCCAGGCCTTCTCGATCAAACCGCGTGCCACCGGGCCGGGGAAGGGCGGTACGCGGTCCTGCAGCCGTGCCAGTTCGACCGCCAATTCCTCCGGCAGCAGATCGACCCGTGTCGACAGCAGTTGGCCGAATTTGATGAAAATCGGCCCCAGCTCCTCGAGCGCGAGGCGCACCCGCACCGGATAGGCGGGCAGTGCCCGTCGGTACCAGTGCCAGGGCGCGAGATAGAGGAAAAAGCGCAGCGGCCGGAACAGCTTGGTCGCGACGATGACCTCGTCGAGACCATGCCGGAGCAGCACGACATTGATATGGAGCAGCCGCAGCGACTGCGAGAGGCGAAACATGACAGGCTCGGCGGCTGGGTGCTTGAGGCTCGCTAGGCGACGGCAGGATCAGGTGGGATCGGGAGCGGAGGTCTGACCGAGACGGCGAGCGAGCCGCGCGACGCGCGCCTCGAGCCGTTCGACGTCATCGCGCAGCTGGTCGACGCCTCCCAGAAAGCCCTGCATCTCGGTCTCGCTGGGCAAGAAACGGCCTTCCTCGATGAGGTATTCGCGCAGATCGGAGGTGAGCGTCCGACCGCTGTGCCGGGCCCAGCGGCCGCCGGCGCGCGCCTGCTGGCCGATGCGCTGGGCGATGCTGTCGCCGACCAGGGTCGAGAGCTGTTCTTCCCAATCGATATCCAGGCCCTTGAGCACGTCGCCGATGCGCTGGGCGAGGCTGTTATCGCCTTCGATCTCGACCGCGCCGCTGAAGATCTCGTCCTCGCGATGCTCGGCAAGGGCCAGGTTCAGCAGCGCCGCCGGCGTGGCGCTGACCTGGCAATCGGGCGCGGCGGCATAGTCGCCGAACAGACGCAAGGCGTTGCCCTCGGGGACGACATGCAGGTGCAGTCCGAAGCCGCTCAGTGCGATCCGCAACACCTGCCCTTGCACCTTGGCAAGGCCGGCCGCGCCCTCGGGGTCGAGCGCCAGGAGGCGGTTGATCAGGGCCTCGGTGGGCGCCAGCACCGCAGTGGGTAGCGCCAGGCTGGGGGTCTGGGTCTCGGTACTCACAACTTATAGCCGCGATGGATGGCGACGATGCCGCCGGTGAGGTTGAAGAACTCGCAGCGTTCCAGGCCCGCCTGCTCCATCATCGCGCGCAGGGTCTCCTGGTCCGGATGCATGCGAATCGATTCGGCCAGATAGCGATAGCTCTCGGGGTCGCCGGCGACCACGCGCCCCAGTGTCGGCAACACCGAGAACGAATAGAGATCGTAGGCCTTGGCCAGCGGCTTGGCGGTCGGATGCGAGAACTCCAGCACCAGGGCGCGACCGCCGGGACGCAGCACGCGGAACATCTCGTTCAACGCGAACTGCTTGTGGGTGACATTGCGCAGGCCGAAGCCGATGGTGACGCAATCGAAGCTGTCATCGGCGAAGGGGATCTTCTCGGCATCGATGAGGACGTAATCGAGATTGCCGACGACGCCGGCATCGACCAGCCGCGCGCGCCCCTGCTCGAGCATGGCCTGGTTGATGTCGGACATCACCACGCTGCCGGAAGGGCCGACGATGCGCGAGAACCGCTCGGCCAGATCGCCGGTGCCGGCGGCGAGATCGAGCACGCGTTGACCGCGCCGCGCGCCGGCGAGTTCGATGGTGCGTCGCTTCCAGAGGCGATGGATGCCCATCGACATGAGATCGTTCATGAGATCGTAACGCGAGGCGACCGAGTCGAACACGGCGCGCACACGCTCGGCCTTTTCCTTGACCGGAACTTCCTGGTAACCAAAATGGGTCGTCTTATCGTTGGACATCGAGGCTTGCCACTGAGTCGACTGTCGAGATGATGCGAAGTGTACACCTTGCGGCGTGGACAAGGGCTGCGAGCGGTCAACGCACGCGGATCATGATGCTTTCCTGGCCCTCATCCTCGAGTTTGGCGCGCAGCGCCTGCGCCTGGGGTTTTTCATGGCTGGCGGTGCGCACGCGATGATAGGTCTGGCCGTTGTCGATGGTCACGGTCTGGATACTGGTCTGAATGCCCTTCAACGCCAGCTGTGCCTTGAGCCGCTCGGCGTCCGCGCTGCTGCGGAAGGAGCCGAGCTGGAGCAAGTAGCTGCCCTGGCCGCCGCCGGACGCCGCGCTCGGTGCCGCGTGTGGCGCTGGCCTTGCGGCTGCGGTGTCGCGCTCGGCCCCGGTTTCGGCCCCGGTTTCGGCCCCGGTTTCGGCCCCAGCGTCGGCCCCGGTTTCGGTCCCAGCGTCGGTCCCAGCGTCGGTCGGCTGCGATCTCGGCCGGGAGGGCGCGGAGGTCTCGCCACTGGACGGCGATGGCGGTAGCGGTAGGGCTGGCGGCTCGCTGTCCTCTTGCTCGGAGACGAGCACCTCCTCTTCCGGCAGCAGGCTATAGAAGTCGAAGGTGCGTTCCTGGGGCGGGTTCGCCGGCGGGCGGGTCCTCGCCTGCTCGCTGCCGGGAGCCGATGCGGTCGGCTCATGCATCATCCAGGCGTAGCCGACACCGAAGGCGCCAAGCAGGCCGCCGAGCAGGAACCAAAAGGCACAGGTGCCGCGACGATTGCCACGGCGGCGCGCACTGGCAGTGGGTTGGCGGTAGTCTTTCGGCATCGATGCCTCGCTCACATCTGTTCGGGCGCGGAGACACCGATCAGCCCCAGGCCGTTCCGCAACACCTGACGCACGGCGAGGATCAGCTTGATGCGCGCGTCGCGCAGCGCGTCGTCATCGACCAGGAATTGATGCGCGTTGTAATAGGTGTGGAAGGCGTTGGCCAGCTCGCGCAGATAGGTCGTCAGCAGATGCGGCTCATGGCCGAGCGCCGCGGCCTCGACCACTTCCGGGTAGCGCGGCAGGATCTTCAGCAAGGCCAGCTCGTGCGGCTCGCCGAGCCGATCGAGATGGCGGATGCCCGGGCTCGGCTCGACCAGGATGCCTCTGTCCGCGGCCTGACGCAGCACGCTTTCGACCCGCGCATGGGCGTATTGGCAGTAATAGACCGGATTATCCGCCGACTGGCTCTTGGCCAGATCGAGATCGAAGTCCATGTGCTGCTCGCAGCGGCGCATCACATAGAAGAAGCGTGCCGCGTCGCGGCCGACCTCCTTGCGCAGTTGACGCAGGGTGACGAACTCGCCCGAGCGGGTCGACATCTGCACCTTTTCGCCGCCGCGATAGAGCACCGCGAACTGCACCAGCAGCACATCGAGCCGCTCGGCCGCATCGCCAAGCGCGGTCAGTGCCGCCTTCACGCGCGGGACGTAGCCGTGGTGATCGGCCCCCCAGACATCGATCACCCGCTCGAAGCCGCGCTCGAGCTTGTCCATGTGATAGGCGATATCGGAGGCGAAATAGGTGGTCTGGCCATTCTCGCGCACCAGCACCCGATCCTTTTCGTCGCCGAAGGCGCTGGAGCGAAACCAAAGCGCGCCGGCCTGGGTGTAGAGATGACCGGCCGCGCGCAGGCGCTCGATGGCACGGTTGACCGCGCCGCTCTCGGTGAGCGTGCGCTCCGAATACCATTCCTGATAGTGGGCGCCGAATTCGCCGAGATCCTGGCGGATATCGTCGAGGATGGTGTTCAGGCCGAGTTCGAAGACGAAGCGATAGCGGTTGTCGCCGAGCAGCCGCTTGGCGTTGGCGATCACCCCATCGATGTGCGCCTCCTTGTCACCGTTCGGCTCGCCGGCGATCGCATCGGCCGGCAGACCGGCCATCACCAGGTCGGCGGCAACCCGGTAATCATCGCCATGTTCGCGGTGCAGGCTAGCGGCGATATCCCAGACGTAGTCGCCCTTGTAGCCGTTGCTCGGGAAACGCAGCGTCTCGCCGCAGAGTTCCAAATAACGCAGCCAGACCGAGGCGCAGAGGATGTCCATCTGCCGCCCGGCGTCGTTGACGTAGTACTCGCGATGCACGTCGAAGCCGACCGCTTCCAGCAGATCGGCGACCACGGCGCCATAGGCCGCGCCCCGGCCATGACCAACATGCAGCGGTCCGGTGGGGTTGGCGGAGACGAACTCGACCTGTACCCGCTTGCCGGCGCCGATGCGGGAACGCCCGAAGCTCGGTCCTTGGGCGATGATCTCGGCGACCTGGGCGTGAAAGGCATCGGCGGCCAAGTGAAAATTGATGAAACCAGGGCCGGCGATCTCGACCCGCTCGATGAACGAGGAGCCGGGCAAGGCGGCGACGATCCGTTCGGCGAGCGCGCGCGGCTTGGTGCGGGCGCGTTTGGCCAGCACCATGGCGGCATTGGTGGCGAAGTCGCCGTGGCTGTCGTCACGGGTCCGCTCGATCTGCGGCTCCGGCAGCCCGTCGCTGAAGGTGTCCGGGTCGAGGATGGCTTGGGCGATCAACTGCTCGAGCGCAGCGCGCACCAATCCTTGGATCTGTTGCTTCATGGATTCTCGTCTTGCACAGCGGTTTAGGCGTTGCCGACGCCGCCGAGCGGCTCAGGTCGACCGAGTAGGCGTCCGCGTCGCCCTGGTTTGGCCCATTCGCCGCCCCTCGGGCATCTTTTTCGATCATGCTCGCGGTCAGGGGACGGTCGGCGTTCCATGGCGGCGCCATCGACGCCAGCGCTGGGCTTGGGTTGCGCGGGCTTGGGTTGCGCGGATCGGGCGGCGTGGAGTCGGCGGGCGATCAATAGATTCCAAGGATACGGAAACGACGGCAGACTCGCCAGATCGTTGTGCGATGCCACGCGTTCCCCCAGCCATGATGCCGGCTGCGATGGTCATCCGTGTCACCGGCCGGCGCCCTGGACGCGGTGGCGCGCCAGCGCGGCCGCTGCGTCAGTCGGTGTCGGAAATGGGCCGGCGTAACGACTTGACCCGTCCCCGGCGCGTCTTCTCGTCGATGCGGCGGCGCTTGGCGGCGCGCGGCGGCCTGGTCGGCGTGCGCGGTCTCGGCGCGACGCTGGCGCGCGCGATGCACTCGGCAAGTCTGGCCCGGGCATCGGCGCGGTTGCGCTCACGGGTGCGGAAGCGATGGGCGTGGATGGTCAGCACGCCGTCGCGGTCGATGCGCCGATCGCCGCTGGCGAGCAGGCGCTCACGCACCGGCTCCGGCAGCGATGGCGAGCGCTTCAGATCCAGGCTGAGCTGGACCGCCGTGGCGAGCTTGTTGACATTCTGGCCACCCGGTCCGGGCGAGCGCACGAAGCGCTCTTGCAGCTCTTGCTCGGGGATCTGGATGGTCGCGGTGATCTCGAGCATGGTGATGGTCAGCCGAGCTTGCACCGCCCGCTACGGAATCAACCAGGTGACGGCGACCGGGAACAGGCGTGCGCTGGGGTTGGCGAAGCGGGCGCGCAGGTGCGCGCTCTCGCGCTCGATCCCTGTCGGGATGTTCGACGATCGGATTATCGACGCTCAGCACTGGTCTGGAGCGTCAATGTTAGGCTGACCGCCTCAGTCGTCGCGACCGCCGAGCAGTGCGGCCGTCTCCTGCGAGCGCGTGCGTCGAGGGTGACGATGCGTGCTCGGACGGTTGGCGTCGACGCCTTGGCGACGGCTGTGACCGCGGTTGGCGGCGGCCGGGCTGCGGCGCTCCTCGGTCCTGCCCGCGCCAGCCCCGGCCCGGCGCGGTCGCTGTCCCGGGGTTGAGGCAGCGGTGCGCCCCTCGGCATGGCGACCACCGGCGCGCGCCGGACGCGGGCCACCACGTCCGTTCTTGATCGGCTCGGCCGGGATGCTCGGGTCCGGCTCGTAACCGGGCTGGACGATCTTCGGCACCTCGCGCTTGAGCAGGCGCTCGATGTCGCGCAGCAGCCGGTGCTCGTCGACACAGACCAGCGACACGGCCTGGCCCTCGCGCCCGGCGCGGCCGGTGCGCCCGATCCGGTGCACATAGTCCTCCGGCACATTCGGCAGCTCGTAGTTGACCACATGCGGGAGCTGATCGATGTCGAGCCCGCGCGCGGCGATGTCAGTGGCCACCAGCACCCGCACATCGCCGCTCTTGAAGCCGGCGAGCGCGCGGGTGCGCGCGCCCTGGCTCTTGTTGCCGTGGATCGCGGCGGCGCTGAGGCCATCGGTCTCGAGCTGCTCGGCGAGGCGGTTGGCGCCGTGCTTGGTGCGGGTGAAGACCAGCACCTGACGCCAGTCGTTGGCACCGATCATGTGGCTCAGCAGCTCGCGCTTGCGCTGGCGATCGACCGGATAGACCACCTGATCGATGCGCTCGGCGGTGGTGTTGCGCGGTGCCGCCTCGATCAGCTCGGGGTTGTTCAGCAGCCGCTCGGCGAGGCGCTTGATGTCGTCGGAGAAGGTCGCCGAGAACAGCAGGTTCTGCCGCGCATGATTCGGCGGCAGCAGTGCCAGTACCTTCTTGATGTCGTGGACGAAGCCCATGTCGAGCATGCGATCGGCCTCGTCCAGGATCAGGGTCTCGACCTCGGACAGGTCGACCGTGCCCTGGCCGGCGTGGTCGAGCAACCGGCCTGGGGTGGCGACGAGGATATCAACGCCCCGGCGCAGTTGTTCGATCTGCGGGTTGATCTTGACCCCGCCGAAGATCACCGCCGAGCGCAGCGGCAGATACTGGCCGTAGGTCTGGATGCTCTCCTGCACCTGAGCCGCAAGCTCGCGGGTCGGGGTCAGCACCAGCGCGCGAATTGGCCGGCGTGCGCCTGCGGCTGCTCGGCCGCCGGATTGTCTGGCAGGTTGCCGGGCCGATTGGCCGTCCGTTTGTCCGTCGGATCGTTCAGCCGAGGGTTTGGCGCCGCGGCGCGAGGTCTGGGTGCTCAGGCGTTGCAACAAGGGCAGGGTGAAACCGGCGGTCTTGCCGGTGCCGGTCTGCGCCGCAGCCATCACGTCGCCACCGCCGAGGATGGTCGGAATGGCCTTGGTTTGGATCGGGGTGGGTTGGGTATAGCCCTGCTCGCGCACTGCGCGCAGGAGTTCGGCCGAAAGGCCAAGGGTGTCGAATGACATCGAGGTCTGACTCCAGATGGGCCCTCCCGTCCTGCATTGAGGCGGGAGCCGGTCCGGGCTGGATGAATAGCGAATAGCCCTAGTCGCGCGCGGCTCGCGATCGGCGTCGAGCCGATGGCGGGTGCCTTAGGATGGTTGCGGAGCAGGGGAGCAGCGAACGGCTCAAGCGATTTTCGGCGACCGCATCCGCCCATGGCGGCTGGTCGCGAGCGGTGCCGACCGGTCCAGGCACCCGAAGGTCGTGAGTATAACCCAAAACCGAGCCTGGCCGTCTGTTTTTCTTCGCCCACGTCCTGTTTTATGCCAGCAATTCCCGGTGAACACTAACCTGCTGAAAAATTGGGCCGTATTGTTGCGAGATGTTGGTAGCCCAGGCTCTCCCGGGTCTCATGGGGCCCAGAGGTGGAGTCCAGTGAGATCGGGCGCTTAGGCGCTTGCCGGAAAAGCTCATACCGCCTTGCTGGTTGTATCCGGTTGTTTGCTCCTGGTTGCGTGTCCATCGCTGCTAGAGCGAGCGCAGGCCCAAGCCATTCAGGGCCAGAGCGGCGTGCTCTGGGCGTCGAGCAACAGCAGACCGGCCAAGCCCACGGCCACGGCCAGCAGGAGCATCGCCAACTGACGACGCAGCCAGCCCTCGGCGCGTGTCAGCGCATTCAGGCCGGTCAAGCCATTGCCCGCGCGCGCGCCCCACCAGGCGATCCAGGCCGCTTGCAAGCTAGCCAATCCCTTCAGCATCCGACGTCCAAGACGCCGCAGCCGACGCCCGCCGGCGGCTAATGGCCACCAGAGATCGCCCGCTGGTAGCCAATGGCTCAGCCTGGGTCCAAGTCGGCGCAGACTCCAGCCGAACCCGACCGACATCAGCAGCCCGAGCCCCAACGGCCAGAGCAGCGTGGGGAGTTCACTGAACCTCGGCCAGCCGCGCCCACCCACGAGCCCGCCGGTGAGCCAGCCGGCCCAAAATGGCAGGCTAAGCGCGGCGACGAGGCTCATCAACCAAGCCAGCGGCATTGGCGCGAGCAAGCGCTGATCATCGGCGGCCACAGGCGTCCGCTGGCTCGGGCGTGTCCGATTTGGGCCTGTCCGGCGCGCACTCGTCTGCTCCGGGCTTCGGCCCCTCTGGCGCCATTGTGTCCATTGCCGCCACAGCGTTCGCGCCATCAGGAGCGTGGTCCCGACGGCCGCCAGGCTCAGCCAAAGCGCCAAGTCGGGCGCGCCAGCCGCAGCGAGCACCTCCTTGGCGCCCCGCTTGGCGATCAGTCCCGAGCCCAGCGCGCCCGCCAGCGACAACGCCGGCAGTGTCAGCAAGATCCAGAGCAACCAGGCGGGCCAGCGTGGCGCTTGCTCGCTGATGCCGACACCGAAGAACAGCGCGCCCTTGCTCAAGCCATGATGAGCGGCGAAATAGACCACCAGCGCGCCGAGCGCGGGCCAGCTGTCCGGGCGCAGCAACCCGAGCGCGACCAGGGCCGTGAGCACGCCCATCTGGCTGACGCTGGAATAGGCCAGCACGGCCTTCGGCTGGCGTTGCACGACGCCCAAGAGCGCCGCCGCGAAGGCGCCGACCAGGCCGGCCGCGAGCATCGCCAGCCCGAGTCCGCGGAAGGACGCGTCGACACCGGCCATGCCCAGCGGCAACGTGCTCAGCCAGCCGACCAGGCCGGCCTTGATCATCGCGCCACTGAGCACGGCGCTGGCCGGCGTCGGTGCCGCCGGATGCGCCAACGGCAGCCACAGGTGGAGGCCGATCACCCCAGCCTTGACCCCGAAGCCGAGCCACAGCAGCAGCCCCATCCACAACCCCGCGTCCGCCGTCGCCAGGGTCGCGCGCAGCTGCGACAGGGTCAGTGCCGAGTCGGTGCCGGCACCCCACAGCAGGCCGGCCAGAAGCATGCCTTCCCCGAGCACGGCCATGATCAGATAGGCCAGGCCGCCGGTGCGCGCCTCGCGGCTGCCGCTGTGGATCGCCAGCGGATAGGCCGAGAAGGTCATCAGCGCGAAGCCGAGATAGAAACTGGCGATGTCCTCGGCCAGGAGCAGCAGCAGATTGCCGCAAAGCGTCAGTGGCCAGAACAGCGCGAAGCGCAGCAGCCGGGAACGGCTGGTCGGATCGCCGGCCGCGGCCCGGGTTTGTTCAGCGGCCAGATAGCCACGCGCGTACCAACCCGCCAGCCCCCACAGCAGGGCGGTGAAGGCCAGCAGCAGGCGGCGTTGGTCATCGAGCGCCCAGTCTCCGCCGAGCAGCCAGACATCCAGCCGCAGACCGCCGTCAGGACCCAGCACGGCGAGCGCGAGCGCCGGCCAGGGCGCGCTGATCCAGAGCCAATCCAGCGCCAGGCGTGGCTTCTCGGGCGCGACCAGCGCCCACCGCAGGGTCCGCAGCGCGAGCAGCAGCGGCCATAGCAGTGCCGCCAAGAGCAATGCCGCCAAGAGCAAAGGGGCGAGGGGCAGGGGTGCGGGGAGCAGATCGATCATGGCGCGAGGTAGGTCTCGTTCACCACCCGGGTCGCCCACTGCAAGGGGCTGCACGGCAGCCCCGCCAGCATCCCGGCGAGCAGGCTCAGCAGCGCCGTCGCCAGGGCTGGCAGCAAAAGCCAGACGCTGGTCTCGAACCGACTCGGCGCGCGCTCGGCCGGCCAGGTGCCGACCCCATGGGCCGGCCCGGGGCGGAACCAGAGCCGGTTGAGGATGGGCAGGAAGTAGGCCGCATTGAGCAGGCTGCTCGCGACCAGCACCGCGATCACCCAGGGCATCTCGGCCTGGATCGCGCCCATCCCGAGCATCCATTTGGAGATGAAGCCGACCACCGGCGGCAGTCCGATCATGCCGAGCGCGCCGATGCTGAAGGCGATGCTGCTCAGCGGCATGCGCCGGCCGACGCCGTCCAGTTCGTCGATGCGATGAATGCCCAACTCCTCGGCGTAATTGCCAGCGCAGAAGAACAGCGTGACCTTCATCAACCCCTGATGCAGCAGATGCGCGAGCGCGGCGATGGTGCCGAGCGGCCCGAACAGCCCGATCCCGAGCACGATGTACGCGACCTGGCTGACGGTGGAGTAGGCCAGGCGGGGTTTCAGCTCCTGCTGGGTCAGCGCGCGCAGGGAGCCGTAGACGATGGTCACGCAGGCGATCAGCACCAGTCCATCGAGCACGCCCAAGGCCGCGCTGAAGCCGATGCCGTAGACATCGTAGACCAACCGGACGATGCCGAAGGCGCCGGCCTTGACCACCGCCACCGCATGCAGCAGGGCGCTGACCGGCGCCGGCGCCACCATCGCCCGCGGCAGCCAGCCATGCAGCGGCACCAGCGCCGCCTTGACGCCGAAACCGAGGATCAGTAGCCAGAACAGCCCGATCAGCCAGGGGCGCGCCTCAGGGCCGAGTTCGGCCAGGATCTCCTGCTGGCCGAAGCGTAGATCCCCGGCCAGCACCTGCAACGCCACCATGCCGACCATCAGCGCCAGACCGGCGCTGAGCGTATAGCGCAGGTAGACGGTGGCTGCGGCCAATGCCTGCGGGGTGCCGCGATGGGCCACCAGCGGATAGGTGGAGAGCGTCAGCAGCTCGTAGAAGACCAGCAGGGTGAACAGGTTGCCGGCCAGGCTGATGCCCAGGGTGCTGGCGACGCAGAGGCTGAAGAAGCCGAAGAAGCGCCGACGATTGGGCGAGTCCTCGAGGTAGCCGATGGCATAGATGGTGGTGAACAGCCAGAGCAGCGAAGACAATGCCGCGAAGGTCAGTCCGAGCGCATCGACGCGGAGGACGAAGCTCAGGCCCTCGACCACCGCGAACTCGACCGCATAGACCTCGCCCGCGACCAATCCTCGCGCCATCCAGATCACCAGCACCAGCTTGATCAGCGCGGCGGCGAGATTGAGCGCGGTGCGGGTGCGCGCGGCCCGTTCCGGCAGCATGAAGATCACGCCGGCGGTGAGCAGCGAGCTGGCCAGGGTCGCCAACGGCAGCAGGGCGTTCACGGCACCCCCGCCAGCGCCAGAAACGACAGCGGCCAGGCCGCCGCCAGACCCAATCCGATCGCGGCCAGCGCCAGCGCCAAGGCGATCAGTTCCATCCCCAACGGGAGCCGGCGCAAGGCCGGTTCCGGGGTCTCCTCGACGAACGAGCAGCGCAGCACCCGGAACACATAGCTCGCGCTGAGCAGCGTCCCCACCCCCAGCACCACCACCCAGGGCCATTGGCCCGCCGCCAGCGCGGCCTGCAACCACAACCACTTGGCGGTGAAGCCGGCGCTGGGCGGTAGTCCCATCAGGGTCACCGCCGCGAGCCCGAAGGTCATCAACGAGAGCGGGAGCCGGCGGCTGGTTCCGGTCAGTCCCTCGAGCCGATGCGCGCCAGTCGAGAGCAGCAGATTGCCGGCGGCCATGAACATCGCCGCCTTCGCCAACGCATGCCCGGCAAGCTGCAGCCAGGTCGCCTGCCAGGCCAACCAGGCCACCGCCGCGCTGGTCCCGGCCAGCAACGGGAAGGCCAGCATCAGATACCCCAATTGACCGACGGTGGACCAGGCCACCAGTTGTTTGAGCCCGACGGCGCGCCAGGCCTGCACCCCGCCCCAGAGCACCGCCAGGCTGCCGAGCGCGCCGAGCGCCCAGGCGCCGGCGACGGCCTCGGGCAGCAGCGCGCGCCAGAGCAGCAGCAGGATGAAAAACGACGCCTTGACCACCAGCGCGCCATGGATCGCGCTGACCGGGGTCCAGGCGCTGCCATGCACCGGCGCCAGCCAACCATGCAGCGGAAAGATCGCCGCCTTCAGCAGCAGCCCGCTGGCCAACAGCGCGACACCGATCTGGGTGACCGGCTCGGGTTGGGCGACCGCCGCCAGCCCCGCCAGATCGAGTCGGCCCCAGGCACCGAGCAGCAGGGCGCTGCCGAGCAGCCAGGCCAGCGAGCCGACCAGCGCGAACAGCAGATAGCGCAAGCCGGCGCTCAGGGCCTCGACGCTGCCGGGCAGCAGCATCATGCCGACGGCGCAGAGCCCCATCAATTCCAGACCGGCGTAGAGCAGGAGCAGATCGGCGGCGATCCAGATCAGCCCCAGAGCGAGCGCCAGCCCGCCCAGCAGTGGCCAGAGCCAGGCATAGGCGCGCCTGCCGAGTGTCGTGGTGCGGACATCGCCAGCGGCATAGAGGGCGCTGGCGACGAGCAGCAGTTGCGTCAACAGCCATAACAACGCGGCCAGACCGTCCAAGCGCCAGTGCAGCGACAGCGGTCCGAGCGTCAGGCGTCCCGCCATCGGCCCCGTCTCGACCCCGAGCAGCAACCCGAGCGCGACCAGCGGCAAGGGCAGGCCAAGCAACAACACCAAACCGCTGTGGCGCGGCGGGCGGACCCAGGCCAGCAGACCCAGCGCCAGCGGTGCGAACAACAGCCAGAGCAGATGGAACGGCGTCGGGCTCATGGCGTTGAGCCAGCGCTGGTGCCCGCGCCCAAGCTCGGGTCCGTGCCCGTGCTCATGGCCGAGCGGGCGTTTGGGCTGACGGCGGCGCTGAAATCGGCGTTGAAGTCGGCGCTCAGGGCGACCTGACCGGCCCGGGCATGCAGGCGCAGCAACAGCGCCGCGCCGAGCATCGAGCCGAGCAGCGCCACCACCAAGCCGATGAGGATCAACGCCCGCATCTCCGCGGTTGGAACCGACGCCGGCGCGGCCAGCCCAGTTAGCAGCAGGAAGACCCCGGAGCCGAGCAGATTGAAGGCCAGCAGCCGCCGCAGCAGATGGCGCTGAGTGCTGAAGGCCCAGAGCCCCAGGCCCATGATCGGCACGCCGGTCGCGGCCAGCAGCGTGCTGGCCGAGCGCGGCGGCGTCAGCGCCTCGACGCCGAGCAGCCAGACCAGGGTGGTACCGGTCAGGCCCAGCCAGCTCAGGATCAGCAGCCAGCGCAGCGGCGCCGTGCGGCGCGCTTGCCGTGCCGTCTCGTCCACTGGCGACAGGCGCGGCAGCGCTCCTCGCCCGCGCAATGTCCACAGCAGCGTGCCGCCGGTCAGCAGCGCCCCGAGCAGCGCCTCCGCGAGCGCCAGCCAGGGCGCCCCGAGCAGCAGCCAGGCCAAAGACATCAGCAGCGCGAAGGCGACGAAGGCCTGGCAGGCACGTCCCAGATCGCGATCCAAGAGGCAGAGGCTGGCCGCTAGGAGCAACAGCACCGCCAGCACCCAGGCGAATGTCAGAGCCATCGCCGCGCTTAATCCAAGCTCACGCGGTTGCGCCCCTGCTCCTTGCTCCGATAGAGCGCGCGGTCGGCGGCGCGGACCAGCTCGGCCTTGGTGGGCGGGTCACCGCGCCCATTCCAATGGGCCAGGCCGATGCTGACCGTGATCCGCAGCGGGGTCGCGGCGAAGGTAAAGGTGGCTTGCTCGATCTCGTGGCGCAGACGCTCGGCGAAGCGCTGGCCCTGCTCGCGTTCCGACTCCGGCAGGATGACCAGGAATTCCTCGCCGCCATAACGGGCCAGCCTATCCGAGTCTCGGGTCAGGCTTTGGCACAGGTTGGCGAGCTGCAGCAAGACCTGATCGCCGGCCTGATGCCCGTGCTCGTCGTTGAGCGCCTTGAAGTGGTCGATATCGAACAGCACCAGCATCAGCGGGCGCTGATAGCGGGCGCTGCGTTCGAGTTCGGCGTCGAGCAGCTCCTGCATGTAGGCGTGGTTGTACAGCCCGGTGAGGCCATCGGTGCGCGCGAGCACCAGCAGTTGTTCCTCGCGCGCCAGAGTCGAGACGATCGGGCGCAGCGCCAACACCGTCAGCAGATAGATCACCAGGGTCGCGACCAGGATGGTGACCAGCAGGATCAACGTCTGCCGATCGATCGGCGCGAAGAATTGCTCGGCATCGACGATCGACACCAGGCTCCAGGCATCGAACTCCAGGGGCTGTTGGTGGATCACGAAACGCGGGTCGCTCGCGCCCGAGGTCAGGAACTGCCGCAGCGCCGCATGGGCTTGCTCATCGGCCGTCTGGTTGGGCCAATACCTGATCTCGCGTTCGCCAAGGATCAGCGCCAAGGTATGGGCGGGGCGGCTCTGTTCGTCGATGAACCGCTGTATCGCCCGGTCACTGATGATCAGCAGATCGAAGCCGATGCGCTCCTGGGCCTCGTCGAAGATCGGCGAGCAATAGACCAGCTCGTCGGTGCGCTCGGCCGGTGCGTTCGGCAGCATCCGCACCCGTTCGAGCGTCTCGGGCTCGCAGGCGTCCGTCAGCCTGTTGGGCACCGGCACGCCGACGCTGAACAGGCGGTCGCCGTCGGGGTCGTGGCGGACGATCGCGCGCATGGCGTCGCTGGCATCCAGCGCATCGGCGAGCTTCGGTTGGCTGAAATCGACCAGCGCCTCGCGCGTGATCTCGCCGCGCAGGAAGGCGGCTTGTTGTTCGCGGATCGCGCGGCGGCTGGCGACCTGGCGCGCCAGATCCTCGTGATTGCTAAAGATCGCCCGCACCCGGCCGACGCTGTTCTGCAGGGCCAAATCGATACTCTCGGTATGCATCGCGCGCAGATAACCGATCAGCGGGCGCATGCCGAACAGATAAAAACTGCCGATCAGCAGCAGGCTGCTGAGTCCAACCACGACATAGACGTTATAGATCTGGCTACGGTGCTTGATATTCATTGCGGAGGCGAGGTCGTGACGCGCGAGGATTCCATCGGGCTGGCGCAGCGGACAGGATACGCCAAGATAGCGAGCGGACCTATCCGCAGCGAGCATTGGCGTCGCA
>NZ_JBKHDN010000004.1:0-37010 GCF_046541315.1 Halochromatium sp. | reverse complement strand
TCGGCATTCACGGGTGCCCGAAGACACCCCGCGACCGGCGCGAGCATTGGTCATCGACAGCGCAGTGCATGGTGACGCGCCCTATAATCGACGGCACTGGCTCACCGACCCGACGGACTCTCTCGCATGCGGCTGATTCGAGGCTTGCATAATCTGCGCGACCAGGATCGCGGCTGCGTGGCGACCATTGGCAACTTCGATGGCGTGCATCTTGGCCATCGCGCGGTGTTTCAACGGCTGCTGGCACAAGGCGCGGCGCTCGGGCTGCCGGCGACGGTGATCACCTTCGAGCCGCAGCCGATGGAGTCGTTCGCGCCGAGCCTCGCGCCGGCCCGACTGACGCGACTGCGCGAGAAGGTTGCGGCGATCGCCGAGGACGGCATCGACCGCATCCTGTTGCTGGAATTCGGACCACGGCTGGCGGCGATGGAGGCGCGCGAGTTCATCCGCCGGGTGCTGGTCGAAGGGCTCGGGGTGCGCTTCCTGCTGGTCGGCGACGATTTTCGCTTCGGCCATAACCGTGCCGGCGACTATGCCCTGCTCGAAGCGGTCGGTGCCGAACTGCCGGACGCTCAAGGCTTCGAGGTCGCCAACCTGCGCACCATCAGGCATCGCAATGAGCGCATCAGCAGCACGCGGATTCGCGAGCTGCTGGCGGCTGGGGATTTCGAGCAGGCCCGGCATCTGCTCGGTCGGGCCTATCGGATCTGCGGACGGGTCGGCCATGGCGACCGGCGCGGGCGCACCATCGGTTTCCGGACCGCGAACATCAATCTGCATCGGCGGGTCAGCCCGCTGCGCGGGGTCTATGCGGTGCGCGTGCATGGCGTTGCCAAGACCCCTTGGCCGGGCGTCGCGAACATCGGCCGCCGTCCAACCCTCGACGGCACCGATGAGCGGCTTGAGGTGCATCTGTTCGACTTCGATGCGGATCTCTACGGCGCGCATCTGCAGGTGGAGTTCCTACTGCGCTTGCGCGATGAGCAGCGCTTCGACTCGTTCGAGGCGCTGCGGGCGCAGATCGCCCGCGATGCGGAAGCGGCGCGCGCGTGGCTGATCGATGCGGGCTCTGGTCAGGATCCATAAACCCAGCCGCCGCTCGTCGGCCTGAATCAGATGGCGCGCCACGGGCCTGAAGCGCGCTCGTCCCAATTCGCCAATAGCCGCCGCGACCCCTCGCCTGTCGCTTTCGCTTTCATGCCGGTATCAGCCTCGTCCTTCAGTGCGTGGACCCTCCGTTACCAGCGATGTCCTTGCCCATTGGATGGTCTTCCCCTCGGTCGGGCGGCACCCTCTTCTTTCCGAGGGCCGGGTTTGCCTGCCTCGCGGGGCCAACGAAAAACGGGGCCTGAAGGCCCCGTTTTTCATCCCAACGTCTGAGTAAAATCAGAACTTGTGGATCATACCAGCGGAGAAGCCGCTCCACTCGACGCCATCCTCACCCGGGATGCCGTTGTTGTCATCATCCACAGCGGTATAGAGCACGTAGGCCTTGGTGCGCTTGCTGAAGTTATGGTCGAAGCCGATGGCCCAAGTATTCCTGTCGCCTTCGAGATCGTCACGCAGGCTGTCGAGGCTGACCACATCGCGGGTTTCACCGAGGATTTTGTCGTCGTCACGATCCACCGAGCCGTACATGGCCTTGACCTTGTTGTTGCCGAAGGCATAGGCGGCCTGGATCTGCCACAGCTGCTGCTTTTCGACACCATTGGACAAACCAACAGTCGAGGACGTGCCATCGGCGTTGTAGTAGGTCCACGCGCTACGCGTCTGACCGTCAGGACGATTCTCCTGCTGCTCGTAGATCGCGGCCAGCGTGAAGCCGTTGAAGTCCAGGAGGCCAAGACCGATACGCCACTTGTCGTACGCATCGCTGACGTAGTCACAATCCGGGTCCTGGCTGCCATCGGCGTTGATGCACTGGCCCTTGCCAGCCAGGCTGGTCTCGGAATTCATGAACATGTCCTTGTCGAGCGACTCATAAGCGAGAGACGCGTAGAACGGACCGTTGTTGTAGATACCGGCGAGCGACCAGGCGCCTGCCAGTGAATCCTCGTTGATATTCAGGCCCGAGTCATCGGTCGCGCCACCGCCGGCGATGATGGCGCCAGCAAACGAGAAACCGGAGACGTTTGGCGAGATATAGGCGATGACGTTGTCGGCGCGGATATCGTGAAAACCGACGGTGCCGTTGTAGTCCGCCATGGTGTCGCCGAACTGGTCCAGCTTACCGGTGGAGATCTTCAGCGGGGTGTCGTGACGACCGACGAACGCGGTACCCCAGTCGCCGGCCAGACCGACGAAGCTGTTGCGATAGCTGATACCCTTGTTATTGCCGCTGGTGATGTTGTCGTCGGCGGCGCTCAGATTCAGGCCAAGCTCGACCTGGTAGATGGCCTTCAGGCCGTTGCCGAGATCCTCGGAGCCCTTGACGCCAAGGCGGCTCGCCCGACTCGAACCAGGGATAAAGTCGCCTTCGCGGGAGATACCCCAACCTTTGAAGTCTTCGCCGTCTCGGATGATCGGATTGCCGTTGGCGTCGAGGTAGATCGTATCCGGAGGTGCCAGGTTTCCGTCCGGAGTAACGTAAACAGCGCCAGAATTATCGTCGTTTGCGTCTATTCCGTACGCATTATCGACATCGGCATAGTCGATCGACATGTTCAACTTGCCGTAGAGGGTGGCCTCGGCTATCGCGGCAGCCGGGGCGGCCATCGCGGCGGCGACGGCCAGGGTGAGAAGCTTCTTCTGCATCATGATCTCCGCTGTGTTGTGAAAAAGACGAAAGATTGCACCAATCTTCCGCAATCGTGCCTTGCAACGGAAATAGTAGACTAGGCTGGGATCACTCGCAACAGTTTTTTTGAAAAAAGAGACAACTGGCGATTTCGTTGTAGCGTCGCAACAACTCGATGATCGCGCAACAGAGGACCCCTGGCGTTCCCCGCGAATTCATATCATAAACAGCGGGTTACAGAGGACGGGACGGCTCACGCCAGGGTGTATTGAGGCCTCCGAAGGGACACCCGAAGCGTCCTTGGTGTGGCGATCATTGCACACTCAGCCGGGATTTGCAGCACTTTCGGCGTGGCGCCTGCTCAAGCAGGACGCGGCGATGGCGGCGATATCCTCGCGTGCAACACTGTCGCACCATGCAAGCGCCCCGAGCGCCCAGGCAGGCTGACGGCTCCGAGCCACGTTGCGTGAATCGCCTAGTTGTTCTGGATCACGATGCGCGGGAACTTGGCCGCGTAGTCCTTCGCCTGCAGCGAGAGCTTAGCGGCGGTCTTGCGCGCGATCTCGCGGTAGAGTCCGCTGATACGCGACTCCGGGTCGGCGATCACGCTCGGCTTGCCGCCGTCGGTCTCCTCGCGGATCCGAATGTCCAGCGGCAAGGCGCCGAGCATATCCACCCCGTATTGCTGCGACATGCTCTCGCCGCCGCCCTGGCCGAAGATGTACTCCTCGTGGCCGCACTTGGAGCAGATGTGGATGCTCATGTTCTCGACGATACCGAGCACCGGCACCTCGACCTTCTGGAACATCTTCAGGCCCTTGCGCGCATCGAGCAGGGCGATATCCTGCGGCGTGGTGACGATCACCGCGCCCGAGACCGGCACCTTCTGCGCCAGCGTCAACTGGGTGTCGCCGGTGCCCGGCGGCAGATCGATGACCAAGTAGTCAAGGTCGGACCAATTGGTATCGTTCAGCAACTGCTCCAGCGCCTGGGTCACCATCGGCCCGCGCCAGATCATCGGCGTCTCCTCCTCGATCAGGAAGCCGATCGACATGGTCTGCAGGCCGTGGCTGACCATCGGCTCCAGACTCTTGCCGTCCTTCGACTCCGGCTTGCCGGAGACACCGAGCATCCGCGGTTGCGAGGGGCCATAGATATCGGCATCCAGGATGCCGACCTTGGCGCCCTCGGCGGCCAGCGCCAGCGCCAGATTCACCGCCGTGGTCGATTTGCCGACACCGCCCTTGCCGGAGGCGACAGCGATGATGTTCTTGACGCTGTCGATGGGCTTCAGCGACTTCTGCACCGAGTGCGCCTTGACCTGCCAGCCGACATCGACCTGGGCCATGCCGACGCCCGCGATGCCTTCGACCCGCGCCTTGACCGCCTCCGTGATCGCTTGCTTGATCCCATTGGCCGGAAAGCCGAGCAGCACCTGGACCTTGACCTGATCGCCCTCGACCTCGATCCCCTTGATACAGTTGGCGGAGACCAGATCCCGCCCCAGATGGGGCTCGATGTAGTCCTTGAGGGCGGCTTCGACAGTCTCTTTGGTCACTTCGGTCATGGGAAACTCCGTTGTCTGTGGCAACCGCGGTGGTCCGCGGGCTGGCATGGATGGGTCGGTTGCGAGTGCCTGGGTTCGATCGCGAGAGCGGACGAACCGACCCCGACGCTGGCACTCGAACTGGTATCAGCAAGCGCTAATTCAAGCCTGCTTGGCGATCCGCCGCGCGCTGCCCGATAATGTTGGGCGCGTTTGACCGCTTCGAGCACCGCTGCGGACCCAGGTCCGCGCTCAAGTGCGCGCGCGACTCGTTCTCGCCAAACCTCCTTGCCAATCTCAGAGCCCTTTGCAATGCGTCAACCCCGCGACATCCTGGTCACCAGCGCCCTGCCCTACGCCAACGGCCCGATCCACATCGGCCACCTGGTGGAGTACATCCAGACCGACATCTGGGCGCGCTTCCAGAAGATGCGCGGCGAGCATTGCTGGTACGTCTGCGCCGACGACGCCCACGGCACCCCGATCATGCTCAAGGCACGCCAGGAAGGGATCACGCCCGAGGCGCTGATCGCCCGTGTCGCCGAGGAGCATCGCGCCGATTTCGACGGCTTTCGCATCGGCTTCGACAACTACCACTCGACCCATTCCGACGAGAACCGCCACTACGCGAGCCTGATCTACACGCGCAATCGCGATGCGGGCCACATCGCCAAGCGCCGCATCGAGCAGGCCTATGACCCGGTCGAGCGGATGTTCCTGCCCGATCGCTTCATCAAGGGCGAGTGTCCGAAGTGCGGCGCCGCCGATCAATACGGCGACAACTGCGAGGCCTGTGGCGCCAGCTACTCGCCGGCCGAGCTGAGGAACCCGCGCTCGGCGGTGTCCGGCGCCGTGCCCGAGCAGCGCACCTCGGAGCACTATTTCTTCCGCCTGGCCGATTTCGAGCCGATGCTCAGGGCCTGGACCCGCGGTGGCGGGCTGCAAGGACAGGTCGCCAACAAGCTCGATGAGTGGTTCGAGGCCGGATTGCAGGAATGGGACATCTCGCGCGACGCGCCCTACTTCGGCTTCGAGATCCCGGATCATCCCGGCAAGTTCTTCTACGTCTGGCTGGATGCGCCGATCGGCTACATGGCGAGCTTCCAGCATCTCTGCGACAACCCCAAGGGCCAGGCCGCCGGCCTCGACTTCGACCGTTACTGGGCGCCCGAGAGCCCGGCCGAGGTCTATCACTTCATCGGCAAGGACATCATCTATTTCCATGCGCTGTTCTGGCCGGCGATGCTGCATGGCGCCGGCTTCCGCGCCCCGAGCGCGATCTTCGCGCACGGTTTCCTCACCGTCGATGGCCAGAAGATGTCGAAATCGCGCGGCACCTTCATCAAGGCGCGCACCTATCTCGATCATCTCGATCCCGAGTATCTGCGCTACTATTTTGCCGCCAAGCTCGGCGCGGGCGTCGACGATATCGACCTCAGCCTGGACGACTTCCAGGCGCGGGTGAACTCGGATCTGGTCGGCAAGGTGGTCAACATCGCCAGCCGTACCGCCGGCTTCATCAGCAAGCGCTTCGATGGCCGGCTCGCCGCCGCGTTGCCCGACCCGGCGCTGTTCGCGACCTTCGTCGCCGCCAGCCCGGTGATCGCCGAGGCCTACGAGGGCCGCGAGTACAGCCGCGCGGTGCGCGAGATCATGACCCTGGCCGATCGCGCCAATCGGTACATTGACGAGCAGGCGCCCTGGGTGGTCGCCAAGCAGGAAGGCCGCGAGGCCGAGTTGCGGGGCATCTGCACCCAGGGGCTGAACCTGTTCCGGCTCTTGATCGGCTGGCTCAAGCCGATCCTGCCCGGCACCGCCGAGGCCGCCGAGCAGTTCCTGCGGATCGCGCCGCTGCGCTGGGAGCAGCTCGAACAGCCGCTGCTCGATCACGAGATCGCCCCCTTCAAGCCGCTGATGACGCGCATCGAGCCGAAGCAGATCGCGGCCATGCTCGAGGCCTCGAAACAAGACCTGAGCGCTGCGACTCAGCGCTGACCCGCCACTGGGGGTTGTCAAGCTGAGCCATCCGCACAATCTCCGCCCGCAAGCGCGAGCAACCGTCGGCAAGCCCGCCGCTGCCCGCTGCCCGCCCATAAACCACGAGTGAGCCATGTTCGATCTCAACATCTATGCCGTCGGCCTCGCGGTCGTGCTGTCGATCGCCGTCACCGCCTGGCTGAGCAGCATCCAGAAGCAGGATGTCAGCTTTGTCGACAGTCTCTGGTCGCTGTTCTTCTTGGTGCTCGCGCTGGTCTATAGCCTCTGGGCGCCGGCCTTGGAGACGCGCGCGTACATCCTGCTCTTCGCGGTCGCGGTCTGGGCGCTCCGGCTCTCGGTGTTCATCGCGTTGCGCAACCGGGGTCGGCCGGAAGATCGGCGCTATCAGGCCATCCGCGCCGAGAACGAGCCAGGGTTTTGGTACAAGAGCCTCTATCTGGTGTTTGGATTGCAAGCGGTGCTGGCCTGGATCATCTCGCTGCCCCTGCTCGGGGGCATCCTGGGCGCGGCGCCGCTCGGCTGGCTCGACTATGCGGCGATGCTGCTGTGGCTGATCGGCTTCGGTTTCGAGGCCATCGGCGATCGACAGCTCGCGGCCTTCAAGGCCGATCCGGCGAACAAAGGCCAGGTGCTCGATCGCGGACTCTGGCGCTACACGCGGCATCCGAACTATTTCGGCGAGGCCTGCATCTGGTGGGGCTACTACCTGTTCGCGCTCTCGGCCGGGGCCTGGTGGAGCATCGTCGGCCCGATCCTGATGACCATCCTGCTGCTGCGCGTCTCCGGCGTGAGCCTGCTCGAAAAGGACATCACTGAGCGCCGCCCGGCCTATCGTGACTATATCCAGCGCACCAACGCCTTCTTTCCCGGCCCGCCGCGCGCGCCAAGCGGAAACGACTAGCCGCGCGCGGCCGATGGCGAATCGCGGCTCTGGCCTGTTGCGGCTCTGGTATAAAGCACCACTTAGGCGATTGACGCAAATCGCCCGAGGCCCAAGCGCGGCCTGCTGGCAACCCGGCACCAGCCGCCACCTTGAACCCTATCCATCGGAGACGCTGATGCGGCGATTCCAACCCACAGGGCGGCTGCTGCTCGCGGCCGGCCTCCTCAGTCTGCTCAGTGGCTGTCTCGAAACCGGAGGTGAACCGATGAAGACCGTCGATCATGTCGACCTGGAACGATTCATGGGCGATTGGTACGTGGTCGCCAACATCCCGACCTTCGTCGAGAAGGGCGCCCACAACGCCGTCGAGTCCTATGCCCTGAACCCGGACGGGACCATTGCCACCACCTTCACCTTCAACAAGGATGCCTTCGACGGCCCGCAAAAGGTCCATCATCCCAAGGGCTTCGTGCTGGACACGACGACCAACGCGCACTGGGGCATGCAGTTCATCTGGCCGATCAAGGCCGACTTTCGCATCATCTATCTGGACGACGACTATCAGAACACGGTCATCGGCCGTGCCAAGCGCGACTATGTCTGGGTGATGTCGAGAACGCCCACGTTCAGCGACGCCGAGTTCGAGGAGATGAAGGCCTTTATCGAACGCGTCGGCTACGATCCCAGCAAGCTGCAACGCGTCCCCCAGCAAGGCGCCTGATCACGGAACTCACTCTCGGAGCCTCCCCGTTTGACCGCTCCCCGCGCATTACTGGATGACCAAAGGCCGCGCGCCGCGCGCTGGCTCCGGCTTTCGGTCGGGCTTGGCCTCGGCAATGGCGTGTTGCTGATCCTACAGGCCTGGTGGTTGGCTCAGATCATCGACGCTCTGGTCTTCGGCGAGGCCGAACTGGCCGCTGTCAGCCACTGGCTCTGGCTCCTGCTCGACCTGTTCGTGCTGCGCGCGGCGATCGCCTGGGCCTCGGAGCAAAGCGCCTTCCGCGCCGCCGCGCAGGTCAAGATCAGCCTGCGCGATCGGCTCTACCGCCACATCCAGGCCGCAGGACCTGCCTGGATGGCCGGCCAGCGCAGCGGGGCTATCGCTGAAGACATCACCCGTGGCATCGAGGCGGTGGAGGCCTACTATTCACGCTATCTGCCGGCGATGTCGCTGACCGCGCTGATCCCGCTCGCGATCCTGATCGTGGTGCTGCCGCTGGATTGGCTGTCGGCGCTGATCATGCTGGTCACCGCACCGCTGATCCCGCTCTTCATGATCCTGATCGGCAGCGGCGTCGAGCGGCTGAATCAGCAGCTGTGGAAGGATCTGGCGCGCATGGGCGCGCATTTCCTCGACGTGATCCAGGGCCTGACGACGCTGAAGCTGTTCAATGCCAGCCGCCGCGAGGCCGAGGTGATCGCGCGCATCTCCGAGGATTATCGCGCCAGCACCATGCGCGTGCTGCGGGTCGCCTTCCTGACCTCGGCGGTGCTGGAGCTGTTCTCGACGCTGGGCATCGCGATCATCGCGGTGTTCATCGGCTTCCGGCTCTATCAGCTCGCGCTGCCGATCCCGGAGCTGATCGCCCCGCCCGAGATCAGCTTCGTCACCGGCTTCTTCATCCTCCTGCTCGCGCCCGAGTTCTATGCGCCGCTGCGCAATCTCGGCACCCATTATCACGGCCGCATGGAGGCGATCGCCGCCGCCGAGCGCCTGGTCGCGGTGCTGGACACCGCATTGCCAGCGCCGCCCAAACAGGTCGCGAGCCTGAGCGCCGACAGCCCCCTGCACATCCGCTTCGAGGACGTTGCGTTCAGCTATGAGCCGGGTCGCCCCGCACTCGATGGCGCGCGTTTCGAGATCGCGCCCGGCGAGCGCATCGCGCTGGTGGGGCCGAGCGGCGCCGGCAAGACCACGGTCGCCAGCCTCTTGCTCGGTTTCATCCGCCCCGCGGCCGGGCGAATCAGCGTCGATGGCCAGGATCTCAACGCGCTCGCGCTCGCCGACTGGCGTCGGCGCCTGGCCTGGCTGCCGCAGCAGCCGCGTCTGTTCCAAGGAACCATCGCCGACAATATCCGGCTCGGCCTGCCCGCTGCGACCCTTGACGAGGTCCGCGCGGCGGCCGAACGCGCGCAGGCAACCGAATTCATCGAGCGGCTGCCGCGCGGCTACGAGACCCCGGTCGGCGAGCGCGGCGCCGGCCTCTCCGGCGGCCAGATCCAGCGCATCGCGCTGGCGCGCGCCTTCCTGCGCGATGCGCGGCTGGTGATCCTGGACGAGGCCACCGCCAGCCTCGATCCGGCCAGCGAGGCGCTGGTGCAACGCGCCGTGGATCGGCTCGCCGAAGGCCGTTCGCTGCTGGTGATCGCGCATCGGCTGAGCACGGTGCGCAACGCCGACCGCATCCTGGTCATCGATGGCGGGCGCATCGTCGAATCCGGTTCCCATGCCGCGCTGATCGAACGCGATGGACCCTATCGGCGCATGGTTCGTTTGCTCGCGCCGGATGCGGCTGAGCCGGAGGCTGTATGAGAGGAGACCTTCCGCATGCCTGAGCTGATTCGGCTTTGGCACCTGTTTAGGCCCTATCGCGGCTGGATGCTCGGTGGCTTCGCGGTCGCCCTGATCACATTGTTGGCCAATGTGACGCTGATGGCGATCTCGGCCTGGTTCATCACCGCGATGGCGATGGCGGGCGCGGCCGGGCTGGCGATGAACTATTTCACGCCAGCGGCGATCATCCGCGGCAGCGCCATCGCCCGGACCGCCGGGCGCTATTTCGAGCGTCTGATCACGCACGAGGCGACGCTGCGCCAGCTCGCCGGGCTGCGGGTCTGGTTCTATCGGCATCTGGAGCCGCTGGCGCCCGCGCGGCTGATGGAATATCACAGCGCCGATCTGCTGACGCGCATCCGCGCCGATATCGACGCCCTCGACAATCTCTATGTGCGGGTGCTGGTGCCGGTGCTGGTCGCGCTCACCGCCGGGCTTGCGTTCTTCATCTTCACCGCGCTCCACGATCTCGGGCTCGCGCTGCTGCTGCTGGATATGCTGTTCATCGCCGGCGTGGTGCTGCCGGCGCTCGGTCATTGGCTCGGCAAGGCGCCGGGCCGACGCATCGTCGAACTCCAGGCCGAGCTGCGCCAAACCAGCATCGACGGCACCCAAGGCCTGTCCGAGCTGCTGATCTATGGCGCCGCCGACAGCCATGCGCGGCACATGGATCGGCTCAGCCGGGCGCTGGTCGCCGAGCAGGCGCGCATGAGTCAGCTCACCGGCATCGCCCAGGCGGCGACCGGTCTGACGGCGAACCTGACGCTCTGGGGCATGCTCTGGCTCGGCATCCCGCTGGTGCACGATGGCAGCCTGGCGCCACCGCAACTGGCGATGCTGGCGCTGTTCTCGCTCGCCGCCTTCGAGGCCGTCGCGCCCTTGCCGATGGCCTTCCAGCAGCTCGAATCGACGCTGACCGCCGCGCGCCGATTGTTCGCGATCGTCGATACCGAGCCGGCGGTGCCGGAGCCGAGCGGTCCCGCGCCGCAGCCAAAAGACAGCGGGCTGTCGATCAAAGGGCTGCGTTTTCGCTATCCGAGCACGGGGACGACTGCTGGCGGTGGGTCAGACCCGGCCCCGGATCAGGAGCGGCCGACCCTCGACGGCATCGATCTCGAACTGCCGCCGGGCCGACGGGTCGCCATCGTCGGCGCCACCGGCTCCGGCAAGACCACGTTGTTCAACCTGCTGCTGCGCTTCTGGGCGCCGGAGGCCGGCACCATCCGGCTCGGCGGCGTGCCTTTGGAGCAATTCCCCGGCGAGGATCTGCGCAGCCGTATCGCCCTGGTCTCGCAGCACACGCACCTGTTCGATGCCAGCATCCGCGAGAACCTGCTGATCGCCGCTCCGGAGGCCCCGCAAGCGCTGCTTGAGCAGGCCTGCGCGACGGCTCAGATCCACGACTTCATCGCCGAGCTGCCCGAGGGGTACGACACCTGGGTCGGCGAAACCGGGGTGCGGCTCTCCGGCGGTCAGGCGCGCCGCGTCGCCATCGCGCGGGCGTTGCTGCGCGACGCGCCGATCCTGCTGCTCGACGAGCCGACCGAAGGCCTGGACGCGGTCACCGAGCGCGCGCTGATGGACGCGGTGCAACGGCTGATGGCCGGACGCACGGTGCTGCTGATCACCCACAAGCCGGTCGCGCTGGCGCAGATGGACGAGATCCTGGTACTCGACCAAGGCCGCGTGGTCGAGCGCGGCACCCATGCCGAATTGCTCAAGGCGCCGATCTACCCGCGCCTGCTTGGATTGGATCTCGACTGATTCAGGCGAGCCATTCGCCCTGACGCGCGGACACGACCATCGCGTGGATCGGGGCGTCTAGCTCAGTGTTGTCCGGCAATCGTCGAGCGGCCATGACGGCGTCGCGCGCTCAGCCGAGCTGCTCCCTCAGC
Source organism: Halochromatium sp. (assembly GCF_046541315.1). GTDB lineage: Bacteria > Pseudomonadota > Gammaproteobacteria > Chromatiales > Chromatiaceae > Lamprobacter. The sequence goes on along the minus strand of NZ_JBKHDN010000004.1, from coordinate 25,397 downwards.
AGTTCGAGAATCTGCTCTGCGGTCGCCGAGGTCTCGCGCTGGCCGGCCTCGTCGTGCACCACCACCCGGCTCTCCTGGCCATCGCCCTGGACGCGGATCTGGTAGGTCTTGGCGCGATCCGGCCCCTCGCCTCCCTGCCAAAACGCGAGCCTCGACAGGAGACCTTTCTTCTTCTCGCGTTTGCTCGGGTCGTCGTAGCGCACGAAGAACACGCCGGCGCTGCGATCGCGATCCTCGACCGCGAAGCCGGTGCGATCGAGCGCGAGTCCGATCCGGCGCCAAGCCCGCCGGAACTCTTCCGGGATCACCAATTCGCTGCCGGCACCGGCAGCGACCAACCGGGCGGCGGCGACGCGCGGTGCCGCTGTCGTGGCCGCCGAGCCACCGCCCTGTGCCAGCATGCGCTCGGCGTTGCGGTCGGAGACGCCGAGCGACAGCATCAACCGTCGCAGCATCTCGGCTTCTTTGCCCGGATCGGTCGGCGCCGGCTCCCAGATCGTCGTCGCGCCCTCGCCGGCGGTATTGCGTACCAGTCGCTCCTCCATGCCGCGATGCGTGAGGTAGACCTCGGCGGTGTCGGCGCGCGGCCCGGCATCGATGCGGACGCGATACTGATCGCGGGTGGAGGTTGAATACAAGCCCCCGGCCACCTGGCGCAGCATATTGGTGACGAAGTCCCGGCGCAGTTCGGCGCGGTTCTCGAGCCAGTCGGTCTTCATCACGCCGACGGCCGGATCCTGCTCCTCGAGCAGAATCCCCTGCTCACGCCAGAAGGCGACGACCTTGGGCCAGACCGCCTGCGGCGAGGCATCGACCTCGAGCCAGCGCTGATCGCCGGAGCGCTTCAGCGTCACGCCGGAGACCTCCGGCAAGACCTCGCTGCTGCCGGCCATGCGCTCACGCGCCCGCTGTCCGCCGGCATAGGAGGAGAAGGTGGCGGTGCCGCTCGCCCCCGGGATATCGAGGGCGTCGTTGAAACCGACGCCGGCGAGATCGGGCGGCAGCTCGAGATTGACCTCGGCCTCGCGGGCCTTCTTGTACTCGACGCGGCGGTCGGGCAGATATTGGTCGAGCTTCTGCGCGCTCCCGCAGCCGGTCAACAGCAGCGCGGGCAGTGCCCAAGTCGTCGACAACATGGCCGCGCTCAGCACGATGCGGCCGCCACCGGCAAGCCGGTGCCAAGGGCGACGGGCGCGGCGAGCGGCACCCTGGCAGACGCAGGGGGAGAGGCCGGCGGGGGCGCGCGCACTCGCGAGTCGAATCGAGGAAGCGGCTGTGTTCATCGTAGTCTGGTCAAACCATTCATGGGAGGGCGTACGAGTTATAAGACGCCCGCCTCGACGAGAGCCTCGCGGACGGCGGCATGCTGCGCCGATGACAGCCAGGTGAGCGGCAGTCGAATGCCGGCCGGGATCAGCCCCATCTCGTGCAGCGCCCATTTGACCGGTATCGGGTTGGATTCGACGAACAAACGCCGGTGCAGCGGATCCAGCCGCGCGTTCAATGCCCGCGCCTGCTCCGCGTCACCGGCCAGGGCCGCCGCGCACAGCTTGGCCATCGGCGCCGGCGCGACATTGGTCGTCACCGAGATCACCCCGTCTCCCCCCGCGAGCATCAGCTCGCAGCCGGTGGCGTCATCGCCGCTGTAGATGGCGAAATCGGCGCCGGCTCCCGCGCGCAGTTCGGCGACCCGCCCGAGATCGCCGGTCGCGTCCTTGATGCCGACGATGCGCGGATGCCGCGCGAGTTCGATCGCCGTCGCCGGGAGCAGATCGCAGGCGGTGCGAGCGGGCACGTTATAGAGGATCTGTGGGATATCGACGGCGTCGGCGATGCGCGTATGGTGCGCGATCAGCCCGGCCTGGGTGGGTTTGTTGTAGTAAGGCGTCACCAGCAAGGCCGCATCGGCGCCGGTCTCGGCGGCGCAGCGCGTCAGCCGGATGGCCTCCACGGTCGCATTGGCGCCGGTGCCGGCGATGACCGGAATGCGCCCCGCCGCGGCCGCCACGGTGCGCGCCAGCACATCGCAGTGCTCGGCCTCGTCCAGCGTCGCCGACTCGCCGGTGGTACCGACGGCGACGATAGCAGCGGTGCCGGCCTCGATGTGTCGCTCGACGAGCCGTTCAAGCGCCTCGCCGTCGACCTCGCCCTCTGCGTCCATCGGCGTCACCAGCGCGACGATGCTGCCTCGTATCATATCGACCTACCGTGGGCAAAAAATTAGACTGGAATGGTATCTTGGCGAATCGAAACTTTACAAGCGCGGTCCGCGCTCGACGCGGCGGCGCTTGGCCTCACCTCATCGCTTACTGCTACACTTCGCGCTCCTTGCCGCGAGCGCTCAGGAATTCAGAGACATGGCCACGCACAAGACTTTCCTCGTCATCTCCGCGGTCGGTGCCGACCATCCCGGCCTGGTGAACGATCTTTCGCGCAGCATCCTCGAATATGGATGCAATATCGAAGACAGCCGCATGACCGTGCTCGGCGGCGAGTTCGCGGCCATCCTGTTGGTCGAGGGCAAATGGAACACCCTCGCCAAGGTCGAGAACGCACTGCCGGAATTGCAGCGCTCGCTCGACCTCACGCTCGTCTGCAAGCGCACCGGCGAGCGCGCTCAGCACGAGGATAAGCTGCCCTACGCGGTCGACGTGATCGCGATGGACCATCCCGGCATCGTCAACAACCTCGCCGGCTTCTTCGCCGAGCGCCGCATCAATATCGAGGACATGGCCACCACGACCTATGCCGCCGCGCATACCGGCACGCCCATGTTCGCGGTGCACATGACCGTCGGTATCCCGGCGGACACCCACATCGCCACCCTGCGCGAGGAATTCATGGATTACTGCGACGGACTCAATCTCGATGCCGTGCTAGAGCCGCAGAAGGCCTGATGCGGATTGCGCCCGAGCACCCCCCGAACGCCGCGAAACGCTTCCAATCCGGTCATCAGCCCTGATCTCTCCCCTGATCTTTCCGAGGCGAGGCCGATGGCTCGGGCTCGCTGCCAGGCGCCACGCCGAGCGCGAGCACCAACCGATCACGGCCAAACCCAGCCGAGTCCACATCGACATCCGACGAGGAAACGCCCATGTCCGTTGCGATCAACGAACCGGTTCCCGATATCGAGCTGCCGGCGACCGGCGACAAACGGCTCAAACCGAGCGATTTTCGCGGCCAGCGCTTAGTCCTGTTCTTCTACCCGAAGGCGAACACCTCCGGTTGCACCCAGGAGGGGCTTGACTTCACGGCGGCCGCAGACGACTTCGCCGCCGTCAATACCGCCCTCCTCGGCGTCTCGCGCGACGGCCTCAAGGCGCAGGAAAACTTCAAGGCCAAGCAAGGATTCGCCTTCGACCTCCTGTCCGACAAGGACGAGCTGCTGTGCAAGGCGTTCGATGTCATCAAGCCCAAGAAGATGTACGGCAAGGAATCGCTCGGCATCGAGCGCAGCACCTTCCTGATCGACGAGCAAGGCAGGCTGATCCAGGAATGGCGCGGGGTCAAGGTGCCGGGCCATGTCGACGAGGTGCTCGCCGCCGTGCGCGCGCTCGGTTGAGTCAGGCGCGATGATCAAGCGCGAAAGCGACCGCTGCCTGTTCGTGCTCGACACCAATGTGTTGATGCACGACCCGACCGCCCTGTTCCGCTTCCAGGAACACGATATCTATCTGCCGATGATCGTGCTCGAGGAACTCGATGCCGGCAAGAAGGGGCTGTCGGAGGTCGCGCGCAACGTGCGCCAGGTCAGCCGCTTCCTCGATCAGCTCATGAGCGACGCCGACCGCGACGAGATCGAGGCCGGCATGCCGATCCATCCGCTGAGCGAATTCGGGCGCGGTTTCAGCGAGGCGCCGACGGGTCGCCTGATCTTCCAGACCGAGCGACACGGCACGGATCTCGTCACCGTGCTACCGGGCACCTCGGCCGACAACGATATCCTGGCCACGGCGCTGGAGCTGCAACGGCGCGAGCCCGCGCCCGGGCGCTCGATCGTCATCGTCTCCAAGGACATCAATCTGCGGATCAAGGCCGCAGTGCTCGGGATCGCCGCCGAGGACTATTCGAGCGATCAGGTTCTCGATGATGTCAATCTGCTCTATACCGGCATGGAGAGGCTGCCGGGCGACTTCTGGGAGCACAACGCCAAGGCCGTCGATGCCTGGAAGGAAGAGGGCCGTACCTTCTACCGCATCAGTGGCCCGGATGTCTCCGACTGGTACGTCAATGAATGCCTGAGCCTGGAGGGCGACGACGCCTTCGAGGCGATCGTGCGGCAGAAGCACAGCGAGACCGAGGCGATCATCGAACTCGCCGATGACTATCGCGTCCAACGCCACAACGTCTGGGGCATCACCGCGCGCAACCAAGAGCAGAACTTCGCCCTCAACATGCTCATGGACCCGGATCTGGATTTCGTCACCCTGCTCGGCACCGCCGGCACCGGCAAGACCTTGCTGGCGCTCGCCGCCGGACTGGCGCAGGTGCTCGACCGCGGGCGCTACCGCGAGATCATCATGACCCGGGTCACGGTCCCGGTCGGCGAGGACATCGGCTTTTTGCCCGGCACCGAGGAAGAGAAGATGACGCCCTGGATGGGCGCCTTGATGGACAATCTCGAGGTGCTGACCCAGACCGAGGGCGGCGACTGGGGCCGCGCCGCGACCAATGACCTGGTGCGCAACCGGATTCGCATCTCGTCGTTGAACTATATGCGCGGGCGCACCTTCTTACACAAGTACATCATCCTCGACGAGGCGCAGAACCTGACCGCCAAGCAGATGAAGACCCTGATCACGCGCGCCGGTCCCGGCACCAAGATCGTCTGCCTCGGTAACATCGCGCAGATCGACACCCCCTATCTGACCGAGACCACCTCGGGGCTGACCTACGTGGTGGATCGCTTCAAGGACTGGGATCACAGCGGCCATATCACCCTGCTGCGGGGCGAACGCTCAAGGCTCGCCGACTTCGCCTCGGGCGCGCTCTAAACACCACCCACCCAGCGTTCGGAGGAATCACCCTATGAACCAAACACTGCGACACGGTCTGCTCGGCCTTGGCCTCCTGTTCGCCGCCAGCGCCGCCTTCGCCACCGATGACAAGCTCGACGTGGTCTATCACGTCAGCGATGAGGAGAAGGTCGGGTTCGCCCTCACCAACATCGAGAGCCACATCGAGGGCGCCGGCGGCGCCGACAAGATCAACATCGTGCTCGTCACGCACGGCCCGGCGGTGAAGCGCTTCGACGACATCGAGGCGGTCAATCGGGTGCGCGAGCGCGTTGCCTCGTTGCGGGAGCAAGGCGTGACCTTCGAGGCCTGCGCCCTTACCCTGGAATTGCTGAACATCGAGCGCGATGAGCTGCTCGACGGCTTCGTCATCGCCGAACAGGGTGGCGTCACCCGCATCGCCGAATTGCAGTCGCGCGGCTATGTCTACATCCGACCCTGAGAACGCCGCTGAAACCGTTGCGACGGACGCCGCGGCCGACGCCATGGCGTCGTCCCGCATCGGCCCGATCGTCCTCACGCCCGGCGTCAGCCGGCTCAACGGTTACACCTTTCTCCTCTCGGCCTTCCTGTCGATCGGCCTGATGACCTTCATCACGGCGGGTCAAACCTACATCCTCAATGCCCATCTGGGCGTCCCGCAATCGGCGCAGGGCACCATCACCGGCGACCTGGTCCTGTTCACCGAGGTCATCACCCTGCTGCTGTTCATGCCGGCCGGCATCCTGATCGATCGCATCAGTCGCCGCGGGGTGTTCGCCGTCGGCTTCCTCATGCTCGGCGCCACCTATGCCCTCTATCCGCTCGCCCCCGGGGTGGAGTGGCTGTTCGCCGCGCGGGTGCTCTACGGCATCGGCGTGGTGGCGGTGGCGGGGGCGCTGTCGACGGTGCTGGTGGACTATCCCATCGAGCGCTGCCGGGGCAAGCTGGTGGCCATGGTCGGGGTGCTCAGCGGCCTCGGCGTGGTGACGATGAACCAGGGCTTCGGCTCGCTGCCGGAAGTGCTCACGCTGCGCGGAATCGGGCCCGTCGAGGCGGGTCTGTTCACCCATCTGGGCGTGGCCGGCATTTGTGTGCTGGGCGCCCTGGCGGTGCGCCTCGGCCTACAGTCCGGGGTCCCGGCGCACCGCGAGGAGCCGCCGACGGTGCGCACCCTGTTTCTGAGCGGCTTCGCGCAGGCGCGTAATCCTCGCGTCTTGCTCGCCTATGGCGCCGCCTTCATCGCCCGCGGCGATCAATCGGTCAACGCCGCCTTCCTGATCCTCTGGGGCACGCTGGCCGGACGCGCCGCCGGCATGACCGATGCCGAGGCGGTGATGAACGGCACCCTCATCTTCGTCATCGCGCAGATCTCGGCGTTGGCCTGGGCACCGGTGATGGGTCCGATCCTCGATCGCATGGACCGCGCCACCGGGCTTGCCATCTGCATGCTGCTGGCGGCCATCGGCAACCTCGCGCTGCTCCTGCTCGACGATCCCTATGGCGATTACCGGCTGATCTTCTTCATCCTCCAGGGGATCGGTCAGATCAGCGTGTTCCTGGCCGCCCAATCGCTGATCGGCCAGGAGGCCCCCAGTAACCAGCGCGGCTCGGTGCTCAGCGCCTTCAACATCTCCGGCGCCCTCGGCATTCTGATCATCACTGCGGTGGGCGGGCGCCTATTCGACAGCGTCGATCCGCGCGCGCCCTTCGTCGTCGTCGGTTCGATCAATCTCCTGCTCTTCCTCGCGAGTCTGTATGTGCGCCTGCGCGCGCCGCGTCCCCCGCTGCTGGCCGACGAAATCCATGGCGACTAGCCGCTGGGTGGTCAATGCCTCGCCGCTGATCCTGCGCTGCCGGCCGATCCCAAGATTCAGCGCCAGCTCTACGAGGGTGGTGTCGATTCTCTGTTGGCCAAGTACGCGGCGCGCTCCGGCGAGCAGTTTCCGCCGGGCGGCATCAAGCTCACGGTCGGACGGGACATGTAGCTCGGCCTGCCGCCTCAACGGGGGCCTTAGTTGCGGCAGTCCCAAATTGGGAGTAGGCTCCCCCAATGCGAGTGATTGCGCTGAGAAGCTTGCGGGAATTCTGGCAGCAGCATCCGGATGCCGAGCGACCGTTGCGCGCTTGGTACGATGAGGCAAGCCGCGCCCAATGGCGCACGCCGGCGGAGATCAAGCAGCAATTTCGGCATGCCAGCGTGCTCAGCGGTCGTCGCGTGGTCTTCAATATCAAGGGCAACGAATACAGGCTCGTTGCCGCCGTTGCCTACAACACCGGCGTTCTGTTCGTGAAGTTCGTCGGCACGCATGCCGAGTACGACCGGATCGACGCCGAAACCGTGGAGTGGAAGTAACCGCCATGGAGATTCGTCCCATTCGAACCGAAGCCGACTACGAAGCCGCGCTCGAGGCGATCTCGGCGTTGATGCAGGATGATCCGATGCCTGGAACCCCAGACGGCGATCGTTTGGACGTACTCGCCACGTTGGTTCAGGCCTATGAGGCACAGCAGCATCCGGTGCTGCCCCCCGACCCGATCGACGCCATCAAGTTCCGGATGGAGCAGCAGGATCTCAGCGTCGCCGACATGCGGCCCTACATCGGACCGCCCCATCGCGTCTACGAGGTGCTGTCGCGCAAGCGCGGCTTGAGTCTCGCGATGATCCGCCGCTTGCATGCCGGCCTCGGGATTCCCGCCGAGCGGCTGATCGGCTCCTGATTGGAACCCGAACGGTTCCAAGCCCGATGCGATCCGTCCGATCCAGCTCTCCAACCGGAACATCGACAGCTTCATCGCGGCACGGCGGCGATTCACGCGCGACCAGTGGCTCGACCTGCCGATGCGCTCGATGGGCTACGAGCCGAACCACCCCCTCCTACACCAAGCGCCGCAAGCTGCACTCCATGCCGCGGCTGATCCCGTTCGTCGAGAAGAACTTCAACGCCGTCGAACTGGGGCCGCGCGGCACCGGCAAGAGCTTCGTCTACCAGCAGATGAGCCCCTACTGCCACCTGGTCTCCGGCGGCCAGACGACGACGGCGCCGATGTTCCTGGACCTGTCCACCGGCCAGCGCGGACGGGTCGCCTGTGGGACGTGGTCGCCTTCGACGAGGCGGCCGGCAGCCGCTTCAGCGACCAGAGCGGTATCAACATCATGAAGGGCTATAGCCATTCGCCCTGACGCGCGGACACAAACATCGCGTGGAATCCGAGCTTCGGGGTCAATGTCGTCCGGCAATCAGGTTGAGCGGCCATAAATGGAGGACGGCGCCCTTAGCCGCGGGCGGCTTCCAGCCGCGAGCGAATCGTGAAATCGTAGCTGAGATACCCCTGATCAAGCTCGGTTGCGGGCGCCTGGCGTCGACAATGCTCGAGCACCCGCTCGGCCTCGCAGTAGAAGAAGCGCGCATCGGGAGTGAAATGGCGTTGGCCTTCGGCGGACAGCAGATTGAAGGCCACGCCTTGGGTCGAGGTTCGGTACATCTGCTCGACCATCGCGAAGACGAAGTCGTAATGATCGGGATACCGCTCGTTGACCAGATTCAGCGCCCCGGACGAGAGCACGAAATCGTAGTGTCCACCCTGCGGCCCCAACTTGAGAAAATCCCCGGTGACGAAGGCCGCCTCGGGATAGCGGGCTGCGGCATGAGCCGTGAAGTCGGGCATGAGATCGAGGCCGGTGTAGGCGACGTTGCGATAACCGGCCTCGAGCAGAAACCCATAGAGGTCGGCGAATCCACAGCCGACGTCGAGCAGCGAAAACGCCGCATCCCGGTCCGTCGGCAACACCGGCAGCAGCGCCGCGAAGCGCGCGTGCTGGGTCGAGACGGAGGCAAACGACAACGCCCGGCAAGAGGTGCCGTGGCGCTGTAACAAACCGGCGTAGAACTGCTTCGTCGCCTCGGACATGCGCAAAAATCCTCGGGGTTGATTGAGGGGACAAACAAAAAGGGCTCAAGCTGATGCTTGAGCCCTTTTTGAGTGGGGTGGACGATGGGAATCGAACCCACGACCGCAGGAGCCACAATCCTGTGCTCTACCAACTGAGCTACGTCCACCATTGAAACGAAGCTGACTTCACTGGCTGTCAAGCATTGCGTGCGCGTCGTCAACGCACACATGGGGAGCGCATTGGCACGCCCGGCAGGACTCGAACCTGCGACCAACGGCTTAGAAGGCCGTTGCTCTATCCAGCTGAGCTACGGGCGCTCGTTCTACCGCCGTGTTGGTCGGGGTAGAGGGATTCGAACCCCCGACATCCTGCTCCCAAAGCAGGCGCGCTACCAGACTGCGCTATACCCCGAGCTGTGCGTCGTTTGTTTACCGGCTCGTCCTAGAGTCGCCTGGTAAGCCCTTTAGAATACGCCCTGGGAGGGATGGCGTCAACAACGGCGTTCGCGAGCGATTCGCCTCTTGATGCGGCGGGTCGCCGAGGCACGCCGCGCCCGTCCGAGGTCAAGGCCCCGAGCGCCAGCAGCCGCCCTAGGCACGAGCCGAGATCGAAGCCGGGAAGATCGAGTGCCTGGCCACCGTGGACGACCCGATGGCCGATCCGGATACGGACGCTTGAACGGGCCAGCTCGGTCAGGCGCTTTTTTGTGCTGGAGCGACAAGGCGATTGACAGGAATCGCCTAAATCGGGTCACGCCCCCGGGCATGGCTCTGCCCCGGTTGTTTTAGCGCATGAAAAATCCGCTGTTTCAATGCCGGTATGCGGATGGGTTTATTGATAAAATCGGTCGCACCTGATTCAAACGCGATGGTCATGGAGTTGGGGTCATCATTGCCGGTCAGCATCAAAACTGGAACATCGGCCGCCAGTTGCCGCAGATGCTGGAGGCACTCATAACCATCCATCACCGGCATGTCAACGTCCAGCAACACCAGGTCGGGTCGGTCGGCTTTGAAAGCGCGCACGCCTTCCGCGCCATTGATTTCCACCAGCACCTGGTAACCTTCCTTTTTCAGGCTTGTGGCGAGCAAATGACGGGTTATCTCAGAATCGTCAATGACCAGAATCTTGGTGACCCGTTTTGGCTTGGACGCTGGTGAGTCGGCATCGATCACAGAGACGAACTGACATTGAGCATTGCCTGTGACAGGATCGAAATCCACCTTACGATAACCCTGTTCGCCGACATTCGTTTCGATGATCTTGACTTGTTCCTGCATCAGCAAACAAAAGGCCTGCGCGGCATTCAGCCTGCCGACATGACTGAATTCGGCATCCGATTGGCATATCACTCTTTTTACCTTGCTGAACTTCAGCATGTTGCCGCCACCGTAAATCCGTGCGTGAAACTCTCGCAACAGGGTGCCATTTTTTTCCGCCAGCCTTTTGAACAAGGCAATAGAGTCGTCGCCATAACGAGGATCAAGCTCTTTATCGGATTCAGCCTCGCCCCGAGCTGGCAGGGAGAAATGACACATGCCGCTCAATTTTTTTTGCGGATGCCAAAGGGTGATCGCCACACAGGAGCCCAGCAGGGTTTGCAGGCGCTTTTTGCCCCGCCCAAACACCAGTTCACCAATCTTGAGAACGATCGTTTGATCCTGGCGCATGCCGATCAACTCCTATGAAGCCGATTAGAGAGCAACCTTCAAAATACTCGCGGTCATCAGCTCAAGACTCACCTGTTTTTCGACCCCACCCTTGACCCAGGCTTCTCGCGGCATTCCGTAAACCACACTCGAATGTTCATCCTGGCCCAGGGTTCGCGCACCGGCATCGCGCATTTCCTTGAGACCGGTGGCGCCATCATCCCCCATCCCGGTTAAGATAACGCCCACCGCATTGGAACCGGCACTCTGAGCGGTCGATCGGAATAAAACATCAACCGAGGGCCGGTGTCGGCTCACCAGCGGCCCATCGGCAATCTCCACGTAGTAGCGCGCACCGCTGCGCTTGACCAGCAGATGCTTGTTGCCGGGCGCAATCAAGGCCTGACCCGGCAAAAGGCTGTCATTGTTCTCTGCCTCTTTCACGCGAATTCCGCAAAGAGCATTCAGCCGCTGGGAAAAGGAACGGGTAAAGACTTCCGGCATGTGTTGCACCACGACCAGTGGTGGGCAGGTCACCGGCATGGTCTGCAAGATTAAGCGCAGCGCCTCGGTGCCCCCGGTTGAAGCACCGATGGCGACGATCTTATCGGTGGTTTCCCGCAAGGCACTCTGGCGGACGAGCGGCAAGACCGCATCGGCATTCTGTTTGGCAACCGCTTTCAGCTTGGGGCTGGGGATCAGTTTCTTGAGTTGCGCCTGAGCAGCACTTTTCACCGCATCAAGAATCTGCAAGCGCGACTCTTCAAAAAAAAGCCGATCCACCAAAGACGGCTTGGTGATGATGGTCACGGCTCCGGCTTCCAGGGCTTGCATTAGCGTGTCGGAGCCCTGAGTGGTCAGGGTGGAGCAGATCACCACCGGAATCGGGTGTTGACTCATGATCCGGCGCAGGAAGGTCAGCCCGTCCATCCGTGGCATTTCCACATCCAGGGTAATGACATCCGGCTTGAGCCGTCGCATCTTTTCAACGGCGGCATAGGGATCGGCCGCCGTACCTACCACCTCGATGTGCGAATCGCTACCCAGCAGTTCGCTCAAGCCTTGGCGGACCAGCGCCGAGTCATCGACAATCAGCACCTTGATCATCGCCGGGCATCCTCTACGAGCCGATAAACCGTCGGGATCTGCTGCTTAAACAAAGAGGAGCGCACACCCAGGGTTTCCGAGTGACCAATGAACAACAAGCCACCCAGATTCAGCCGTGTTGCCAACTGCTTGACCACGCGGTTACGGTCTTCCGCGCTGAAATAGATCATGACATTACGGCAAAAGATGACATCGAAAATGGGCCATTCCGCATAATGCCCAGAGATCAGATTGAACTGATCGAACACGACCCGCTGGCGCAATTCAGGAGCGATGCGAACCAGAGGATTGCGGGCATCCTTGCTTCGCAGAAAGTAGCGCTTACGCAGGGTTTCCGGTACCGACGCGATGCGTTGACGATCATAGATGGCCTTCTTCGCGGTCGCCAAAACCGAAGGGGCGATATCGGTGGCGAGCAACTCGAACCGAAAACCTGTCAACCGTCTTTCCAGCTCGCAGAGCACCATCGCCAAGGTGTAGGGTTCTTCCCCGGTTGAGCTGGCGGCACACCAAACCCGCAAGGGACTTGCCCACCCCGCTGCTTTCAAGGGCAACAACCGGCTGTTTACATAGTGGATGAGGTAATCGAAATGAGTCGGCTCGCGAAAAAAATCCGTTTTATTGGTGGTCAGCGCGTCCAGCATCAACACCTGTTCAGTGGCTTCGCCTGCCGGCGAGAAGGCAAAATCAAGATAGCTCTGTATGCTAGGGTAACCCGTAGCCTTGACGCGGCGGCGCAGCCGAGTTTCAATCAAACTGCGCTTATGCTCCGGTAACTGAATCCCGGCAATGCGCTCGATAAAGGCCGCCACCCGCTGGTGATCGACAGCCTGTAGCCCAGGCTCCTTCTCCATGGGGCCTTACCCGTCCTGATGATCCTGAGCCTGATCCATGACTTTTTGCAATTCTTCCGAAGAAAAAACCCTGGATAAGCGCAGCAGAATGATGAAGTCATCTTCGATACGCGCCATGCCATAGATATAGGCGGAATTGATCTTGTTGCCAATCCTCGGCGGCGGGCTGATCGCCTCGGCGGGGATCTCCACCACCTCCTGCACCCGGTCGGCAAGGATGCCCAAGGGGGTGTTTTCCCCCTCGATCATCACATGGATGATAATGATGCAGGTCTCCACCGTCGGCGCACTGACAGTCAACTCAAAATGCTTGCGTAGATCAACGACGGGAATCACCTTACCGCGCAGGTTGATGACCCCCAGCATAAAGTCCGGCGTTCGGGGCACACGGGTCGCCTTGCGGTATTCCAGAACCTCCTGAATACCGCTGATCTCCACCCCAAAGCCCTCTTCGTCGAGCTTAAACGTCAATACCTTCAGGGTTTCCAGACTGTCTGCCGTCTCTGCATTGGAAGCAGTCATCGCCAGCCTCCTTAATAGCGCACGAAATCATCGTCGCTGAGGTCGATATCGACCCCGCTGCCGGCGGTCGCCGCAGGCGATGGGGCGCGGGGGGATTGCTTCTTGCCGCTCTCCGACGACTTGTTCTTCGAGCCGCCTTTTCCAGCCGTGGTGTTATTCCCGGAGGAAGGCTTGAAGCGGTCCTGGGTCGCCTCGCCAACCTTGAAGAAGCTGACCGTTTCGAACATGGTGTCGGCCTGAGCGGAAAGCTCCTCGGAGCTGGCGGCCATCTCCTCTGCGGCCGCGGCGCTTTGCTGGACGACTTGGTCCAACTGCTGAAGTGCCTTACTGATTTCAATAGCCCCCTTATCCTGCTCAACGGCAGCGGCGCTGATCTCCTGGACCAGGCTAGAGTTTTTCATGATGCTGGGCAGCAAGTTCGTCAGCTTTTCGCCCGCACGCTCAGAGACCTCCAGACTGCAACGGGAGTATTCGACAATCTCACTGGCTGCTTTTTGGCTACGCTCCGCCAGCTTGCGCACTTCAGCGGCGACCACGGTAAAGCCTTTACCATGCTCGCCGGCTCGTGCCGCCTCAATCGCCGCATTTAGCGCCAGCAAATTGGTTTGCCGAGCGATCTCCTCAATGATCCCGATCTTTTCCGCGATCTGCTTCATTGCCGTGACGGACTCGCTGACCGCTTCGCCAGTCGCCTTCGCCTCGATCGCCGCCTGTTGGGCGATTTGTTCGGTTTGGCGCGCATTATCGGCGGTCTGACTGATATTGGCGGTCATTTCCTCCATGGATGAGGAGATCTCTTCAAGCGAGGAGGCCTGCTCGGTGGCACCTTGAGCGATTTGCTGGCCAGTGCTGCTGATTTCCGTGCTGCCGGAGGAGACGTTACCGGATGATTCTATAATCTCGGCAACGATATCGCGGATTTTGAGGTTCATATTGCGCAGCACACCATAGAGGTCGGCATCACTGACGGCGGGATCGAAGGTGTAATTCAAATCACCCTCGCCGATGCGAGTCGCGATCTTACTGAGCAAGGAGATGCGACGAATGATCATGAAGGCGATCAGCAGGATAAATAGACCCGAGCCTCCCAGCGTGATCAACAGGATCTGGCGAGCCTCCTCGTAGCGCTGCTGGTTGCGGTTGATGGAATCCTGAACGCCGGCGTCCATTCTTTCCGTGATCTGGCGAGCCAAGACTTCGCCTTCCTGGAGCTTGCGTTCTGCCTGCTCACCTTGCAATAGATAGGCCCTGCGGTTCTGCTCTTGAACCTCCTCCAAGCTAGCGCCGGTATCCACCGTTAAGCTAGCCATCTCCAGTATTTCCTGTTCGATTTTTTGGTAATCTTCGAGCTGTTCGCGAAAAGCATTTACCAGCCGCTGAGTCTCCTCATCGGCCAGACGACCAAGCGCGAGCAGAGCGGTCTCGATTTCGGCGCCGGCTTCCTGTATCCGTTGGGCAAACTGAGCCTTGTTTTCCTGGGAACGCGCCAGGATATACTTGTAGGTTAGCCGGTCTAACTCCAGAAAACTGGAGAGTATCCGATTGCTGAGACTGCGCTGCTGAATAGGGATATCAATAATCTCAGCCAAGCGCTCGTTAGCGCGATCCAATGCTTGCAAGCTGACAAAATTGCTGAACACCATCAGGGCGATCAGCAATGCAAAACCAACGTACAGCAGGGTTTTCAATTTTATGCGGTTCATCATCATTCCTATTGTCAAACTCTTGACTATTGGTCGTTTTCTTGTAGAAGCTCAGCAACATCCAGAATCATCGCAATCTCGCCATTACCCATGACAGTGGCACCCATCACCCCGGAGGTTTTGCGATAGAGCGGGCCAAGATTTTTGATGACGGTCTGGAATTGGCCGACAACCTGATCCACGGTAATGGCGCCTATGTGGTCGCCGGAGCGGAGAATCACCGTTTGTTCGATTGGCGGCGAGACACCCGGCAAGCGGAAAAACTCTCGTAAACGCAGACAAGGAAGGAGTTGTTGACGGTGCTTGAGCAAACGCGCTCCTTGTTCGTTGCTTAGATCCTGGCTGAGCGTTTCGATGCATTCCTCAACATTGCTCAAGGGAATGATAAAGTGGTCATCGTCGACAGCGACCATCAGACCATCAATAATGGCCAAGGTCATGGGCAAGAAGATATTCAGACGCGTGCCCTCGCCCTGCTTGCTATCGATCGTGACGCGGCCTTGCAGGCCTTCAATCGAGCTGCGCACGACATCCATGCCTACGCCTCGACCAGAAACATCGGTAATCGCCTTGGCGGTTGAAAAACCCGGTTCGAAAATCAGTTGATGAATGGCCTTTTCATCCAGGTCTTGGTCCGGTTTCACCAGTCCTTTTTCCAGTGCCTTTTCAAGCAGGCGAGCGCTATCCAGACCCCTTCCGTCGTCGCTGATAATGATATGGATCTGGCCCTGGTTATGCGAGGCAATCAACTTCAAGGTGCCTTCCTCGGGTTTGCCCTTGTCGCGGCGCATGTGCGGTGCCTCGATGCCGTGGTCGAGACTGTTTCTCAGCAGATGAACGAGAGGGTCGCCGAGACGGTCGAGAACGACTTTATCCAACTCGGTTTCCGCCCCTTCGGTGACAAAGCGCACCTTTTTACCCAAATCCTTGGAAAGATCCCGAACCAGGCGGCGAAAACGACCAAAGGTACTGCCGATCGGCAACATGCGGATATCAAAAACGGTATCACGCAAATTGGCCGCCAGCCGGTCCAGTTCCTCGGCAATGCTGGCTAGTTGTTCATCCTCGGTCCCTTGTGACCACTGGTCGAGATAGGCTTGCAGAATGACCAACTCGCCCACCTGATCCATCAGTTGATCCAGCTTGCCTTGAGGCACTTTCAGCGTCGGCTCGTTGCCTCTTTTGGCCTGAACGTCCTGCTGTTGTTTGCGTAGATAATCCTGCTCCTCGAGGGTTTGATGAATGGTCTCCGGGTCGGTCATGCCGGACTGAGTCAGCAGGTCGCCCACCCGGGGTTTTTCTTCCAGAAGGCTCTCCAGTGTGTTCCGATCCAGCACTCCACGTTGCACCAACAGGTCACCGAGACGGTAGGCCTCGTCCCAATCCAGCTCGGTTATGTCGATCGACCAGTCATCGACAACGAACATAAACACGTCATGGATGGCCTTCTCACTCCGTTCACTGGCCATCAGGACCGTCATTTGCAGGTCACAGCGTTCCGGGTCAAATGGCTGTTCTTGATGGCGCTTGCCGAGAAAAGTAGAGACATGGCAACTGCCCATGCCTTTCAACTCACGCACGATAGGGATCAAATCAAAACCATCACGAAAGCAGTCAGGGTGAGGTGTGATATCGATACGGAACAGCTGCCTTTCCGTTTTTGCCGGCGAGGATTGGGCGGCTGGAGTCGACGGCGGGGTTGGAGTGGGAAGTTGCTCGGGGAGAATGTTATGCAGCCTTTTGATCAGCACTTCGCTAATCGCCATGGATTCGGGCGTTGGCGGGCTACTCGCAAGCAAGGTCTCAATATGATCCTTGCATTCGAGGATCAGTGCGATCAGATCCTCGGCGAGGATGACCCGACCAGCGCGAACCTCCTCGAACAGGGTTTCCAAATGATGGGTAAAATAGGACAGATGATCATAGCCGACCATGCCGGCCGAGCCCTTGATGGTGTGCATGGCCCGAAAAGCCAATGCAATTTGATCGTGCGCCTTGGGATTTTCTTCCAGCAACAGTAGGGCTTCTTCCAGGTTGGCCAGATGTTCGGCCGCTTCATCCTGAAAGATTCGAATGGAATCGAGATCAAGCATCGCGGCTGTCCTGTGTTGCAGTGGATAGCAAGCTGCTCACTCCAAGCAGTTCGAAAAGCTCAGCGATGGAATCCGGCACCGGTGACAGTCTCAGGGCGCTGCCCTGTTGCTCTTTGCGTTGCTTCAGGGTGAGCAACCACTGGATTCCGGCAGCATCTATCTCATCCAGTTCGCTTAGGTTGAGATCCAGGGGATGGTTGTTTTCGATCGCCGCGGCAAAACTGGCTTCAAGATTGGCCACTTCATAAATGCTGAGCGTGGTCAGGGGCTGGCTCGTCATGCCTGCGCCCTAGGCCAGCTTATTCACTGCGGCCAGCAGGATATCCGGCTTGAAGGGTTTGACCAGCCAGGCCTTGGCCCCGACCGCCTTGCCTTCGGCCTTTTTGCCTTCTTCGGACTCGGTGGTCAACATGAGTACCGGGGTGAATTTATACTCCGGCTTGGCCTTCATGGCTTTGACAAAGCTGATACCATCCATATTGGGCATGTTGACATCACAGATCACCAGGTGCAGTTTACGGCCATCCAGTTTACTCAGGGCGTCCTTGCCATCCACTGCTTCAATGATTTGGTGCCCAGCAGCGCGCAGTGCCATGCCGACCACTTGACGCACCGATGCCGAATCATCGACGACCAGAATCGTTTTACTCATCTTCATTACCTCAGAAGAACGTTAATTCACTGGAGTTTTCTTTTTCATGAGAACGGGTGTAGGTTTGACCCGACAGGATGCTGCGCTCAAAATCGGTGCTGGCGCGATCCCGCATTCGTCGCATCAACTGGCTGGCCGCCTCCATCAGCGCTTCCCTTTGCTCAAAGGAGCTGTAACCCACGACCTCCTCCAAATCCCGCAAGGCATCGGTGAAGTGGGTCAGGATCTGGCTCAAATGATCCTGAAACTGGAGCTTGACGATGACATCGGACACCTGTTCCTCGATGTCTTTCTTCAAGCGCAGCAGGATCTGGGCATCCTCGGAAATCGACTCGATGCGCTGATTGATATTGCCCAGGGTTTTGCCGATACTGTCCTGATTGTTTTCACGGGCGTCACGCGAGGCTTCGACATTGTCTTCGGTCTGGCTCACCACCTGATCCACCTGATGATTGATCTTGGTCACCAGGGTTTTGATCTCCTTGCCGGTCGTCGAGGAATGCTTGGCGAGCGTCCGCACCTCGTTGGCGACCACGGTAAAACCGCGACCGGCCTCGCCGGCATGAGCCGCCTCGATGGTTGCATTCAGGGCCACCAGGTTGATTTGGTCAGCAATATCCTGCACCTGGTCTGAAAAATGCGCTAATTGGCCATTTTGCTCGGAGAGACTTTTGATGATCTCCAAGGTTTGGGCATCGCGCCGTGCCGAGTCATCGAGGGATGTCCAAAGCTCGTTAAAGGTTTGCACGGCGGCTTGGGTCACGTCCTTCAAGGCCTGTTCACGCTTGTGCAGCGAGGACTGATCGCCGGCGTTCAGCGTGACCTGCATTTGCTCGGCGATGGCATCAAAGCGGGCGGATAAATCGGCCACCGCTGTTTCCATCTCCTCGCGTCCGCCCGTGATGATCCGTTGCCAAAGCGGGAGCACTTCCTGCATCGAAGCCATCAGGCGTTGATAAGCGTCCTGGGAGACCTGGACCTGATGGGCCTGGGCATCTTGAGTCAGCGTCTGTTGTTGCTGCGAATGATCAAGCTGCCGGCAGGTCTTGCGATACCGTTGCCAGCCTCGGGCGAGCAGCGCGAAACAGACAAGACTGGCGATGAACAAGGCGGCCGCGAACAGCCAATCGCGGAACCAGGCCACCGCAAACAGGCCGCCCAGGAAGACACCGGCAACCAAGGCCGTCAGCAACAAGAAAAGCGTTTTTCGGACCAGATATTCACTCGCGATCATTTTGGCTGTTCTCAAGAAGTCATCGCCTATCGTTGATTAAAATAATGCAGCCGTGGGTTTGGGTTCGCGTAGGCGTTCCGACCCCCTTTCAAGAATCGGCTCACCAGAACAACGAATCAGTGCCTGACGCCAGTTTAAGGGCAAATACCAAGGGAGGTCGGAACGCCTACGGGTTCGTCCTGGTCTTCTTGTGCGTCCCAGCCGGCCTTGATCTCAAGAATCTGCGGCAAAATCCGCTCGAATCGCTCGACCAGGCGTGGCTCGAAATGACTGCCACTGCCAGCGGAGAGTGCCTCCAGCGCCTGCTCGACCGGCCAGGCGTCTTTGTAGGGGCGGTGCATGGTCAGCGCATCGAAGACATCTGCCAGTGCCACGATGCGCGCGGATTCGGGAATCGCCGTGCCCGCCAGACCATCGGGATAACCACTGCCATCCCAGCGTTCGTGGTGACGTAGCGCGATTTCGGCGGCGAGGCGAAACACCGGCGCCTGGCTTTGGGAGAGGATTTCATAGCCAATGCGGGTGTGGGACTGCATGATCGCCCACTCCGCCGCATCGAGCTTGGCGGGCTTACGCAAAATCTCGCTGGGAATGCCGATCTTACCCATGTCGTGCATGGGCGCGGCCTGTTCCAGTCGCTCGCAGTCTTCCGATGTCCAGCCACAGGCCGCCGCCAGCGCCTTGGTATAGTTGGCCATGCGCCAGATATGCATGCCGGTATCGGTGTCATTGTAATGACCGGCAACGCCAAGCATGGAAAGCGCGTCGCAATAGCTCTGTTTCAACAGCGAGGATTTCACCAGCGACAGATGGGTCTTGACGCGCGCCCTGACGATTGATGGCGAGAGCGGCTTGACAATGTAATCCACTGCCCCCGCCGCAAAGCCCTCTTCCTCGTTGCCCACATCGGACATGCCAGTGACGAAAATCACCGGTATCGACTCGGTTTCCGGATCGCGCATCAGCCGCCGGCAGACGCTATAGCCATCCAGATCGGGCATCCGGATATCGAGCAGAATCAGTGCGGGATGGCAGCGCTCGATTGCTGTTAGCGCCTCGTGGCCATTGTGCGCGAACAGCAGCCGATAATGATCGCCGAGGATCTGACGCATGGCGGCGAGACTTTGCGGTTCATCGTCGACGATCAGAATCGATGTTGCCGGTTGGTTCATGCCCCATCCTCCAGATCGATCTGAAGCCGATTGGCCAGTGCCCTTAGCGCCACGTCGCCGGCGGCGGCATCGAGTCGTTCGACAGCCTCCTGCAGGGCCGTGAGCTGTGCGACCGGCAGATGCCGGGCGAGCTGATTCAGGGGTTCCTCGGCACCAATCGGATCGAAATCGCGAAAGGCGTTGGCGGCGGCGCGGATCAAGGGCGCGAGATCGGGCCGCTCTTGAACCTGGGGGATCGCTGCCGGGGCGACGGCAGGGGGTTCGGCGGCGTAATCGGCAATCGAGGTCAGCGCGATCTCGAGCGCTCGCTGCAAGTCCAGTGCCGCCGTTTCCAGCTGCTCGGTTGCCTCAGGAATGGCGCTGACCTGTTCGAGCTTGGCGGCACAGTCGGCAACCTGATCAATGCCGAGATTGCCCGCCGCGGCCTTGAGCTTGTGCGCGAGTCGTCCGGCCTCCTCGGCGCTGGCGGCGTGAATCCGCGTCCCGATATCTCGATATTCTAGCATGAACCGGCGCAGATAGCGCTGATAGATCTCAGCGTCTTTCCAGATCGCCAGCGCCCGATCAAGCGCCAGCCCGGGCGGATGCTCGGCGCTGGGGATCGATGCGGCGGGTGGGGGCGCCGCCACTGGGCCGGTCACGGCGTCACTGCGGTGCTCGCCTGTCAGGCGCAGAATCATCGTGACCGCCTCCTCGACCGCGAACGGCTTGGAGAGGAAGGCATCCATCCCCGCCTGCTCCGCCTCGATCTCCTGGGCGCGCATGGCGCCAGCGGTGAGTGCAATCACCGGCAGATGCGCCAGGCGCTGATCCTGGCGCATCCGGCGGGTCGCCTCGTGGCCGTCCATCACCGGCATCTGCACATCCATCAACACCAGATCGATCGTCCGCGGATGGGCCAACAACCAGTCGAGCGCCTGCTGGCCATCGTTCGCCAGACACACCTGCGCCCCCTCCTTGGCCAAGATCTGGCGCGCCACCTCGCGGTTGATCTCGCTGTCATCGACAATCAGCAGACGCACACCGACCAGCCGCCGCGTTTGCCCAACCGGCGGCGCTGGCGCGACCGGCTCGCCCAGGCGGCAGTTGCGCGCCCGCACCACCGCGTCGTACAGCGGCGATGGCGTCAAGGGTTTGCCGAGCACCGCCTCGACCAGGCTCGCGTCCAAACCTGCCCGAACCTGGTTGACCGGCTCGGCCGTCAGCACCATCAGCAACGGCCAGCGCGCAGCGGGCAGCGCGGCGTGAATGGCCCGCGCGGTGGCTTGCGCCTCGGCACCCGCGTCCTGCCAGTCGAATAGCACCACGGCCTGCGGCCCTTGCAAGCTGGGGTCGTCCAACAGCTGCTGGAGCGCCACCGCGCCCGAATCCGTGGCGCGTCCCGACCACCCCAGGGCGGCGACGGTCGCCAACAATCCAGCGCGCACGCTCGGCTCGTCCTCGACCACCAAAACCTGCATGGGCACCGCTGGACGCATCGACGGCGTATCCTGGATCAGCCGCTCGAACGGCAGCTCGAACCAGAAGGTGCTGCCCTCGCCAACCCGGCTGCTGAGGTCCATGCGCCCACCCATCAGCTCCACCAGCCGCCGCGAGATCGCCAACCCCAGCCCGGAACCGCCAAAGTGGCGCGTGGTGGACGCATCCGCCTGGGAAAACGGCTGAAACAGCCGCGCCTTGGTCGCCTCGGCAATGCCGATGCCGGTATCCTTGACCACGAATCGCAACCAGAGCTGGGTGGCGCTGGTCTCGATCGGCTCGATGCGGACCTCGACCAGGCCGGTCTCGGTGAACTTGATGGCATTGCTGGTGAGGTTGATCAAGATCTGCCCCAGCCGCAGCGGATCGCCAAGCAGTGGCCAATCGCTGCACGGCGGCGGGGCAATCACCAGCTCCAGTGCCTTGCGTTCGGCGGTGGCGGCCATGATGGTCGCCAGATTGTCGAGCACGGCCGTGAGCTGGAAGGGAATCTGTTCCAGGTCGATCTTGCCCGACTCGATTTTGGACAGATCCAGGATGTCGTTGATGATCCCCAGCAGACTCTGGCCGGAGCGCTGGATCTTCGCCGCCAGCTCCTGCGCCTCCTGGGGCAGCTGTTGGCGCTCCAGCAGATACGCCAGCCCCATGATCGCGTTCATCGGGGTGCGAATCTCGTGGCTCATGTTGGCGAGAAAGCGGCTTTTATCCAGCGTCGCCTGCTCGGCCTGTTCCTTGGCCTGGATCAGCTTCTGCTCGACATCCTTCAACGGGGTGATATCGATGTGGGTGCCAGCCACCCACAGGGGTTGATCCTTGGCATCGCGACAGACCAGCTTGCCGCGCACCAGCACCCAAACCCAACGCTCGTCACGGTGGCGCATCCGCACCTCGCACTCGTAGTAATCGAGTTCGCGGGCGAGGTGGCGCTCGATCAGCGTCTTGGCGTCTCGCCAGTCGTCAGGATGCACAAAGCGCAGCCAGGTGTTGAAATCCACCGGCGCAAGCGCTTCCCGGCGATAGCCGATGATTTCCGCCCAGCGCTCGTTGAGACGGAGCTCTCCGGTCTGAACATTCCATTCCCAGGTGCCGGCGCGGGTGCCCTCAAGAATGTTGGCCAGGCGCTGGCGCTCGTCGGTCAGGGCGCGGGTGCGTGCCGCGACCAGCTCCTGTAAATGATGGCGGTGTTGTTGAAGCTCCTGCTCGACCTGCTTGAGGGTCGTGATATCGCGCGCGATGCCGAGCACGCCGATCATCCGCCCGCGCGCGTCATACACGGGTGCCTTGATGGTCTGCAACAGCGCCGAATGACCATCGTCGGCGAAAACCAGTTGCTCCTCGCTCGTGGTCGTCTGGCCGCTGGCGATGACCGCCTGGTGGTGGGCGCGAAAATCGTCCGCCGTCTTGGGTTCGACAAAATCGGCGGCGGTCTTGCCGATGATCTCGGCCGCGGGCGCGCCGAACGCCTGCTCCAGGCGTCGATTGCACAGCATATAGCGACCATCGAGATCCTTCAGCCAGACCAGATCGGGAATGGTCTGCAGGAGGATGCGCAGGCGTCCCTCGCTTTCGCGCAGTGCCGCGTTGGCGTGCTCGAGATCCCGGGTACGGGCGGCAAGCTGGCGGCGCAGTCGAGCGCTCCAGAGCCACCCCAGGGTGTCTGAAAACAAAGCCGAGTACCCTTGGCTGCGAGAGACGATGTGCAAGCATGTGCGCCTTCCATGTCGAATTTTGACTGCATCATGCAAAGGATATAGGCATCGAACAGGCCAACAACCCCAAGGATGGGTGATTCATATCACCCATTAGGGTGAATCGTCCTTCCTCCTGCCCTTGATCATTTTGTGCTCGACGGCGTAGCGAATAAGCTCGGCCTTGTTGTGCAATCCGAGCTTGCGCAACAGGTTACGGTGATGCGTTCTGACCGTTTCTACGGAGATGAACAGACGCCTTGCGATCTCGGGCGCTGTGAGTCCCTCGGCGAGCAAGCCGACGATCTCGCACTGTCGGGCAGTCAGCTGCATCGCCTCTGGGCTGGGCGACGCATCCTGATCGGTGGATCGGGATATTACCACCACTTGCTGGACCAAATCGACCAAGCCCTTGGTTCGGCGCAACAAGTCGAGGCCCTCGGTGGCGAACGGCTTGAGCGGGGTGATATCGCGCACCACCGCTACCACACCGATTGGCTTGCTCGCTCGATCCCGAACCCACGAGAGGCGGAACTGTCGGTAGCGCAGCTCGCCGATGGCCGGTAGGCGCAGGATCTCCTCGGCGGAGTCGATCGCCTCGCCCCGCAAGAAGCGCAGCATTGGCGACTGACCCGGTGGACGAGGCGTGC
Organism: Halochromatium sp.; assembly: GCF_046541315.1. Classification (GTDB taxonomy): domain Bacteria; phylum Pseudomonadota; class Gammaproteobacteria; order Chromatiales; family Chromatiaceae; genus Lamprobacter. Next base: position 1,705 of record NZ_JBKHDN010000004.1, on the reverse strand, counting down.
CATCGGGATGGAACGCCTCGACAGCGCTCGCCGCCGTCTCGATCTTCACCGGAGGCTCCAAGGCCAGGCCAAAGTTCCGCCGCGCCGCTGGATTGAACAGGGTGAATCGTCCTTGCAGATCGGCAAACCAGACTTCATCCTCCATGCCGGCGAGCACCTGCAACAGCAGATCAGGCTCCTGCCGTCCGGTCCATGCGACGCGTTCGCTATCGGGCTGGCGATGGTTCGTTTTGTGATCGATCATGTCTTGAACATCCATGCTGGGCGCGACAGCGGTCGAGCCGCGCGTCGAGGGCGGGCGGCGTGCGTCAAGCAAGCGCCCAGACAGCCACGGTTGGTCAAGGTACAATCAAGCCAACCGAGACTGATGAAATTCCACACCGACCGAACCCAATGAGCGCACAGATTCTAGACGGCAAGGCGATCGCGGCCGAGGTCCGCGCCGAGGTGGCGGCCAAGGTCGCCGAGCGCCTGCGAGCAGGCCAGACCGCACCGGGGCTGGCCGTGGTGCTGGTGGGCGACAACCCGGCCTCGCGGGTCTATGTGCGCAATAAAAGCAAGGCCTGCGCCGAGGTCGGCTTCCATTCCGAGCTGCACGAGCTGCCCGCCAGCATCTCGCAGGCCGAACTGCTGGCGATGGTCGACCGGCTGAACGCCGATCCCGCCATCCACGGCATCCTGGTACAGCTGCCGCTGCCGGCGCAGATCGATCCCGAGGCGGTGATCGAACGCATCCTGCCGAGCAAGGACGTCGACGGCTTCCATCCCTACAACGTCGGGCGGCTGAGCTTGCGCATGCCGGTCCTGCGGCCCTGCACGCCCAAGGGCGTGATGACCCTGCTCGGGCGCACCGGACAGGCGCTGGAGGGTCTGGACGCGGTCGTCATCGGGCAGTCGAATATCGTCGGGCGCCCGATGGCATTGGAGCTGCTCGCCGCGCGCTGCACCATCAGCGTCTGCCATAGCCGCACCCGGGATCTGGCCGAGAAGGCGCGCGCCGCCGATCTGCTCGTGGTCGCGATCGGCCGCGAGCGCATGGTGCCGGGCGATTGGATCAAGCCCGGCGCCATCGTCATCGATGTCGGCATGAACCGGGACGCGGCCGGCAAGCTGTGCGGCGATGTCGACTTCGAGACCGCGCAACAGCGGGCGAGCTGGATCACGCCGGTGCCCGGCGGCGTGGGTCCGATGACCATCGCCAGCCTGCTCGAAAACACCTTGCAGGCGGCGGCCCTTGCCCACTTGACCGCACCGCTCGCTGACTCGCCGCGCCACTAGGCGCCCCTCTAGGCGCCCCACTAGGCGCGGCGCCAGGTCGTCCCGCCGGCGCCGTCCTCGAGCTGAATCCCCGCCGCCTGGAGCTGGTCGCGGATGCGATCGGCGGCGGCGAAATCGCGCGCCCGTCGCGCCTCGGCGCGCGCGGCGATCAGCGCCTCGATCTCGGCATCGCTCGGACCGTCCGCGCTGTCGCCGCGCAGATAGGTCTCCGCATCCTGCTCCAAGAGTCCCAGCACGGCGGCGAGCTGGCGCAATTCGGCGCCGAGTTCGGCGGCGGCCTGCCGATCCGAATCGCGCACGCGGTTGATCTCGCGCGCCAGGTCGAACAGCACCGCGAGCGCCTCGGGGGTGTTGAAATCGTCATCCATGGCGGCGGCGAAACGCGCGCGGGCCTGTTCGCGCGTCCCGCCAATCGTCCCGCCAATCG
>NZ_JBKHDN010000003.1:0-39472 GCF_046541315.1 Halochromatium sp. | reverse complement strand
GTTCTTGCGGTAGGGAAGCAGGCTCAGGGAGCGACGCGGCGGTTGCGCCAGCGGTTCGGCAGCCGGTGCCGCATCCGCAGCCGCATCCGCAGCCGGTGTCGTAGCCGGTGCCGCAGCCGATGTCGTAGCCGGCACCTCGGTGTCCGGGTCCAGGTCCAGCGGCGTCGTGCGGTCGGCGCTCCTGGCGAGCGCAGGCGCAGGCGCCGGCTGCGGCACCGGCTCGAGCTTGTCAGCGTCCATCGGGTTGCGGCTCGCCGCGAGGGCGTCGAAACACTGGAGTCGCGCATCGGCATTCGCGATGCGCGCGCAGTTGGCAAGACCGGTCGCGGCCCCGGCTTCATCCGCCCGCGCAGGAAGGACGATCAACAAAAGACTCAGCAGCGACGAGGCCAAAGGCCTCGGCCTGATCGATCTGCTCATGAGCCTGCTCCTTGTCTGATTCCAATTCATGGCCATGGTGGTTATCCAGGCGACGCGGCGCTTTAGCGGGAAGGGATACTCAATTTTGTCGACAATCAGAGCCAGACGCAAACCCGCTGGCTATGCTCTAATGTAGGGTTTGCGATGGGCGCGGCGCTGTCGATGCGAGGATCGATGCGAACACGGGTCAAGTTCTGTGGTCTCACCCGGCTCGACGATATCGAGACGGCGGTGGCGCTCGGGGTCGATGCGGTCGGGCTCGTCTTCCACCCGGCGAGTCCGCGCGCGGTCGAGGTCGAGCAGGCGGCACGCCTGGTGGAGGCGCTGCCGGCGTTCGTGAGCGCGGTCGGGCTATTCGTCAATGCCGAGGCCGAGCGGGTGCGGGCCGTGCTTGAGCGCGTTGCGCTCGATGCCTTGCAGTTCCACGGGGCCGAGCCGCCGGCCTATTGCCGGGGCTTTGGCCGGCCCTGGATCAAGGCGATCGCGGTCCGCGCCGGAGTCGATCTCGCGGTCGAGGCGCGACGCTATGCCGGGGCGCGTTCGCTGCTGTTCGATACCTATGATCCGGCGCTCGCCGGCGGGACCGGGCGTTGCTTCGACTGGGGACTGGTGCCGGCACCACAGGCGCGGCGCGGCATCCTCGCCGGCGGGCTGACGGCCGCCAACGTGGCCGCTGCGATTCGCCAGCTGCGCCCCCATGCGGTGGATGTGAGCGGCGGGATCGAACGGGCGAAGGGGCTCAAGGAGCCTGACAAGATGACTGATTTCATGAAAGGGGTACGTGATGGCGACCAGAGCTGAGGATCTCGAACGCGGCGCGGCGCCGCCCTATCGGTGGCCCGATGCGCGCGGCCACTTCGGCCCCTATGGCGGCATGTTCGTGCCCGAGACGCTGATGCATCCGCTCACCGAGCTGCGCCAGGCCTATGAGCATTATCTGGCCGATGCGGATTTCCTGCGCGAACTCGATGCCGACCTGCGCGACTATGTCGGCCGCCCGTCGCCGGTCTACCATGCTGCGCGCTGGAGCCGCGAGCTGGGCGGCGCGCAGCTGTTCCTCAAGCGCGAGGATCTCAATCACACCGGCGCGCACAAGGTCAACAACACCATTGGCCAGGCGCTGCTGGCGCGGCGCATGGGCAAGACCCGCATCATCGCCGAGACCGGCGCCGGTCAGCACGGCGTCGCCAGCGCGACCGTCGCCGCGCGACTGGGACTCGAATGCGTGGTCTACATGGGCGAGGTCGATGTCGCGCGTCAGGAGGCCAATGTCTACCGCATGCGCCTGCTCGGCGCCGAGGTGGTCGCGGTCAAGTCCGGCACCCGCACGCTCAAGGACGCGCTGAACGAGGCGATGCGCGATTGGGTCACCAACATCGACAACACCTTCTACATCATCGGCACCGTGGCCGGGCCGCATCCCTATCCGGCCATGGTGCGCGATTTCCAAGCGGTGATCGGCCGCGAGGCGCGCGCGCAGATGATCGAACAGACCGGACGCCTGCCCGATGTGGTGATGGCCTGTGTCGGCGGCGGCTCGAACGCCATCGGGCTGTTCCATCCGTTCATCGGGGACGCGGAGGTCGCGATGATCGGCGTCGAGGCCGCCGGCGATGGGCTCGACACTGGCCGCCATGCGGCGCCGCTCTGCGCTGGCGAGCCGGGCGTGCTGCACGGCAATCGCACCTACCTGATGGAAGACGCCAACGGCCAGATCCGCGAGACCCACTCGATCTCGGCCGGGCTCGATTATCCGGGCGTTGGTCCCGAGCATGCCTGGCTCAAGGACAGCGGCCGCGCCCAGTACGTCGCGGTCACCGATGACGAGGCGCTGGCCGCCTTCCACGGCCTGACCCGCACCGAGGGCATCATCCCGGCGCTCGAGACCAGCCACGCGCTGGCGCAGGCGGCCAAGCTGGCGCCGACCCTGCGCAAGGATCAGAGCATCCTGGTCAATCTCTCGGGGCGCGGCGACAAGGACATGCAGACCGTCGCGCGCCTGGATGGACTGCAACTATGAGCCGTATCCAGACCCGCTTCGAACACCTGCGCGAGCAGGGCCGCACTGCGCTGATTCCCTTTGTCACCGCCGGCGATCCCTCGCCCGAGGTCACGCTCGAACTGATGCATCGGATGGTCGCCGCCGGCGCCGATCTGATCGAACTCGGCGTGCCGTTCTCGGACCCGATCGCCGATGGGCCGGTGATCCAGCGCGCGACCGAGCGCGCATTGGCGCAAGGTGTCTCGTTGCGCACTGTGCTCGGCATCGTGCGGCGCTTTCGCGCCACCGATGACGAGACGCCGGTGGTCCTGATGGGCTATCTGAACCCGATCGAGGTGATGGGCGACAAGGCCTTCGCCGACGCCGCGCGCGCGGCCGGCATGGACGGCGCGCTGATCGTCGATGTGCCGCCGGAAGAGAGCCACGAACTGGTCGATGCGATCAAGGCGCAGGGGCTCGACCTGGTCTATCTGCTGGCGCCCACCTCCAATGCCGAGCGCATCGAGGCGATCGCCGAGGTCGCCTCCGGCTTCGTCTACTATGTCTCGGTCAAGGGGGTCACCGGCGCCAGCACGCTGGATATCGACGAGGTCGACGCCAAGCTAGCGGCGATTCGCGCCCGCATCGCGCTGCCGGTCGGCGTCGGCTTCGGCATCCGCGATGCGGCCACCGCGGCCCAAGTGGCGCGTGTCGCCGACGCGGTGATCGTCGGCAGCGCGCTGGTCGGCCGCATCGAGACGCTGGCGGAGCAGGGCCACGCCGAGCGGATTCCGACCGTCATTGGCGACTTCCTCGCTGAGCTGCGGGCCGCGATCGACGAGACCGACCACGGAGGCCGGCATGGCTGAGAAAACCGCTCGCGGTGACGCAATGAGTTGGTTCGAAAAACTGATTCCGAGTCGTATCCGCACCGAGGCGATCAGCAAGCGCGCGGTGCCGGAAGGGCTGTGGGACAAGTGTCCCGGCTGCAACGCAGTGCTCTATCGCGCCGAGCTGGAGCGCAATCTCGAGGTCTGCCCGAAATGCGGCCATCACAACCGGATGCTCGCGCGCAAGCGACTCGAACAGTTCCTGGACCCGGACTCGAGCGAGGAAATCGGCGCCGAACTGGACTCGACCGATCCGCTCAAGTTCAAGGACATGAAGAAGTACAAGGATCGGCTCAACCAGGCGCAAAAGCAGACCGGCGAGAAGGAGGCGCTGATCGTCATGCGCGGTCAGCTCAAGGGCATGGCCTGCGTCGCCGCCGCCTTCGAGTTTCGCTTCATGGGCGGCTCCATGGGCTCGGTGGTCGGCGAGCGTTTCGTGCGCGGGGTCGATGTCGCGCTTGAGCAGGAGGCGCCCTTTGTCAGCTTCTCGGCCAGCGGCGGGGCGCGCATGCAGGAATCGCTGTTCTCGCTGTTCCAGATGGCCAAGACCAGCGCCGCGCTCGGGCGTCTGCGCGAGGCGCGACTGCCGTTCATCTCGGTGATGACCGATCCCACCATGGGCGGGGTCTCGGCGAGCCTGGCGACCTTGGGCGACATCAACATCGCCGAGCCGGGCGCGCTGATCGGCTTCGCCGGCCCGCGCGTGATCGAGCAGACGGTGCGCGAGACCCTGCCGGAGGGTTTTCAGCGCAGCGAATTCCTGCTCGAACACGGCGCGCTGGATCAGATCTGCGATCGCCGCGAGCTGCGGGATCGGATCAGCGACCTCGTCGCGATGCTGATGCGCCGCGCGGTGATCGACAACGCCGCAGCGTCGGACAAGGTGGCGGCGGCGGACGGCACCGGCTCGACCGAGCTGGTGGTGTCGGAGTCGCGCGCCTTGCTGCCGGGGCCGCTCTGAACACGCCGCCCAGCCCGATCGAGGCTGGCGCGCCGGCTGATCCAGCGGCCAGCTCGGTGGCCCATCCCGCCACCAGCTCAACGCTCAGTCCGGCGATCAGTTCAGCGATCATGCCAGCGCCCATGCGTTACCAAACCCTGGCGGAGTGGCTCGCCTGGCAGGAGACGCTGCATCCGAACCGCATCGATCTGCGCCTCGAACGGGTCAGCGCGGTCTGGGCGCGGCTGCATCCGGAGCTGAGCGCGGGCGCGCTTCCTTGTCCGGTGATCACCGTGGGCGGCACCAATGGCAAGGGCTCCTGCGTGGCCTATCTCGAGGCCTGGTATCGGGCCGCCGGGTATCGCTGTGGCGCCTATACCTCGCCGCACCTGTTGCAGTACAACGAGCGCGTGCGCATCGACGGCGAGCTGGCGAGCGATACGGCCCTTTGTGACGCCTTCGCGCGCATCGATCGGGTTCGCGGTGAGTCGCCGCTGACCTATTTCGAGTTCGGCACCCTCGCGGCCTTGGACCTGTTCGTGCGTGCCGGGGTCGAGATCGCCCTGCTCGAGGTCGGTCTTGGCGGTCGTCTCGATGCGGTCAACATCATCGACGCGGATGTCGCGTTGGTCGCCAGCATCGGCCATGATCATGCGGCCTGGCTCGGGGACACCCTGGAGCAGATTGCCGTCGAGAAGGCCGGCATCTTCCGCCCCGGACGGGCGGCGGTGATCGGCCAGCGCGATGCGCCGACGCGGTTGCGCGAGCGCGCCGAGGAAATCGGCGCGCGGCCGCTGCAGCTCGAGCAAGCGTTCGCCTGGAGCGCCGAAGCCGATCACTGGAGCTGGCGCGGGCCGGATGGCAAACGGCATCGGGCGCTGCCGACGCCGGCGTTGCGCGGTCGTCATCAGTACGATAACGCTGCTGCCGCGCTTTGCGCCCTGGAACAGCTCGGCGCTCGGCTGCCGGTCCCGGTGACGGCGATTCGCCAAGGCCTGTCGCGGGTCAAGCTCGGCGGACGTTTCACCGTGCTGCCCGGGCCGCCGGGACAGCCGACCTGGGTGCTCGATGTGGCGCATAATGATCAGGCGGCGCTGGCATTGGCCGAGAACCTCGCGCGTGTTCCCTGCACCGGGCGCCGCTTGGCGGTGCTGTCGTTGCTCGCCGACAAGGATGCGCGCGCCGTGGTCGCGCCGCTGGCCGGACTGATCGGGCGCTGGCATCTCGGGCCAGCGGCGAGCGCGCGCGCCATGCCGCTCCATCGCATCGAGGCGGCGTTGACCGAGGTGGCAGCGGCGGCGACCTGGTGCTCACATGCGGATCTGGAGCAGGCGCTCGCCGCCGCCGCCGCCGAGGCCGCGCCGCCGGATCTGATTCTGGTGTTCGGTTCCTTCGTCACGGTTGAGGCGGCCCTGCGCAGTGCGTGCGTGGCTGCTGTATAATTCTGACGCTTTCATGAATAGAACCCGGGTGCATCATGCAGATGGATGAAGCAGCCAAGAGGCGATTGGTCGGCGCCGCTGTCTTGGTTGCCCTGGCGGTGATCTTTGTGCCGATGCTGGTCGAACGGGATGACAGCGGCCTGGGCGAACCGATCCTGATCCCGGAGGACGAAGCCTGGATGGACGACCACGCCTTCGCGCCGGCGGAGGACGACGCGCTGCCCGAGCCTGAAGAGCTGGCGATGCCGCTGCCGACTCCAGAACCGCCGCCGGCGGCAGCGAACAGCAACTCCTCCCAGGCCGCGCTCTCGATGCCGCCGCCCATCGAACCGCCCGCGCCAGCACCAGAACCCGCGCCAGCCCGGGCCGAGCAGCGCGCTACCGACTCGGCGGCAGCGGGGGCGGAGGGTCGCCGGGACCGATCGACATCGACGCCGACCGGCCCCAATCCGGTGCCGGCCGGGACCAGCGCCTGGGTGGTCCAAGTCGCCAGCCTCGGCTCATCGGACGCGGCGGGTCAATTGCAGGACGAATTGCGGAGCAAGGGCTATCCGGCCTTTGTCGAACAGGCCGAGGTGGGTGGACGTCGCTATTACCGGGTCCGGGTGGGTCCAGAGGTCGAACGCAGGCGGGCGGATCGTCTCGCCGAGCGGCTCTCGGCCGACACCAAGGGTCAGCCTTTGGTGCAACGTTACCCCTAAACCGTCAGCAGCGCTCATCCAAGGTGCGCCCTGTGGCGAGCGCGATCCGCGCTGCCTGCGGGCAGGGCGGTGAGACAGACAGCGAGTGCTCGTGCCACCTGGGCAGGACATTGTTATGATCTGGGTCGATTACGTCATCATCGCCATCATCGCGCTCTCGGCGCTGATCGGGCTCGCGCGCGGATTGGTGCGGGAGGTCGTTTCACTGCTGGTCTGGGGCGCCGCTCTGGTGGCGGCCTGGACCTTCTACGAGCCGCTCGCGCTCGCCTTGGCCCCCTGGATCTCGACGCCCTCGGTGCGCATCGGCGTGGCGGTCTTGATCCTGGTGCTCGGAGTGCTGATTGCGGGCGCCGTGCTCGGCTATCTCCTGGCGACCCTGGTCGACAAGACCGGGCTCGGCGGCACCGATCAGCTCATGGGCATGCTCTTTGGGGCGGCGCGCGGTGGCGTGTTGGTCGCCCTGGTGGTGTTTCTGGCGTCGTTGACGCCGCTGACCGAGGACCCCTGGTGGAATCAGTCGCCACTGCTCGATCAATTCAAGATCCTAGCCGATTGGATGCTGGAGCAGGTACCGCCCGATGTCTCCGAGCGTATCCAGGCGCTGTGAGGTAGCTCATGTGTGGAATCGTCGGCATCGTCGGCAAATCGCCGGTCAATCAGATCCTCTATGATGCGCTACTGGTGCTCCAGCATCGCGGTCAGGATGCCGCCGGCATCGTCACCAGCGATCGCAAGAAGCTGCACATGCGCAAGGATAGCGGGCTGGCGCGCGATGTCTTCCGCACCCGGCACATGCTGCGCCTGCGCGGCACCATGGGCATCGGCCATGTGCGTTATCCGACCGCCGGCGGCTCCTGTTCCTCCGAGGCGCAGCCGTTCTATGTCAACTCGCCGTATGGGATCGTGCTCGCGCATAACGGCAACCTGACCAATGCCGAGGAACTCAAGCGCGAGGTCTTCGTCGACGATCTGCGCCACATCAATACCGAGTCCGATTCCGAGATCCTGCTCAACGTCTTCGCCCACGAGCTGCAGTTGCAGAACAAACTGCGCATCGACGAGCAGGATATCTTCCGCGCCGTCGAAGGCGTGCATCGGCGCTGTCGCGGCGGCTATGCGGCGGTGGCGATGATCCCTGGTTTCGGCGTCTTCGGCTTCCGCGATCCGCACGGCATTCGCCCGGTGGTCTATGGCAAGCGCGAGACCGCGGCCGGCACCGAATACATCATCGCCTCCGAGAGCGTGGCGCTGGATACCATCGGCTTCGAGCTGATCGGCGACGTCGCCCCCGGCGAGTGCGTCTTCATCGATCGCGAGGGACACCTGCATACCAAGCAATGCGCGCCGCAGCCGGTGCTCTCGCCCTGTATCTTCGAGTTCGTGTATTTCGCGCGCCCGGACTCGATCATCGACAACATCTCGGTGCATAAGGCGCGCTCGCGCATGGGCAAGAAGCTGGCGGGAAAGATCAAGCGGGTCTGGCCCGGTCACGACATCGATGTCGTCATCCCGGTCCCGGACACCAGCCGCACCGCGGCCTTGCAGCTAGCCAACCACCTGGGCGTGCCCTACGCCGAGGGCTTCATCAAGAACCGCTACATCGGCCGCACCTTCATCATGCCGGGCCAGCAGGTGCGCAAGAAATCGGTGCGCCAGAAGCTCAACGCGATCGATCTCGAGTTCCGTCGCAAGAACGTGCTCTTGGTCGATGATTCCATCGTCCGTGGCACCACCTCGCAGCAGATCATCCAGATGGCGCGCGATGCCGGCGCGCGGCGGGTCTACTTCGCCTCGGCGGCGCCGCCGGTGCGCTACCCGAACGTCTATGGCATCGATATGCCGTCGGCCAGCGAGCTGATCGCGCACGCGCGCAGCGAGGCCGAGATCGAGCGGGAACTCGGCGCCGATCGACTCTTCTTCCAGGATCTGAACGATCTCATCGACGCCGTGCAGAAGCGGGGCAAGAGCCTGGTCGATCGCTTCGATACCTCGGTCTTCGATGGCGTCTATGTGACCGGCGATGTCACCCCAAGCTATCTCGAAGAGCTCGAGCGTGCCCGGAACGATAGCGCAAAGGCAGAGCGTCAGTCGCGTCAGGACGAGACCGTGATCGAACTCTACAACACCGCCTGAGTGGCGCCGCTGGATGGCTCACGGTGATCGAGCGCTCGCCGCTCCTGTCTGCCGACCAGAGATTGAATTGACAGGCGATCGGTCTTGCGAGCGATACCCGATGCACGATGATGAGGTGACAGGATCAGCCGACCCGACAAAGCCGCCGGCTGCTGAGCGAGGGCCAGCGGGCAACCGCGCTCCGGGGCTCGCGACCATCGGTATTCGCACCGGCCATCGGCGCACCGCCGAGGGCGAGCACTGCGAGCCGATCTTCGCCACCTCGAGCTTCGTCTTCGCGACCGCGGCCGAGGCGGCGGCGCGCTTCTCGGGCGAGCAGCCGGGTAACATCTACTCGCGCTTCACCAATCCGACGGTGCGCGCCTTCGAACAACGGCTGGCGGCGCTGGAGGGCGGCGAGGCCTGCGTCGCCACCGCCTCCGGCATGGCCGCGATTCTGGCGACCTGCATGGGTCTGCTGCAGGCCGGCGATCGCATCCTCGCCGCGCGCAGCCTGTTCGGCAGCACCACCATGCTGTTCGACAAGTATCTCGCCCGCTTCGGCATCGCCACGGATTATGTCCCGCTCAGCGATCTCGATGCCTGGGCGGCGGCGATTCGGCCCGAGACCAAGCTGCTGTTCGCCGAGACGCCCTCGAATCCGCTCACCGAGATGGTGGCGATCCGCCCACTGAGCGAGATCGCCCATGCGCACGGCTGCCTGCTGGCGATCGATAATTGCTTCTGCACGCCGGCGCTGCAGCGTCCGCTCGAACAGGGTGCCGATTTGGTGATCCATTCGGCGACCAAGTACCTGGACGGGCAGGGCCGTTGCATCGGCGGCGCGGTGGTGGGCGATGCCAAGCGCGTTGGTGAGGACGTCTTCGGCGTGGTGCGCACGGCTGGCCCTTCGCTCAGCCCGTTCAACGCCTGGCTGTTCTTGAAGGGCCTGGAGACACTGAGCCTGCGCATGCGTGCCCATGCGGCGAGTGCATTGGCGTTGGCGCGCTGGCTGGATGCGCATCCGGCGGTGGCGCGCGTCCACTATCCGGGATTGCCCGAGCATCCGCAGCATCACCTGATCGCGGACGGGTCGAGCGCCGGCGCCCAGGCGCAACAGCAAACCGGCGGCGGGATCATCGCCTTCGAGGTCGCAGCGCCGCAGCCAAGCCGGGCGCGCGCGCGGGCCTGGTCGGTCATCGATGCCACGCGGTTGCTCTCGATCACCGCCAATCTCGGCGACACCAAGACCACCATCGCCCATCCGGCGACCACCACCCATGGCCGCCTGAGCCCCGAGGCGCGGGCCGCCGCCGGGATCGGCGAGGGGCTGATTCGCGTCGCGGTCGGGCTTGAGGATCTGGCCGACCTTCAAGAGGATCTTGCGCGCGGGCTGGATGCGCTCTAAGACATCACCATTGCACCGAGACCGGGTAACGGGCGATGAGCGGGGCGGGTGTGAGGATGATCGCCTGATTGGTTATCGCCTGACAGACCCAACAGGACGGCACGGATCGGCCAGGGAGGTCGTGCTCGGTCAAATCGGCCTCTTCAACGAAGCGTTCCGCGTCCTCCCATCTTCTTCCCCACGGTGAACGTCCAATTCCGGTCTGCCAGGAAACCTTGAGACAATGTCTGGTCTCAGCAATTCTGACAAATCTCCCGCGTGAACGTCTCGAGCTTCTCGGTATCGGCGGCGAACAGCCGAATCCCCTCGGCGAGCTTCTCGGTCGCCATCGCGTCTTCGTTGAGGCTCCAGCGGAAGGTCTTCTCGTCGAAGCTGACCTTGGGGATATCCATGTCCCGCGCAGCCTCGGCGTCGAGCTTGCGGGGCACTGTGCCGTCGGCCTCGGCGAGTTCGGCGAGGAACTTGGGCGCGATGGTCAGATAATCGCAGCCGGCCAGTCCCAGGATCTCGTCGAGGTTGCGGAAGCTCGCGCCCATGACGATGGTCTCGTAGCCGTGACGCTTGTAATAGTTGAAGATCTCGGTGACAGACTTGACGCCCGGGTCGTCGTCGGCGGGATAGCCGGTGACGTTCTCGGCGTCCTTGTACCAATCCAGGATGCGACCGACGAAAGGTGAGATCAGGGTCACGCCAGCCTCGGCGCAGGCGACTGCCTGGGCGAAACTGAACAGCAACGTCAGGTTGCAATGAACGCCCTGTTTCTCCAAGTGCTCGGCGGCGCGGATGCCTTCCCAGGTCGAGGCGATCTTGAACAGCACGCGCTGGCGCGGATCGATGCCGATCTCCTCGTAGAGCGCGATCAAGCCCTCGGCGCGGGCGATGGTGCCCGCGGTGTCGAACGACAGCCGCGCGTCGATCTCGGTGGAAACCCGGCCTGGCACGATCTTCAGGATCTCGGCGCCGAAGTTGACCGCGAGCTTGTCCATGGTCCAGCGTGCGTGCTCGTCGGCCGTGTTGCCCTTGTCCTTGCCGAAACTCACCGCGTCCTCGACCAGGTGGCGATATGCTGGCATCTGCGCGGCCTTGTAGAGCAGCGATGGGTTGGTGGTCGAGTCTTGGGGCTGGTAGTCGGCGATGGCCTCGAAGTCGCCAGTGTCGGCGACCACCGTCGTCATCGTCTTGAGTTGCTCGAGCTTGCTCATGCTGGTCACCTTGGATAGTCCAGGATGGGATCGGGATCGGAATCTGGACACCATAGTCGATCCCGATCAAGATTGGGAATGGGGGGGCGAGGCCTGATAAACGCTGAGGCGATTGACGGAAATCGCCTTAGGCGACGGAATCTTGCATTGACGTTGGATGACCTCCCACCCGGGAGCGATTCATGTAGGAACGATTGGAGTCTCTCAACGAAATGGGCAAAACCACACAAGAGCCGGCGGATGTGCTCGATCCGGCACAGCGCGCCGATCTGGCGACCAAACAGATCCTGCGCCGCCTGCTCGCAACCATCGAGGCGAATGTCGAGGGCGCGCGCCAGAATCGCGACAGCGAATTCCTGCACGATCTGCGCGTCGCGACCCGCCGCACGCGTTCGGCGCTGAGCCAGATCAAGGGCGTCCTTCCCGACTCCAGGGTCGCCGATTTCAAGGCGCGTTTCGCCTGGCTGCAACAGGTCACCGGGCCGGTGCGCGACCTCGATGTCTATCTGCTCGATTTCCCGAACATGCGCCAGCAGCTGCCGGCGGCCTTGCAACCTGATCTCGAACCCTTGTATCAGTTGCTCCTCGCTCAGCATGCCGAGGCCCAACAGCAGCTTGCAATGGAGCTGGGCTCGCCGAGATTCAAGCAATTGCTCGAGGATTGGCGGGCGTTTCTTGATGCACCTATTGCCGCGTCCGCCGCTGCCGGAACCGGAGCTGCTGCCGACGCCGATGCCGGCGCCGGTGCCGGTGTCGAGCCGAGTGCCGCGCCTCCTGTCGGGCTTGGTGCCGTTGGTGCCGATTCGAGCGTCGCGAATGCCAAGCAGGCTGCGAGGGAGATTGCGGGCGTCGCCAACGCCAAGCAGGACTCGAGCGCGGCTGCAAGTGCCGAGGCGACTGCAAGTGCCGAGGCGACGCCGACAGCGGCCGCGTTGCCGATCAAGCAGTTAGCCGACCGGCGCATCCGCAAGCTGCTCAAGCGGGTACGCGCCGAGGGCCGGGCGATCAACGAGGATTCACCACCGGAGGATCTGCACGAGCTGCGTAAAAGCTGCAAGAAGCTGCGCTATCTGATGGAGTTCTTCCAGAGCCTGTACGAGAAGGAACGGATTCGCGAGCAGATCAAGCAGACCAAGCGGCTGCTCGATAACCTCGGGCGCTTTCAGGATACCGCCGTACAGGCCCGGCATCTGCGCGAGACCGCTGAGTGCGAGGGCGGCGAGGGTCGGCTGCCGCCCGCCACCTTGCTCGCGATGGGCGCGTTGATCGGGCAACTGCTGGAGGACCAGGCGCGCGCTCGCGATGGATTCAGCGAGGTCTTCGCCGGCTTCGACAGCGCCGAGAATGCCGCACGTTTCGCGGCGCTATTCGACGCAAGGGACATCGCTCAGTGCAGGCCTCGCCGCCAACAAGCGCGAAAACGTTAAGTGGCCGTCGAGTTTCTGCTTCCCGACGATTGCCGGACGGTGGCGATCGAATCGGGAGTCAGTGGCTGGACGTTTTCCAACAAGCAGCCCGATCTCAGGTCAGCAGTCGGCGCAGGATGTCGGTATGGATGATCGAGAGCTGGTCTAGCTCCTCGACGCCGACGCATTCGTCGACCTGATGGATGGTCGCGTTGATCGGCCCGAGTTCGACCACCTGGGCGCCGGTGGGGGCGATGAAGCGGCCATCGGAGGTGCCGCCAACGGTCGAGAGCTGGCTCGGCGCACCGGTCACGGCGAGGATCGCGGCTTGGGTGGCATCGATCAGGGCCCCGGCCGGGGTCAGAAACGGGTGGCCAGAGACCCGCCAATCGATCCGGTGATCGAGTCCGTGGCGCTCTAGGATCGCCTGGATGCGCTGTTGCAGCGTCTCCGGCGTCTGTTCGGTCGAAAAGCGCAGATTGAACAACACCTCGAGTTCGCCGGGGATGACGTTATCGGCGCCGGTGCCGGCATGGATGTTCGAGATCTGGAAGCTGGTGGGCGGGAAGTGTTGGTTGCCTTCGTCCCAGCGCTCGGCGCAGAGGTCGGCCAAGGCCGGCATCGCGCGATGCGCCGGATTGTCGGCCAGCTGAGGATAGGCGACATGGCCCTGCTTGCCGCGCACGCGCAGCCGCCCGCCGAGACTGCCGCGGCGGCCGTTCTTGATGATGTCGCCGAGCCGTCGGTGGCTCGACGGCTCGCCGACCAAGGCATAGTCGATGCGCTCGTCGCGTGCTGCGAGTGCTTCGACCACGCGGCGGGTGCCATCGATCGAGGGGCCTTCCTCATCGCTGGTGATGAGGAACGCGATCGATCCTCGATGCGCCGGATGGTCGGCGATGAAGCGCTCGGTCGCGGTGACCATCGCCGCGAGCGAGCCCTTCATGTCGCAGGCGCCACGGCCATAGAGCAGGCCGTCGCGGATCTCGGGCGCGAACGGATCGGAGGTCCAGTCCGCGAGCGGCCCCGGCGGCACCACGTCGGTATGACCGGCGAAGCACAACAGCGGTCCCTCGTCACCGCGCCGCGCCCAGAGATTGTCGACCTGGCCGAAGCGCATCGGCTCGATCGCGAAGCCGAGCGCCGCCAGCCGCTCGGCGATCAATGGCTGGCAGCCGGCGTCCTCGGGCGTCAGCGATGGCCGGCGAATGAGATCCCGGGCCAGTTCGACGGTGGCCGAAAGCCTGTGGGTAGCGGTTGTTGAGGCGGCGCGCATCGAAATCTCCCGGTTGAAACCTCCCTCTTCAGGGGGATCATGCCGCCCGGGAGAGGTCTAACCTTTTCCGTGCCCTATCGCCCGGCTTGGCCGGGCGTGGATTGAAACAGTTGGTGGCGACCGATTGCCTCGGTCCCGATGGCCTTGTCCGGCCGATTGTCTTGCCCGACAGCGGCGTCCAGATCGGGACACGGCGGAGGGAACGCCGCCTAGATATCGCGCAGCAGTTCGTTGATGCCGACCTTGCCGCGGGTCTTCTCGTCGACCTGCTTGATGATCACCGCGCAGTAGAGGCTGTGCGTACCGTCCTTCGCCGGCAGGTTGCCGGGCACGACGACGGCGCCGGCCGGCACTCGGCCGTAGGTGATCTGGCCGGTCTCGCGGTGGTAGATCTTGGTGCTCTGGCCGATGTAGACCCCCATCGAGATCACCGCGCCCTGCTCGACGATGACGCCCTCGACGATCTCCGAGCGGGCGCCGATGAAGCAGTCATCCTCGATGATGGTCGGCGCGGCCTGGATCGGTTCGAGCACGCCGCCGATGCCGACGCCGCCGGACAGATGCACGTTCTTGCCGATCTGCGCGCAGGAGCCGACCGTGGCCCAGGTGTCGACCATGGTGCCGGAATCGACATAGGCGCCGATGTTGACGTAGGAGGGCATGAGCACGCAGCTCGGCGCGATGTAGGCGCCGCGCCGCGCGGTGGCCGGCGGCACCACGCGCACGCCGCCGTCGCGGAAGTCCTTGGAGCTGACATCGGCGAACTTCGACGGCACCTTGTCGTAATAGTTGGTGAAGCCGCCCTTGATGAACTGGTTGTCCTCGATGCGGAACGAGAGCAGCACCGCCTTCTTGATCCAGTCGTTGACCTTCCAATCGCCGTCATGCGGCTGGGCGACGCGCAGCTCGCCGCCGTCGAGCCGCTCGATGGTGTCGATAACCGCATCGCGCACATGGGTTTCGACCGTGCGCGGGGTGATCTCGGCGCGGTGCTCGAAGGCCTGCTCGATGATGGCTTGGTGTTCGCTGTGTTGCTCGGACATAGGGGTTCCCGGAGATGGTTGGAAAGAGAGGGTTGGAAATCGAGGTTCATCAGACCACACCGCGGCGGCTTTGCGCTGGCGAATGAGAAGACCGGCAGAGTCGCGTGATGGCGATCCAAGAGGACTCTGTGACCCCGTGAATCGACCCCGATTGGCAGTCATTATCGTCGTCCATGCGGTCGCTCATAACCCCTCGCAGACCGCGCGGATGCGCTGCGCCGCCTCGATACAGTCCGCGAGCGGGGGCACCAGCGCCATGCGGATATGATTCAGGCCCGGGTCGCCTTGTTCGCCGGCGCGCGACAGGAACCGTCCGGGCAATACCCGCAGGTTCTGCTCGGCGAACAGCCGGCGCGCGAAGTCGGTATCGGGAATCGGCGTGCGCGGCCAGAGATAGAAGCCGGCTGGCGGTATGCTGAAGGCGAGCACGCCATCCAGGATCGCGCTCACGGCATCGAACTTCTCGCGATACCGACGCCGATTCTCGATCACATGCGCCTCGTCCTGCCAGGCCAGCAGGCTCGCCTGCTGATGTTGCAGCGGCATCGCGCAACCGTGGTAGGTCCGGTACTGGAAGAACGGCTCCACCAGCCGCGCGTCGCCGGCGACGAAGCCGGAGCGCAACCCCGGCGCATTCGAGCGCTTCGACAGGCTGTGGAAACAGACACAGCGGCGATAATCATCCAAGCCCAGCGCAGCAGCAGCCTGCAGCAGGCCGGGCGGCGGGTTGGCCTCGTCGAGATAGAGTTCGGCATAGCATTCATCGGCGGCGATGATGAAATCGTGCCGTTGCGCCAGCTCGATCAGCCGCATCAGTCGGGCCTGGTCCATCACCGCACCGGTCGGGTTGCCGGGCGAGCAGATGTAGAGCAGTTGGCAGCGTTTCCAGATCGCCTCGGGAACGGACTCGATATCGGGCAGCCACTGCGTCTGCTCGGTGCACGGGAGCAGATAGGGGCTGGCGCCGGCGAGCAGCGCGGCGCCCTCGTAGATCTGGTAGAAGGGATTCGGCATCAGCACCAGCGCATCCGCGCGCGGGTCGATCATCGCCTGGGCGAAGGCGAACAGGGCCTCGCGGGTGCCATTGACCGGCAGCACCTGGGTCTGCGCATCGATCCCGCTGGGGCCAAGCCCGAAGCGACGACCGAGCCAGTCGGCGATTGCCTGGCGCAGCTCCGGCAGCCCGCGCGTGCTGGGATAGCTCGCGAGCTGATGCACATGCGCGACCAGCGCGTTGGCGATGAACGCCGGTGTCGCGTGCTTGGGCTCGCCGATCGAGAGCGCGATCGCCGCACGCTCGGCGGGCGGCTCGATATCGCGCATGAGCGCCGCCAGCTTCTCGAACGGATAGGGTTGCAGGCGGCTGAGGTTTGGATTCATGACAACAACGAACAGACGGTGGGCCGAGGTCGAGCCTCGCCGCCATTGAGAAGCGGTCGACTAGGCACAATCGCACGGGATAGGCGCAGGGGTATCGGCGCGCAGTATAGGGCAGGGTGCCTGATTCGCTCCACTCGCAGGGAACCGATCACGGATCACCGCGATCACCGGCGGCCCAACGCCGGCTGGTTTCTTGCCACCTTTCTGCCCTGCCGGGCGGAATCTCAACCAAGGATCTTTTTGATGAGCCTGATCGATGCCATCCATCATGTGAGCCTGATCGTCGCCGATACCGAGCGCGCCCTCGCGTTCTATCGCGATCTGCTCGGCCTCGAGGTCGATCCGGCGCGACCGGAGCTGGGCTTCGCGGGCGCCTGGCTGCGCGTCGGCGGCCAGCAGATCCATCTGCTGGAGCTGCCGAATCCGGACCCGCTCGCGGCCCGTCCCGCGCATGGCGGGCGAGATCGTCATCTGGCGCTGACGGTGTCGGATCTGGATGCCATGCGTGCCCTGCTCGACGCCGCCGGGATCCCCTATACCCTCAGCCGCTCCGGGCGCCGCGCGCTGTTTGCGCGCGATCCCGATGCCAACGCCCTCGAGCTGATCGAACAGCCGTCTCACCAGCCGCGGTAATACCAGCGGTTGTTCCAGTCCGAGGGGGGCAGGGGCTCGCCGCTGGCGCTGGATGGCTCGTCGGAGCGTTCGGGGGCCTGATCCTCGGCGAGGCTGCCGCGCATGAGGGGACCGCCGGCCGTGGGTGCCATCGGCGTCACGGGTGTCAGGGGGCTGAACCAGGGCCCGCGATTGCGGTACAGCCGACGTTCGGTCTCGATCATCTCGCGCATCTCCTGGCGCCGCCGTCGCCGTTGCGCTTGGCGCTCGTCGCGTTTGACCGCGCCGAGCGGGTCCAAGGCATCATGTCTCGCTTGGTGCGCGGCGCGCCGTTGCTCATGCAACGCGCGCCGCTGGGCCCGCACCTCCTCCAGCCAGCGGGGGATCTGCGGTTGATGCATGCCCGCTGTCTGCGGTGGATGCGCGCCCGGCACCGGCGTCGGGGCCGGCGTGGGAGCCGGCATCGGCGCCTGCGGGGCGGCGCTGCGCGCGTCGACCGCTTGCTGCTCGTCGGGCGGGGCGCCTTGGGCACGGTTGCCGGTGTCGGCAAGGCCGAGCCCCATGCTCGCGAGCAGGGCGATGACGACTGTCGGCAGGAGGCGAGTGATCGACATGGTCAACCCCTTCAGATGCATCATCGGAATGTCAACGTCTTGGACGCGCAATTGGGCGCTCAGTTGCCGCTCGGCGGCTGGTCGAGGCGGTCGTGGATCTCGCGCCGCAGGCAGCTCAGGGTTTGACCGCAGCGGATGGGCGTGGCATCGCGGGTGGCGATGAAAAAGACATCCTCGACCTCGGCGCCGACCGTGGCAATCTTCGCCCCCCGCACCTGGATGTCGCAACGCTCGAAGACGGTGCCGATCTCGGCCAGCAAGCCGGGCCGGTCGCGCGTGGTGAGATGCATGAGGGTGCGCTGATTGGCGGCGTCGTCGGTAAAGCTGATGCGGGTTTCGATCGGGAAATACCGCAGCTGCCGCGGCAGCCGCCGGTTGACGCGTGGTTCGCTGTCTGGGGCCTGGCGCAGTTCGTGGCGCAGCTGCTCGGCGAGGTCGTCGCTGAGGTCGCCCTGTTCGAGCGGCTCATGGTCGCGGGTCAGCACCTGGAAGACATTCAGCGCCATGCCGTCATCGGTGGTCATGATGCGGGCATTGACGATATCCAGGTTGCGCTGGTCGAGCAGCGCGGTGATGCGCACGAAGAGGTTCTCGCGGTCCTGGAGGTAGATGAAGATCTCGGTGCATCCGCGGGTCGGCAACAGGCGCAGATTCACCATCGGCAGATCCTCGGGGCGCGCGTCGAGGATGCGCTGGGTCTGCCAGGCGATCTCCTCCGGTTGGCTGGGGGCGAAGAAATCCACCGCGAAGCGAAACCACAGATTGCGGCAATCCTCGGCCTCGATCCCCTGACGGGCGAGGATGCGCATGGCCTCGCTCTGCTTCTGCTCGATGAGCACGTCTTGCGCCTGCGGATTATCGAGCCCGCGGTCAAGGCTGCGCCGCGCGGCATGATAAAGCTCGCGTAACAGGGCGTCCTTCCAGGTGCTCCAGCGTTTCGGGTTGGTGCCGCGCACATCGGCGACGGTGAGCAGATAGAGATAATCGAGGCGGTTGATGTCGCCGACCTGCTCGGCAAAGGCCTGGATCACGGCCGGGTCCGAGATGTCCTTGCGCTGCGCTGTCACCGACATCAGCAGATGGTGTTCGACCAGCCAGGCCACCAGCCGGCTGTCGAACTCGCTGAGGTAATGCAGTTGGCAGAAATCCCAGGCATCGTGCGCGCCGAGCACGGAATGGTCGCCGCCGCGACCCTTGCCGATATCGTGGAACAGCGCCGCCAGATAGAGGATCTCGAGCTTGGGCACGTGGCGTGCCACCGCGCTGCACAGCGGCAGCTCGTGATCGTGCGCGGGGATCGAGAAACGGCGCAGATTGCGCAGCACGCGCAGCGTATGCTCGTCGACGGTATAGACGTGGAAGAGGTCGTACTGCATGCGCCCGACGATATTGGCAAAGGCCGGCAGATAGTGCGCCAGCACCCCGTAGCGGTTCATCCGTCGCAGGGTATCGGTGACCCCGCTCGGATGGCGCAGGATCTCCATGAATAGGCTGCGCGCGCGCACGTCCTCGCGGAAGGCGTCGTCGATGCGATGGCGGTTCTCGCGGATCAGGCGGATGGTGGAGGCACGTATGCCGCGCAGTTGCGGGCGCAGCTGCAACAGATGGAAGACCTCGAGCAGGGCGATCGGACGCTGTCTGAAGACCTGTTCATGGGTCACCTCCAGGTAACCGCTGCGGCTTTGGAAACGGCGGTTGATCGGCTCTGGCGGGCCGATGCGATCCTGGAGCAGGATGGCCTCGCGAAACAGCTGCAGCAGCATCTCGTTGAGCCGGTTCAGCTCCATCACCGTGCGGTAGTACTGCTGCATGAACTGTTCCACGGCGAGCGTGTCGCTGTGGTCGCTGTAGCCGAATTGCTCGGCGAGGGTGCGCTGGTAGTCGAACAGCAGCCGATCCTCGTGGCGGCCGGTGAGCCGATGCAGGGCAAAGCGGATGCGCCAAAGCAGGGCGCGGCCCTCGATCAGGGCGAGATGCTCGCTCTCGGTGAGGAAACCGTGGTCGACCAGTTCGCGCAGCGAGTCGGAGCCGAAGTGGCGTTTGGTCACCCAGGTGATCATCTGGATGTCGCGCAGGCCGCCGGGGTTCTCCTTGATGTTGGGTTCCAGGTTGTAGGCCGTCTCGCCGTAGCGTTGCCAGCGCTTGTGCTGCTCGGCGATCTTGGCCTCGAAGAAGCGATCGGTCGGCCACATGCGCGTGGGCGCGATCGCCGCCTGGAGCTGTTCGAAGAGCACGGCCTGCCCGGTGATGAAGCGGGCTTCGATCAGGTTGCTGATGACGCTGAGGTCGGCGGCCGCGGCGCTGGCGCATTCGGACAGGGTGCGGACCGCGTGGCCCAGTTCGATGCCGATGTCCCAGAGGAAGGTGATGAGCGTGGTCAGCGGTGCCTGCAAGGGCTCGAGCTGGGCTTCGTCGACCAGGATCAGCAGATCGATGTCGGAGGCGGGATGCAGCTCGGCGCGGCCATAACCGCCGACGGCGACCAGCGCGCCGGCATCGGCATCCGGCATCACCCGCTGCCAGGCACAGCGCAGCAGTGTGTCGACGGCCTGCGAGCGCGCCTGCAGGAGCTGGCTGACCGGAATCCCCTGATCGTAGCCCTCGAAGAGCCGTGCGTGGACTGTCTTGACCGCGTCGCGGAAGCGCGTCAGCGCGGTGCCCTCGTCGGCACCGAGCAGCTCGGCTTCGCGCTCGAGCACGCCAAGGGTGAGCGCGCTGTCCGTTCTCACCCGGCGCTTGCGCGCAGCCGCACCGGCGCGTGCGGGCCGTCGGCCGTTTCGCTGAACGGGTCGCGATCGACGCTCGCCGCCGCGCGCTCCTCGTCGCGCAGCGTCAGCACCTCGCGGCCCGTCGCGGTGATCAGGATGGTGTGCTCCCACTGGGCGGAGAGGGCGCGATCCTTGGTGACCACGGTCCAGCCGTCCGGCAGCAGCTTGACGAAGCGTTTGCCGGCATTGACCATCGGCTCGATGGTGAAGCACATGCCGGGCTGCAACCTGAGCCCATCGCCGGGCTTGCCATAGTGCAGCACCTGCGGCTCCTCGTGGAAGGCGCGTCCGATGCCATGGCCGCAGTATTCCCGCACCACCGAGAAGCGATGGCGCTCGACGAAGGTCTGGATGGCATGGCCGATGTCGCCCAGGGTGGCGCCGGGGCCGGCTGCGGCGATGCCGATGCGCATCGCCTGCTGCGTGATATCGACCAGCCGGCGTGCCAGCACGGTCGGCTCGCCGACGCAGAACATCTTGCTGGTATCGCCGTGGAAGCCGTCCTTGATCACGGTGATGTCGATGTTGACGATGTCTCCCTTCTTCAGGCGCTTGTTGCCGGGAATCCCGTGACAGACCTGATTGTTGACCGAGGTGCAGATCGAGCGCGGGAAGCCGCGATAGTTGAGCGGCGCGGGAATCGCCTCGAGGTCGTCGACGATGAACGCATGGCAGCGGCGATCGAGTTCGTCGGTGGTGACGCCGGGGACGACGTGCGGCTCGATCATCTCGAGCACGGACGCGGCGAGCCGCCCCGCGACGCGCATCTTTTCGATCTCTTCGGCATTCTTTATGGCAACACTCATGGGGTCAGGATTCCGGCGGCTGCGATCTTCAGATGGTGAATGAGGGCATGCCTGGCGACAATGCGGTTTGCGGCGATCAAACCGGGCATGGTATAAGACGCGGCGGAGTCGAGCAATTTAAGCTCGTGCTCGCCAAGAGGTCCCGCCTGCGTGCCTGGGCCTGCTCAGGCTGGTACAGGTCGGAGATGCCGGTTGCTGCGCTGAAGGTCAAGGTCACAAGCTCGGCCAACGATCGGGCCGGGCGTGATCGGGACGCGATCGGACCAGCGATCGGCTCCGGCGCCGCCGAGGGGGCGCGATTCGAACGCAACGAGGCCGCGAGGGGCGCCGAGCGCCCGCGCGCGATCCATGCCACACACGCGCCGACACATGATGCCGGGTGCCTCGCAAGAGGTTGCATCATGGAGTGCGTGGAGGCCCAACCCGATATTGAGAGAACATCATGAATGACGTTTCGATGCGGCAGATGCTGCAGGCTGGTGTGCATTTCGGCCATCAGACACGCTACTGGAACCCGAAGATGGCGGCGTACATCTTTGGTCAGCGCAACAAGATCCATATCGTCAACCTCGAGCGCACCCTGCCGCTCTATCAGGAGGCGATGAGCTACTTGGGGAAGCTCGCCGCGAATGGCGGTAAGATCCTCTTCGTCGGCACCAAGCGAGCCGCGCAGGAGGCGATTCGCGAGGAGGCGAACCGTTGCAACATGCCCTTCGTCAACCATCGTTGGCTGGGTGGCATGCTGACCAACTTCAAGACCGTCAAGCAGTCCATCGCCCGGCTCAAGGAACTCGAGTCGATGTTCGCGGACGGGACGATCGAACGCTTCGGCAAGAAGGAGCAGCTCACGCTACGCCGCGAACTCGACAAGCTCGAACTCAGCCTCGGCGGGATCAAGCACATGGGCGGGCTGCCCGACGCGCTGTTCGTGGTCGACGTGGGCCATGAAAAGATCGCGGTCAACGAGGCCAACAAGCTGGGCATCCCCGTGGTTGGCGTGGTCGATACCAATAACGATCCGAGCCGGGTCGATTACGTGATCCCCGGCAACGACGACGCGATTCGCGCGGTGCGGCTCTACATCGAGGGCGCCGCCTCCGCCATCCTGGATGGCCGCCAGACCGCTGCGGCGATGGCCGGCGGCCGCGATCCGGAAGAGGAGCCAGAGGCGGCGGTCGCGGAGTGACGCTCGGTTCGCGCTCGGCTCGCAGGCCGCACCGGGCCCAGGTCGGGCAGGTTCGGCGATTCAATCTTTACCAGGCTCGAGGCGCTGTTGTCTCCAGCCAACCCACGATTTTTTTGGAGTGACTCATGGCGATTTCAGCCGCACTGGTCAAGGAACTGCGCGAACGCACCGGCGCCGGCATGATGGAATGCAAGAAGGCGCTGGTCGAGACGGACGGCAATCTCGACGCAGCCATCGAGGCGATGCGGAAGTCGGGCCAGGCCAAGGCCGCGAAAAAGGCCGGCCGGATCGCCGCCGAGGGCGTCGTCGAACTCAGGATTGCCGACGATCGCAAGGTCGCCGTCATCGTCGAGGTCAACAGCGAGACCGATTTCGTCGCCAAGGACGCGCATTTCGCCAGCTTTGCCGCTGCGGTGGCCGAGACCGCGCTGGCGAGCGCGGTCGGCGACGAGGCCGCGCTGGCCGCGCAGCCGCTCGCCGGCGGCGACGGCGAGAGCGTCGAGGAGGCGCGCCAAGCGCTGATCGCGAAGATCGGCGAGAACGTCGCCGTGCGCCGCATGCACCGTCTCGATGCCCCGACAGGAACCTTCCACAGTTACCGGCATGGCGTGCGCATCGCGGTGGTGGTCGAATTGGTCGGCGGCGACGAAGACCTAGGACGCGATATCGCAATGCACATCGCCGCCTCGAACCCGCTCTGCGTCGCGGCCGAGGAGGTGCCGGCCGAGACGCTGGAAAAGGAGCGCGAGATCTTCAAGGCGCAGGCGCTCGAGAGTGGCAAGCCAGCCAATATCATCGATAAGATCACCGAGGGGCGGATGCGCAAATACCTCGAGGAGGTGACCCTGCTCGGACAGGCCTTCGTCAAGGACCCCGATACGCAGGTCGGCGAGCTACTCAAGGCGCGTGGGGCCGAGGTCAAACGCTTCGTGCGCATGGAGGTGGGCGAGGGCATCGAGAAGAAGGTCGAGAACTTCGCCGAGGAGGTCAGGGCCCAGGCCGGTCAGGCCGAGGTCTAGCGCTTCCTGACGCCAGGAGCGAATCGTGTCGCAGCCCCCTTATCGGCGCATCCTGTTGAAGCTGAGCGGTGAAGCGCTCATCGGCGACGCCGCGTGCGGGATCGATCCCGTGCTCTTGGGACGGCTCGCCGATGATGTGGCGGAATCCGCGACCCAAGGCCTGCAGATCGCATTGGTCATCGGCGGCGGCAATCTCTTTCGCGGCGCCGCGCTCGCGGTCGAGGGCGTCGACCGCGTGACCGGCGATCACATGGGCATGCTGGCCACGGTGATGAACGCGCTCGCGATGCAGGACGCGCTCGAGCGCCGGTCGGTGCCGACCCGGGTCATGTCGGCGCTGAAGATCAATCAGGTCTGCGAGGACTACATCCGCCGCCGGGCGCTCAGGCACCTCGACAAGGGGCGGGTGACCATCTTCGCGGCTGGCACCGGCAATCCGTTCTTTACCACCGATTCCGCAGCGAGTCTGCGCGCGGTCGAGATCGGTGCGGATCTCCTGATCAAGGCCACCAAGGTCGATGGGGTCTTCTCGGACGATCCGAAGACCAATCCGGAGGCGATCTTCTACAAGCGCTTGACGTATGATCAGGCGATTGCCGAACGGCTGCAGGTGATGGATACGACCGCCATCGTCCTTTGCCGCGACAATCGGATTCCGCTGCGCATCATGAACATTTACGAGGCCGGCGCGCTTGCCCGAGTGGCGGCGGGCGAAGACATTGGCTCGCTGGTGGTGACTGGATAACGAACAATGATCGATGACATCAAGAAAGACGCCGCTGAGCGGATGTCAAAGAGTGCCGAGGCGCTGCGTCACGAACTGGCGAAGATTCGCACCGGTCGCGCCCATCCGTCGCTGCTCGACCACGTCAAGGTGAGCTACTACGGCTCCGAGGTGCCGATCAATCAGGTCGCGAACGTGGCGGTTGAAGACGCCCGCACCCTCACGGTGACACCCTGGGAGCGCAACATGGTGCAGGTGGTCGAGAAGGCCATCATGCAATCCGATCTTGGCGTCAATCCGAACACTGCCGGCACCGTGATCCGGGTGCCGATGCCAGCGCTGACCGAGGAGCGGCGCCGCGATCTACAGCGCATCGCTCGGCAAGAGGCGGAGCAGACGCGGGTTGCGGTGCGCAATATTCGCCGCGACGCCAATCATGAGCTTAAGGAGCTCGTCAAGGAGAAACTGATTTCGGAGGATGATGAACGCCGCGGCCAGGAAATCGTGCAGAAGCTGACCGATCAGTTCGTCAAGGAGGTCGATCAGATTCTCGACGAAAAAGAGCAGGATCTGATGGCGATTTGAGCGGCGCGTGCTGCTCTCAAGATGCCGACTTGCGACATCCGCTAACGTTTAATGAATTCCGCGATTGTGCCTGATGGCGAAGGGCCGCAACTGAGGGTTCCAACCCATGTCGCCATCATCATGGACGGCAATGGTCGTTGGGCGCGCCAACGTGGTCTGCCGAGAACGCAAGGCCATCGCGCCGGCGCTAAGAGTGTGCGCGCCGTGGTCGAGCAGGGATTGCGCAGCAACGTGCGGATGCTCACGCTGTTCGCGTTCAGCAGCGAGAACTGGCGCCGCCCGCGCGCCGAGGTCAATACCCTGCTCGAACTCTTCATGAGCACCCTGCGCGCCGAGGTCAATCGGCTCGTCGAGCACGATGTGCAGTTGCGTTTCATCGGCGATCTCGCGGCCTTCTCGAACAAGCTCCAAAGCCAGATCGCCAAGGCCGAGGAGGCGACCCGGGATGGCCAGACCCTCTTGCTACAGATCGCCGCCAATTATGGCGGCCGCTGGGACATCACCCAATCGGTGCGCGCCTTGGCGCACGAGGTCTCCGAGGGGCGGTTGCAGCCGGATGCCATCGACGAGGCGGCGATCGCCGCGCGCCTGAGCACCGCCGGTCTCCCGGAGCCCGATCTGTTCATTCGCACCGGCGGCGAGAAACGCATCAGTAACTTTCTGCTGTGGCAGAGCGCCTACACCGAACTCTACTTTTCCGATCTGATGTGGCCGGAATTCGATGCCGATGCCTTTGTCGCCGCGCTGCGGGATTTCGGCCGTCGCCAGCGTCGTTTCGGGCTGACCAGCGAGCAAGTGACCGAACTGGCGGAGGCCTATGGCGGCTGAGACTGCTCGCGGAGGACGCCGGCAGGGATTACGCGCGCGCGTCGTGACCGCGTTGCTACTGGCGCCGCTGGTGATGGGCGCCGTGCTGTTGCTGCCGACCCCCTGGTTTGCGCTGCTGATGGCGCTGTTCGTCGCTATGGGCGCCTGGGAATGGTCGGGGCTCGCCGGCTTCGATGCCGACCTTGCCCGCGCTGGCTACATGTTGCTGATCCTGCTCTGCTTGCCGCTCGTCTGGCTGTTGGCGCCGAGCGATTGGCACGCCTTCGTCCTCGCGCTCGCGGCGCTCTGGTGGCTCGCGCTGGCGCTGCGTCTGCCCCTGATCAGGCACGTCGAGCAGGCGCCGCGCGTCGAGCCGTCCCTGCTTCTGCTTGGCCTGTTGGTGTTGGTGACGCCTTGGCTCGCGTTGGTCTATTTGCACGCCATGCCGACCAATGGTCCGTGGATCGCGCTGAGTCTGCTGATGCTGATCTGGATCGCCGACACCGCGGCCTATTTCAGCGGGCGGCGCTTCGGGCGCGCGAAGTTGTCGACGTTGCTGAGTCCGGGTAAAACGCGGGTCGGCGTCTACGCTGGCGTGGCGGCGGCGAGCGCCTGGGGGCTCCTGGTCGCCTTGGCGCTCGGTTTGGCAGCGACGAAGGCACTGTTTTTATTGGCGATCTGTGTGCTGGCGGCGGTGATGTCAGTGGTCGGCGACCTCTTCGAGAGCTTGCTGAAGCGCCGTCGCGGGATCAAGGATGCCGGTTCCCTGCTGCCAGGTCACGGCGGCATGCTGGATCGCATCGACAGCCTGACGGCGGCAGCGCCGATCTTCGCGCTCGGCTTCATCTGGCTCATCGGCGGGCAATAACAGAGGAAAGGCTATGATCGGTATCTCAGTGCTCGGGTCGACCGGCTCGATCGGGGTCAGCACGCTCGATGTGGTGCTGCGGCATCCGGACCGCTTTCGGGTCGTGGCGCTCAGCGCACATCGCAATGTCGAGCGCATGGCCGAGCAGTGTCGGCGCGTGCAGCCCGCCTATGCGGTGATGGTCGACGCGGCGGCCGCCGCGTCCTTGCGCGAACGGCTCGCGGAGATGCCGAGGCCGCCGGAGGTGATCGCCGGTGCCGAGGCGCTCGAGACCATCGCCGCGCTGCCCGAGGTCGATTACGTGATGGCCGCGATCGTCGGTGCCGCTGGCCTGCCCTCGACCCTGGCCGCGACCCAGGCCGGCAAGCGGGTGTTGCTGGCGAACAAGGAGGCGCTGGTGGTGGCCGGGGATATCGTGATGCGCGCCGCGGTCGCCAGCGGCGCTCTGCTGCTGCCGATCGATAGCGAGCACAACGCCATCTTCCAGTGCATGCCGCCGAGTTTCGCCGACGGCCTCGGCCAGTGCGGCGTCGAGCGCATCCTGCTAACCGCCTCCGGCGGCCCGTTCCGGAACGCCTCGCCCGCGTCGCTGGCGGCAGTGACACCGGAGCAGGCCTGCGCCCATCCCAACTGGCAGATGGGGCGCAAGATCTCGGTCGACTCGGCGACCATGATGAACAAAGGGCTCGAGATCATCGAGGCCTGCTGGCTGTTCAATACCTCGCCGGCCAAGATCCAGGTCGTGGTGCATCCGCAGAGCGTGATCCATTCGATGGTCCAGTACACCGATGGCTCGGTGCTGGCGCAACTCGGCAACCCGGATATGCGCACGCCGATCGCGCATGCGCTGGCCTGGCCGGAACGCATGGTCTCCGGGGTCGAGCCGCTGGATCTGTTCGTCACCGCGCAGCTCGATTTCGAACCGCCGGCACCGGAGCGCTTCCCCTGCCTGGAACTCGCCTATCGCGCCGCCGCCGAGGGCGGCACCGCCCCGGTGGTGCTGAATGCCGCGAACGAGATCGCGGTCGCCGCCTTCCTCGCCGAGCGGATCGGCTTTACGCAAATCGCCAGCCTGGTTGAGCGCACCATGGATCGACTCCCGGCGGAACCGGTCGGGGCCGCCGGGCTCGAGCATGTGCTGGCTGTCGATGCGCGCGCGCGCGAAGTGGCCGGACAAGGCCTGCGCGCCTTGGCCGCTTGACGCCCCATGCTTGATCTCCTCCTGAAACTCGGCGCCTTTCTCGTCGCCATCCTCGTGCTGGTGACGGTGCACGAGTTTGGTCATTTCTGGGTCGCGCGTCGTCTCGGCGTCAAGGTCTTGCGCTTCTCGATCGGGTTCGGCCGTCCGCTGCTGAGCTGGCGCCGGCGTCATGATCCGACCGAGTATGTGCTCGCCGCGATTCCGCTCGGTGGCTACGTCAAGATGCTCGATGAGCGCGAGGAGCCGGTGCCCGAGGCGGAATTGCCGCTGGCCTTCAATCGGCAAAGGCTGTGGGTGCGCTCGGCGATCGTGATGGCCGGGCCGGTGTTCAACTTCCTGCTCGCCTTCGTGCTCTACTGGTTGCTGTTCATGGCCGGTCAATCAGGCCTGAAGCCCGAGATCGGCGAAGTTCCAGCCCAGAGCATTGCCGCCAAGGCTGGCTTTGCCGCCGGCGATCGGGTGCTCCAAGTCGGCGATCGGCCGACCCCGACCTGGAGCGCGGTTTGGTTCGCGACCCTCTCCGAAGGCATCGGCGGCGAGGATCTCGGCATCCGCGTGCGGCGTCCCGATGGCAGTGAGCAGGAGCTGGTGCTTGCTGGCGATCTGCTCGCCAAGCTCGAGCCAGGGCAGGGGTTCCTGGAAGCGATCGGGCTGCAGCGCGTCGCCCCGGCGATCCCGCCGGTAATCGGCGAGGTGGTGCCCGGGCAGCCAGCCGCCGAGGCCGGAATCGAGAGCGGCGATCGCATCCTCTCCATCGATGGGGTCGAGATCGACGACTGGCAGCAACTGGTATCGCTCGTCCAGGCACATCCGGACCAGCGTCTTGGGGTGGAGCTGGAACGGGATGGCGAGCGCGTGTCGCTCGACCTCCAACCCCAAGCCGTCGAGGTGGATGGCGAAACCAGCGGACGCATCGGCGCCGGGGTCCAGTACCCGGACGCGATCTGGGCCGAGCAGGAGGTCTGGGTCCGCTACGGGCCGCTCGCCGCCGCCTTCGAGGCGGGGCGGCGCGTGGTCGATGTGTCGATGCTGACCTTGCAGATCGTCGGCAAGATGCTGGTGGGCACGGCCTCGGTCGAGAACATCAGCAGCCCGATCGGGATCGCCGACGCGGCGGGCGAGACCGCCAGCTATGGGCTGGCCGCGTTCGTTCAGTTCCTCGCCTTGCTCAGCGTGAGCCTGGGGCTGATCAACCTGTTTCCGATCCCGGTGCTCGACGGCGGGCATCTGCTGTACTTCGCCATCGAGGGCGTGATCGGTCGGCCGTTGTCGGCGGCAGTGCAGGAAAAAGGTCAGCGCATCGGCATCGTCTTGCTGATCTCGTTGATGACCTTCGCCTTCTATGTTGACATCGCGAAACTGCTGGGCTGATCCCCCCTCAAACCGATCCTGCTGGGCTGATCCGTGCGAATCCCTTATACTTGGACGCTTTGCTGGCGCGCGGCGCTCAGGCCCGTCATCAGCGTGCATGGTGGCGTCTCGCGGGTTCCCGGATGCCGCACATCCTTAGCCTGAACAGGGGGTCAATGTGACGTCGTCCCGCGCACAGCGCGCAACAGCTCGCATCAGGGCAACGTTGTGGGCGTTGTTTCTCATGGCCGCTGGCGTCCAGGCCGCCGATTTCGAGATCGCGGACATCCGTGTCGAGGGGCTCCAGCGAATCGCCGCCGGAACCATCTTCAATTATCTCCCGGTCCAGGTCGGCGATACGGTGAGTGACGGCATTACCGGCAACATCATCCGCGCGTTGTTCTCGACCGAATTCTTCACCGATGTCAAGGTCGAGCGCGAAGGCGATGTGCTGATCGTGGTGGTGCGCGAGCGCCCGGCGATTGCCCGGATCGATCTCACCGGCAACAAATCCCTGAAGACCGATCAGCTCATGCAAGGGCTGGAAGAGATCGGCATGGCCGAGGGCCGGGTCTTCAACCCGGCCATGCTCGATCGCATCGAGCAGGAATTGCGCCGGCAGTACTTCGGCGCTGGCAAATACGGGGTCGATATCGAATCGACGGTCTCGCCGCTCGAGCGCAATCGGGTGGCGGTGCGCATCGCGATCGCCGAGGGACAGACCGCGCGCATCAAGCAGATCAACATCATCGGCAACGAGGCCTTTAGCGACAAGGAACTGCTCAAGCAATTCGATCTCGGGACCACCAAGTGGTACTCGTTCTACACCAAGAACGATCAATACTCGAAACAGAAGCTCGGTGGCGACCTCGAGGATCTGCGCTCCTTCTATCTCGACCGGGGCTACGTCAACTTCGAGATCACCTCGACACAGGTCTCCATCAGCCCCGACAAGGATGGCATGTACGTCACCATCGGTATCGAGGAAGGCGACGTCTATCGGGTCAAGGATATCAAGCTGGCCGGCGAGTCGAGGGTGCCGACCGAGCAGCTCTTCCCGTTGATCCATCTGCGGCGTGGCGAGCCCTTCTCGCGCATCAAGGCGACCGAAAGCGCCGAGCGCATCTCGGAGTTGCTCGGCAGCGAGGGCTACGCCTTCGCCAACGTCAACGCGGTGCCGGAGATCGATGAAGCCAACCAGGAGGTGACCATCACCTTCTTCGTCGATCCGGGCAAGCGGGTCTATGTCCGCCGCATCAATATGGAGGGCAACACCCGCACCCGCGACGTGGTGTTGCGCCGCGAGATGCGCCAGCTCGAGCGCGCCTGGTTCTCGACCGATCTGGTCAAGCGCTCGCGCGAGCGTCTGCAGCGGCTCGGCTATTTCGAGGATGTGACGATCGAAACGCCAGCGGTGCCTGGGCTTGCCGATCAGGTCGATGTCAATGTCAACGTCAAGGAGCAGCCGTCCGGAAACCTGCTCGCCGGGGTTGGCTTCTCGCAGTCCCAGGGCATCCTCCTGAATGCGAGCGTGAGCCAGAATAACTTCCTCGGCACCGGCAAACGCGTCTCGATGGCGGTGAACACGAGCCGCAGCTCGCAGCTCTATCGCCTCGCCTACACCAATCCTTATTACACGATCGATGGCATCAGTCGCGGATTCGATCTCAGTTATCGGGCGACCAACTTCGACGATCTCATCGGTGCCGATTTCACCACCGATGTCGGCCTGGCCGAGGTCAATTTCGGCTTGCCGATCTCGGATGTCAGCCGGGCCGGACTCGGCTTCCGCTATCAATACACGCATTTCTTCCCCGGCACCTCTAAGCTGGCCGATGATTTCGTCGCCGACAATGGCGACCAATTCAACGACTTCTTTATCACCGCCAATTACACGCGCGATAGCCGGGATTCGGCCATCTTTCCGACCAGGGGCACCTTGCAGCGGGCGTCTGGAGAACTCGCCGTGCCGGGCAGCGAACTCCAGTACTACCGCTTGAACCTCCAGGGCCGGCAGTACATTCCGCTCACGCGCCGGTTCATCTTCGCAATGCGGGGAGATCTGGGCTACGGGGCTGGCTATGGGGACACCGAGCAACTGCCGTTCTTCGAGAACTTCTATGCCGGAGGACCACGCTCGGTGCGCGGTTACGAGGCCTATTCGCTCGGACCGCGCGAGGTTGCCGGGGACGATGATCCGGTCGGCGGCAATCTCAAGCTCACCGGCTCGCTGGAGGTTTTCGCGCCGCCGCCGCTCGGTAGTCAATTCGAGAACACGGTGCGGCTTGGCGCCTTCTTCGACTTCGGCAATGTCTGGTGGACGGAAGCCGATTCGTCGGTGTCAAACACGGGTTTCGAGTTGGGCGAACTGCGTTATTCGACGGGACTGTCCTTCGCCTGGCTGTCGCCGGTCGGTGCCTTGTCCTTGAGTCTCGGGTTTCCGATCAATGCCGAGGATGAAGACGACACCCAGATCTTTCAATTCTCATTCGGTCAGACATTCTGAGTGCCAGACACTATGTTGAAGCGATGCTGGACCGCCGTGTCTTTGTTTGCCCTGCTGTTCGCCGGTGCCGTCATGGCCGAGGAGCCTTTTCGGATTGCCGTCATCGATCCGAATCGCATCGTCGAGGAGTCGCCTCAATATGAGGCCGCGCGGCAACTTTTGAGCAGCGAGGCGCAGGAGCGGGAGGCCGAACTGACCTCGCAACAAGAGGACATCGTGCGCTTGGAGACCCGTCTTGAGCGCGATGGCGCCCTGATGCGCTCTGACGAGGTGAAGCGACTGCGCAACGACATTCGCGCGCGCGAGCGGCGGTTGCGCTATGCCCAGGAAGAGCTGCAGGCCGATTTTGCGCTGCGCCAGAGCGATTTGCGGACCAAGCTGGTGCAACAGGTCGAGGAGGTCGTCGAGCAGGTGGCCAAGGATAACGACTTCGACCTGATCTTGAGCGAAGGCGTGGTCTACGCGAGTTCGCGTGCCGACATCTCGGACGAGGTGATCGACCGTCTCAAAGAGGTTTTCGAGAAGCGCTGAGACCGTCATTCCCATGCTGGTCAGTGAACTTGCACCCCGGATCGGCGCCGAGCTGCTCGGTCACGGCGCCGACATCGAGGTCACCGAGGTCTGCGCCCTCAGCGAGGCGGACGCGGCCGGTCTCAGTTTCGTCAGCTCCAAAAAGCATCTGTCGGCATTGCGCGCGACCCGCGCCGGCGCGGTGATCCTGACCCCCGACTTGGCGGCTGAAGCACCCTGCGTCTGTTTGCTCGCGGTGAATCCGACGCTGGCCTTCGCGCGCGCGGTCGAACTGCTGCATCCCCGCCGGCGGGCCCCGGCGGGTTGCCACCAGAGCGCGGTGGTCGCGGCAAGCGCCGCGATCCATCCCTCGGCCTCGATCGGCGCGCTCTGCGTGATCGAAGAGGGCGTGGTGATCGAGGCCGGCGCCGAGATCGGGCCGGGCTGCGTGATCCAACGCGATAGCCAGATCGGCGCGGATGCCCGCCTCGTCGCCGCCGTGACCATATGCGCGCGGAGCATCATCGGCAAACGTGTACTATTGCACCCGGGCGCGGTGATTGGTCGCGAAGGCTTTGGCTTCGCCCGCGATGGCGAGCGCTGGGTGCGCATTCCGCAGATCGGACGCGTGCGGCTCGGCGATGATGTCGAGGTCGGCAGCAACAGCGCCGTCGATCGCGGGGCGATCGGCGAGACGGTCATCGGCAATGGCGTCAAGATCGACAACCTGATTCAGATCGGCCATAACGTCGAGGTCGGCGAGAACACCGCCATGGCGGCCTGCTCCGGCATCTCCGGTTCGACGCGAATCGGCAAGAATTGCACCATCGCCGGTGCCGTGGGCATGGCCGGGCACTTGCAGATCGGCGACGATGTGCATTTCACGGGGATGGCGATGGTCACCCGATCGTTTGAGCGCTCCGGTACTTATAGCAGCGGTATTCCGGCGATGCCGAGTGCCGATTGGCGTCGGAATGTCGCTCGCTTTCGGCATCTCGACGAGATGGCTAGGCGCTTGCTTCGGCTCGAGCAGCAGGTGGCCGAGCTGCAAGACGCCCGCCGCCCGGTTCCCGACCTGAGCGATGGCGAGAAAAAAAGTGATAAGACAGCCTGATGTTGGCGTGCAGCCGGCTCTCTGGAGGTGGATTTGATTAAGATGGATATCCATAAGGTGCTGAGCCTGCTGCCGCACCGTTATCCGTTCCTGCTGGTCGATCGAGTGGTGTTGTTCGAGCCGAACGAACAGCTGATCGGCCTGAAGAACGTGACCTATAACGAGCCTTACTTCAATGGGCATTTTCCGATCCGACCGGTGATGCCGGGGGTGTTGATCATCGAGGCGCTGGCCCAGGCCACCGGCTTGCTGGCGATGGAATCGCGGCCGGAAGAGGTGAACGAGAAGTCGCTCTATTATTTTGTCGGCATCGATAATGCCCGCTTCAAGCGTCCGGTGGAACCTGGAGATCAGCTCTTCCTCGATGTCCGGGTGCACAACGTCAAGCGTGGTATCTGGAAGTTCTCGGGCGAGGCGCGCGTCGACGAGCGCATGGTCGCCAGTGCCGAGATCATGTGTACCGCCCGGGACTTTTGAGCCTTGATCCATCCAACCGCCGTCGTCGATCCCTCGGCACAGCTCGACGACGGCGTCGAGGTTGGGCCCTATGCGATCATCGGCGCCGATGTCCGCATCGGCCAGGGCACCTGGATCGGGCCCCACGCGCTCGTCAACGGGCCAAGCGTGATCGGTCGCGATAACCGCATCTTCCAGTTCGCCTCGGTGGGCGAAATCCCGCAAGATAAGAAATACAACGGGGAACTCACCAAACTGACGCTTGGCGATCGCAACGTGGTGCGCGAATCGGCCACCCTCCACCGCGGCACGGCGCAGGGCGGCGGCGAGACCCGCATCGGCAACGACAACCTGTTCATGGCCTATACCCACGTCGCCCATGACTGCATCATCGGCGATCAGGTGATCATGGCCAACGCCGCCTCACTCGGCGGCCATGTGGTGATCGAGGATTGGGCGATCCTCGGCGGTTTCACCGTCGTGCATCAGTTCTGCCGGATTGGCGCCCACAGCTTCAGCGCCATGGGCTCGGTGATCGGCAAGGACGTGCCGCCCTATATCACCATCGACGGCCATCCGGCGGTGCCGCGCGGGATCAACAGCGAGGGGCTCAAGCGCCGGCACTTCAGCAGCACCCAGATCAATGCCATCCGCCGCGCTTATCGATTGCTTTATCTGTCCAATCTCAAGCTCGACGAGGCCAACCGGGCATTGGCTGAGTTGGCCGAGACCGAACCGGTGGTGGGCATCATGACCGCCTTCCTGAACGCGAGCGCCCGCAGTATCGTGCGCTGAGCGAACCGCTGTGCCAGTGTCCGCTGCAACCGCGCGCCCGGCGCTGATCGGCATCGTCGCCAACGAGCCCTCCGGCGATCAGCTCGGCGCCTTGCTGATCCAGGCACTGCGCGCGCGGCGCCCGGAGCTCCGCTTCGTCGGTGTCGCCGGCCCCAAGATGCTCGCGCAGGGCTGCGAGACGCTGTTGCCGATGGAACGCCTGTCGGTGATGGGGCTGGTCGAGGTGGTCAAGGTGCTGCCGGACCTGCTCCGGGCGCGCCGCGAGCTGGTCGCGCGGCTGCGGCAACGGCGGCCGCTGGTGGTGATCGGCGTCGATGCACCGGACTTCAACCTCGGCCTGGAACGGCGCCTGCGCGCGCCTGGTCTGCCGACCGTGCATCTGGTGAGCCCGACGGTCTGGGCCTGGCGCGCGGGCCGTATCAAGCAGATTCGGCGTTCGGTCGATCTGATGCTCAGCATCTTCCCCTTCGAGGCCGAGTTCCTGCGCGCGCAGCGGGTTCCGGTCGAGTACATCGGGCACCCGCTGGCCGACGAGATCCCGCTCGCTCCAGACCGCGAAGCGGCGCGCCGGGCGCTGGGGCTGAATCCGCGGACGCTGGTGACGGAGGTGGCCACAGAGCGGGCGCTGGAGGCCAGGCGAACGGCGACGTCCGAGACCGCGCCGATGGCTGGACCTGGAACAGCGCTGATCGCGATCCTGCCCGGCAGTCGCCGCAGCGAGATCGACCTGCTCGGGCCACCGATGTTGGAGACGGCGGCCTGGTGCCACGCCCGCCGTCCAGGACTGCATTTCATCGCGCCGATGGTCTCAGAGACGTTACACGAGCGCTTTGACGCGATGCGGCGGGCATGCGCGCCCGAGGTGCCGCTGCGCCTGCTCAACGGGCACAGCCGCGAGGCGATGGCCGCCGCCGATCTGGTGCTCACCGCCTCGGGTACCGCGACCCTGGAAACCCTGCTCGCGAAGCGGCCTATGGTGGTCGCCTATCGGCTGCACCCATTGACCTATTGGCTGGTGACCAGACTCCGGCTGATCAAGGTCCGCCATGCGGCCATGGCGAACCTTTTAGTCGGTCGCGAACTGGCGCCGGAGTTCCTGCAGGAACGCTGCCGTGCCGAACTCATGGGGCCGGCTCTGCTGGCGCTGCTGGATGATGCCGACCGCCGCGCCGAGATCGAGCAGGTCTATCGACGAGTTCATCTTCAACTCAAACGCAATGCCGCCCGGCGTGCGGCCGAGGCGATCTTGGCGCTGATCGAACCCCGCGAATCCAGAAGTATTTCCAAAAGCCCTTATACTTCGACCCTCGCCTGAGCAAAAGCCCAATGCACAGCGAGCACCTTGCAGGGCTGCGGGGACTCAGGGCAGGGGACTTGGAGAGCGGAGCGGGACGGCGACGGAAACGCAGTCCACGGCGAAGCCCGAGTCGGGGGCGTCAGCGGTCTGGCTCCACCGCGTGACAGCCGAGCACCAGCTTGATTCGCCGGAAACAGTAGCAATGGCCGGAGCCGGGCTCGTCGTGCAGGTTTCCGATGTTGACGCTCACTTCGCTGCCATGCGCTTGCTACTCTGTGTTTGCTCGCCGCGCTAAACGCCTTCAACTCATGCCCAGCGCCCAGCGCGCGGCGACGGCCAAGCCTTCGTGCTGGATGACGAGGCCGCGCTGCGCTTCTTCCGCCTGCAGCAGATGACCGCAGCAGTGTTGCACTAGGTCGCCTGGGCCAGCCAGATCCGCGCGACCTCCAGCTCCGGGCGTTTGAAGTGCTTGAGTTCGGCCTTCATCAGCGGGTTGAGCATGTTGACATAGGCGCCAATCCAGCCCTGATCGGCGACCACGGCGACATGGGTGATATCGCTGAGGTGCTCGAAGCTGAATTTGACGTCGTCCCACAGCTTGTTCCAGGGGATCGGTGGCGTGTCTAGCTCGCCGATGTTCTCGAGGAGGCGGATGCGGCCATGGCGCTCGATGGCGCTCGTGAGGGTGACGAGCGTGTTGTCGAACTCCTGTGCCGTGATGGAGCCGGAGACCGTCATCTCGACGATGTTGCTGTTCGGCTGTTCTTGGACCTCGATCATGGGTGCTACCTCTCATTCAGGTGGATGGTCGTTGGGTCGGTCCGATGATATTACCAGGCGCTCCAGCCGCGCGGCACCGGCCGGTAGGGCGGATGTCGGTGGTGGTTGTGCTCGGCGCGGAAGGCGCAGAAGGCCTCGGCATCGTCGAAGTGCAGGAACGGGTTGGCCCGCGAGCTTCAGGTCGGTCGCCTTCAGCGCTCAGGACCAACCCCACAAGGCCAGCACATGCTGAGGCCTGGCGGTTCTGGTCATCATCGCCAGTCGTTCAGTCCTTGTGCCCCCTTGGTCGCTAATGGTTTGGTCGCTAAGGGCTGGCTGCTCGGTGACTGATCAGGGGCTGATCAAGGGCGGGTCAATTTACCCAACGGTGGTGGATATGGGCAATCAGGGTAGATCTTGGATTGCGGACAGGGCCGCTGCGCTCCGCCCCGTCAGGAGACCGCGGTTGCGGTGCGGTTGCCGGTTGGGGAGGGATTGCTCGATCGGTCGGGGGCAGCCGCTTGAGCGCCGATGGGCCTCGCGGTTGAGGCTGGTATCGAGCTTGCTAAGGCTTTGCTACCGGTAACGGATTTGCTGCCGGTAACGCCGCTGATCGGCCGCCATGGGCTCGCCTCAAGCGCGAAGTCGATGCGGGCGAGCAGCCATCATCACGCAACGACAGGGAGACCTGACTGATGCCTTACACCGATTCCACAGGGATGCCTCGCACCGATTCCACAGGTCCTCGCATCCGCCGCACGACCTGGCTCGCCATGCCGACGATCTTGCTGGGCACGACGCTGAGCTTGCCCCTTGCCGCCGAACCGACCCTGGGCGAAAGCATCATACAGGATCGTGATGGCAACACCGTCGGCGCCGTGCTGCTCAGCGAGACCCCCAACGGCGTCTTACTGCATGCGCAGCTTGGCGGTCTGC
The DNA here is from genome assembly GCF_046541315.1 of Halochromatium sp. Lineage (GTDB taxonomy): Bacteria > Pseudomonadota > Gammaproteobacteria > Chromatiales > Chromatiaceae > Lamprobacter. Next base: position 2,358 of record NZ_JBKHDN010000003.1, on the reverse strand, counting down.
CCTCTGGTGTGCACGCCTTTCACATCCACGAGACCGGCGCTTGCGAGCCGCCGTTCGATTCCGCGGGCGGTCATCTGACCGCCAAGGATGCCAATGCCCACGGCTATCTGCGCAAGGACGGCCCGCATTTGGGGGACATGCCCAACATCCACATCCCCGAAAACGGTGAGCTTGAGCTAGAGGTCATGACCGAGGTGACGGACATCGACGCGCAGCTCTTCGATGACGACGGCGCCGCACTGGTGATCCACGAGGGCGCCGACGATTACCAGTCCCAACCCGCGGGCGCGGCTGGTCAGCGCATCGCTTGCGGCGTGATTGAAAAGCGCGTCGACTAATCCCAAGACGGGAGCAGCGGGCGATATCGCCCGGCGAGATCCGCCAGCTCGGCGCCGACCTGAACACAACCTGATGACCGCCTCCGACATCGCCACGCTGTTCCTGGACCGGGAGCTGCGCATCCTGCGGGTGACCCCGCGCGCCGGCGCGCTGTTCAACATCCTGGCGCGCGACGGCGGGCGGGCGCTGAGCGATCTGCATCGGCTGGTGGCCCATAACAGCTCGAGGAGGATGCGCGCGGGGTGCTGGATCAGCTCACGCCGGTACAGCGCGAGATCCAGGGCCAGGACGGAACCTGGTTCCTGGCCCGCGTGCTCCCGTGCCGCCCGACCAGCGAGCAGATCCAGGGCGTGGTGATCACGCTGGTGGACATCACCGAGCACAAGCGGGCCGAGCTGGCGCTGCGCGAGAGCGAGGCCCGCTTCCGGGCGCTGGTGATGGCTGGGATCTCCTCTTTCTACCAGATGAGTCCCGATTGGCGCGAGATGTGGACCCTCGATAGCCACGGCTTCATCCTGAACAACGTCGTGCCCAATCGAGACTGGCTCGACCAGTATATCCTCCCGGACGACCAGCCGATGGTGCTCGCCGCCATCGACGAGGCGGTCAAGAACAAGCAGATGTTCGAGCTGGAGCATCGGGTGCGCCGGGCCGACGGCAGCGTGGGTTGGGCGCATTCGCGGGCCGTGCCGCTGCTCGACGAGGAGGGCGCGATCACGAGCTGGTTCGGCGCCGCCAGCGACGTCACCGACCGGCGCGAGATGGAAGAGGCACTCAGGGTGGAGCACCAGCACAAGGACGAGTTCCTGGCAACGCTCGGGCATGAGCTGCGCAACCCGCTCGCGCCGCTGCGCACGGTGACCGACCTGTTCAAGCAGCGGCTGCCGCCGGACCCGAAGCTCCAGCAGCTGGTCCAGATCCAGGAGCGCCAGCTCGACTGTCTGACCCGGCTGGTCGACGACCTGCTCGATGTGGCGCGGATCCAATCGGGCCACATCCACTTGCAGCGGGTGCCGCTCGATCTGCGCGAACCGGTGGCCGCTGCGGTCGACACGGCGCGTGCGACGACCGAGCCCGCCGACCAGGTGCTGACGCTCGAGCAGGCCGACGCCGCGCTGCCGGTGCTGGGCGACCCGATCCGCCTGCTCCAGGCCGTGACCAACCTGCTCAACAATGCCGCCAAGTACAGCCCGAAGGGCAGCCCAATCCGGGTGCAAACCCGACTCATCGACGGCCAGGTCGAGGTGCGCGTGCGCGACTCCGGCATCGGGCTGGCGCCCGAGCTGACCGAGCGGATCTTCGACCTCTTCATCCAGGGGCCGCAGTATGGCGGGGACAGCCCCAGCGGACTCGGCCTGGGGCTGACGCTGGTGCGCCGGATCCTGGCGCTGCATGATGGCACGGCCGAGGCCCACAGCGAGGGGCCGGGCCAGGGCAGCGAGTTCATCCTGCGCCTGCCGCGCTCGGTCGAGGCAGCGGCCGCGCTCGCCGAGGCCAGCGCCGCTGGCGGTGACGGTGCCCGTGACGATGCCGGTGCCAAGTCAGCGTCCGCGCCCCAATCCGACGCCGAGTCCCACTCCGATTCCGAGCGCGGCCCAGGGGCGGCGGCCGCTGAGCAGGTTCCGGCGGTCGGCGGGGCTGCGGTGGAGGCGGCCCGGGGCACGGACGCTGGGGCTCCCGCCGCGGACGGCGACGGCTCCAGTGGCACCCGGCGCATCCTGGTCGTCGACGACAACCCGGACATCGCGACCAGCCTGGTGCTGGCCCTGGAGGCCGCTGGCCATGCGGTGCAGGCGGCGTACAGCGGCGCCGAGGCGCTGACGGCGGCCGCGGCCTTCAAGCCGGACGCGGTGGTGCTCGACATCGGCCTGCCGGACATGGACGGTCACGCGCTCGCGCGGGCGCTGCGCCAGCAGCCGGAGACGGCCGAGGCGGTGCTGATCGCGGTCACCGGCTACGGCCAGGCGAGCGACCGCGAGCAAGCCTACGCGGCCGGCATCGATCACCACCTGCCGAAGC
>NZ_JBKHDN010000002.1:0-58413 GCF_046541315.1 Halochromatium sp. | reverse complement strand
ATTCTCTCCGGGGCGTTCTCTCCGGGGCGTTCTCTCCGGGGCGTTCTCTCCGGGGGCATTCTCGCCAGAAGACCCGGCGCGCGCTCAGCGCACGCCCAAGCGCGTTGCCACATCCTCGAAGCCGGGGTCTTCGGCGTAGATCGCCGACAGCTCGCGGCGGCTGTCGCTGCGGCGGCCGACGGCGGCATAGGCCAAGGCCCGTTCATAGCGGATCTGGCGCAGCAGTTCCTCGGGGCGATCCTGCTTGCGCCGATAGGCCTGGGTGAAGGTGGCCACCGCCGCCTCGTCCAGGCCGAGCGCCCGCAGCGCCCGTCCCTTGTAGAGCAGCAAGGCGGCATGCACCGGCGTTTCGTTCTCGATCCCGGCGGCCAGATGCACGATCCGATCGGCGGTCTCCGGGGGCAATGGCTCGGCCTCGAGCAGCAGTTCGGCGAGCGCGGCCTTGACCACCACATCGTCGGGCGTCTGCGCTAGGACCGCTTCCAGATGCGCCCGGGCGGGCGCCGTCTCCCCGCGCAGTTGATGCAGCTCGGCGAGTGCCAAGCGCGTGCCGCGTTCGCGCGGGCCGATGTGCGCGGTCACCTCCGGCGTCACCGTCAGATGGGTGGTGGCCTGGATGCCGTACTTGGCGTACAGGCGGCCAAGCCCCTCGACCTGCGCCAGCGCGGCCTGCAGGTGCGCCTCGGCCAGGTCAAGCTCCTCGCGCTTCAGGCGCAGCAGGCCGGCGATCCAACGCGCGTCCGCCTGCTCAGGCGCCTTCTCGAATTGGGTCAGTGCCTCGGCCTCGTCGTCGCCGTGCAATGCCCGCAGCCCATCGATGAAGGCCGCCTCGTCGGCGGGGGTGATCAGGCGCTTGAAGAAGCCCAGCGTGAGTCGATCGCGCACCGGCACCGATGGCCGATCCGGTTGCGGCCGCGCGGTGGCGGAGCGGGACTTGCCGCGCCCGGGATTCTGCACCGTGTAGAAGAGCCCGGTGCCGGGCAGGCCGACCGTGGCGCGTGTGCCGCGCGGGCCGATGGTGTACTTGGCGCCACGCGGACCGAGCGACAGCGAGGCGCTGGTCTTGCTCAGATTCAGAGTGACGCCGGGGAAAAGCTGCACGCGGCGCCAGAAGCGAAAGGCCATGAGGTTTCCTCCCTGATGGGCGGTCAATGACGATGGTTGGTTGCGATGCAAGCCTAGCGCAGTCTCGGCGTTCTGTGGCGCCGCGCCATGGACCTCAGGTGCCCTGAATCCGGTCGTAGTAGCGCGGGCGATAGAGCAATCGCGGCACCGCGCCATCGCTGAAGCCGGCGCGAGTGTGCAAGACATTGTTGCTGATCAGTCCCCAACCGGATTCCAGGCGGCCGCGCAGATGCCAATCAGTCTCGCGCTGCAAGATCGCCTTCAGCCGCGCGACGGCCTCCTGCGTCGGCGGATCGTCGCGCCAGGAGATATTGCGTGCTCGATGGGTGTAGCGCATGTGCAGCTGGCCGTCGGCGCGGACCGAGAACACCGGGCCGGTTCGATCGGGACGCACCTGCTCGCCGTCGACGAAACTCGCCGGGATGGTCATGCACTCGGGGTGCATGAGCGCGCGGATCGACTCCGGCGATTGATCGCGCAGCAGGATGTAGGCGATCTCGTGATCGAGCAGGTCGTTGGCGCCGCCCTGCTCGGCAGGCTGGACGCAATGCAGCAGCAGGCTGTCGATGCGCTGCTCGGGCGCGTTGTAGTAGCCGTCGGTGTGCCAAGCAATCGGGCGGTTGGAATAGGGGATGTAGTCGCGATGGCGGGCGTCGGTCTGCACCGTCAGCGAGGTGATGGCATCGTCGTCGGCGCCGCGATTGTGGTCGAGCCGTTGCAGCCCAAACGCGGCACCGAGGCGGGTCGGGATCGCCTTGTCGGGATCGTCGCCGGTCTTGCCGATGTAGATCGCCATGTTGGCGCGCTGGCAACGCTCGAGGATGGCTTGCTGTTCGGCCGGGGTGAGCTGACGCGGGTCGCCGATCTCGACCACCAGTTCTTCAAGTCGGGTTGGGGCGGCGGCGAGTTTGCGCTCGCGCCAGCGTTGGTAGGCGTTGTCGTCGGCGAGATCGAATGGGGAGTTCAACATCTTTGAAACGGCTGAAAGGCGTGATTTGTGTTGTTTTTGGTGTTTGCTTCTGTTGTGAAGCGCGTCTTGCTGTAAGTCTAACCGGGGAAGAGTTTCCCTGTCGGTGACGCTGATCGGCTCATGCCGGCGGCTACCAACCCCGCGCCAGCAACGGCTTCAAGAACTGCCCGGTATAGGACGCCTCGCAAGCGGCGATCTGCTCCGGGGTCCCGCTGGCGATGACCTGCCCGCCCTTGTCGCCGCCCTCGGGGCCGAGGTCGATGATCCAATCGGCGGTCTTGATCACGTCCAGATTGTGCTCGATGACGACCACCGTATTGCCGGCATCGCGCAGCCAGTGCAGCACTTGCAGTAGATGCCGAACGTCCTCGAAGTGCAGGCCGGTGGTCGGCTCGTCGAGGATGTAGAGGGTGCGGCCGGTGCCGCGCTTGGACAGCTCGCGGCTGAGCTTGACGCGTTGTGCCTCGCCGCCGGAGAGGGTGGTCGCGGCCTGGCCCAGGCGCAGGTAGCCGAGACCGACGTCGGCGAGCGTCTTGAGCTTGCGGCGGAGCGCCTGCACCGGCCCGAAGAAGGCGAGCGCGTCCTCGACCGTCAGGCTCAGCACTTCATCGATGGTCTTGCCCTTGTAGCGGATCTCCAACGTCTCGCGGTTGTAGCGCCGACCCTGGCAGACATCGCATTGCACATAGACATCGGGCAGGAAGTGCATCTCGACCCGGATCAACCCGTCGCCCTTGCAGGCCTCGCAACGTCCGCCCTTGACGTTGAAGCTGAAGCGGCCGGGCCCATAGCCGCGTGCGCGCGCCTCGGGCACGGCGGCGAACAGATCGCGGATCAGGTTGAACAGCCCGGTATAGGTGGCCGGGTTCGAGCGCGGGGTGCGGCCGATCGCGGACTGGTCGATGTCGACCACCTTGTCGAACTGCTCCAGGCCCTCGATGCCGGCATGCGGCGCGGGCTGTAACGAGGCGTTGTTGAGCAGGCGCGCGGCGAGCGGATAGAGGGTGTCGTTGATCAGGGTCGACTTGCCGGAGCCGGAGACGCCGGTGACCACGCAGAAGGTGCCGATCGGGATCGCGGCATCGATGGCGCGCAGATTGTTGCCGCTGGCGCCGCGGATGATCAGTGGCTGCTCGCCGCGCCCTGGTCGCCGCTCGCTCGGGATCTCGATGCGCCGGGTGCCGCTGAGATACTGTCCGGTCAGCGAGGCCGGCTCGGCGGCGATCGCCTCCGCCGTGCCTTGGGCGACGATCTCGCCGCCATGGGCGCCGGCGCCGGGGCCGAGATCGAGCACATGGTCGGCGCTGCGGATGGCGTCCTCATCGTGCTCGACCACGATCACCGTGTTGCCGAGATCGCGCAGCCGGGTCAGGGTGCCGAGCAGACGGGCGTTATCGCGCTGATGCAGGCCGATCGAGGGCTCGTCGAGGATGTACATCACGCCGACCAGCCCGGCGCCGATCTGGCTGGCCAGCCGGATGCGCTGCGCCTCGCCGCCGGAGAGGCTCTCGGCGCTGCGCGCGAGCGTGAGATAGTCCAACCCGACATCGACCAGGAAGCGCAGGCGCTGGGTGAGTTCCTGGACGATCTTGGCGGCGATCTCGCCGCGCGTGCCGGGCAGTTGGAGCGTCTCGAACCAGCGCAGCGATTCGCCGACTGGCAATGCGGACAGGGCCGGTAGGTTGCGGCCGTCGATCAGCACCTGCCGCGCCGCCTCATTGAGCCGGCCACCGGCGCAGCTCGGGCAGGGGCGCGCCGAGATGACCTTGGCCAGTTCCTCGCGCACCGCCGCCGAGTCGGTCTCGCGATAGCGGCGCTCCAGGTTCGGGATGATCCCCTCGAAGGCTCGCGGCTTGCCGCTGCCGCGCTCGTGCGGCAGTTTGAACTTGAGCCTTTCCTTGCCGCTGCCGAACAGGATGGTCTGCTGTACCCGCTCGGGGAGATCGTGCCAGGCTGCTTTGAGATCGAAGCCGAGATGCTCGGCGACACTGGCGAGCATCTGGAAATAATAGCCATTGCGCCGATCCCAGCCGCGAATGGCGCCGCCGGCCAGGCTCAGCTCCGGATGCCGGATCACCTTGGCCGGATCGAAGAACTGCTCGACGCCAAGCCCGTCGCAGGTCGGGCAGGCGCCGGCCGGGTTGTTGAACGAGAACAGCCGCGGTTCCAGCTCGGCCAGGCTCCAGCCGCAGTGCGGACAGGCATAGTTGGCCGAGAAGGTCAGCGGCGGGCGTTCTTGGCCAGCCGCGTCTGGGTCCATCCAGGCCACCCGCAGCAGACCCTTGGAGAGGGCTAGCGCGGTCTCGATCGATTCGGCCAGGCGCAGCTGCAGGTCGGCGCGGACGCGGAAGCGGTCGACCACCACCTCGATGCTGTGCTTGCGCTTGGCGTCCAGCGGCGGCGGGCTGTCCAACTCGCAGAGTTCACCATCGACGCGAGCGCGGACGAAGCCTTGGGCATTCAGCTCGGCGAACAGGGACTGCTGATCGCCCTTGCGCTCGACCACCACCGGCGCGAGCAGCATCAGCCGCTCGCCCTCGGGCAGCGCCAGGATCTGATCGACCATCTGGCTGACCGTCTGCGCCGCCAGCGGCTCGGCATGGGTCGGGCAGTGCGGGATGCCGACGCGCGCGAACAGCAGACGCAGATAGTCGTGGATCTCGGTGATGGTGCCGACGGTCGAACGCGGGTTGTGCGAGGTGGTCTTCTGCTCGATCGAGATCGCCGGCGACAGCCCCTCGATGTGATCGACATCCGGCTTGTCCATCATCGACAGGAACTGCCGGGCATAGGCGGACAGCGATTCGACGTAGCGGCGCTGACCCTCGGCATAGAGGGTGTCGAAGGCGAGCGACGACTTGCCGGAGCCGGACAGCCCGGTGATCACCACCAGCCGATTGCGTGGCAGATCGACATCGATGTTCTTCAGGTTATGGGTGCGCGCGCCGCGAATGCGGATCTGCTCGACCGATGGGCTGCCCGGCAGCAAAGCGTTGGTCCTGCTTGATCGTGGGGGCTGGTGATATGCGCTGGCGCATCCGTGGCGGTCGGACTCGTCGAGCGCGCCGCTCGCTCAGAACCCCTCGGTGGAGGTGAACAGACCGACGCGCAGATCCTTGGCGGTGTAGATCACCCGGCCGTCGACATCCATGGTGCCATCGCCGATGCCGAGGACCAGCTTGCGCGAGATGACCCGCTTCATACAGACGCGGTAGGTGACCTTCTCGGCGCTGGGCAGCACTTGGCCGGTGAACTTGACCTCGCCGACGCCGAGCGCGCGGCCGTGGCCGGGGTTGCCGACCCAGGCCAGATAGAAACCGACGATCTGCCACATGGCGTCGAGCCCGAGACAGCCCGGCATCACCGGATCGCCGGGGAAGTGGCAGCCGAAGAACCAGAGTTCCGGTTTGATGTCGAGTTCGGCGATGATCTCGCCCTTGCCGTACTCGCCGCCATAGTCGGCGATGCGCGTCACGCGGTCCATCATCAGCATGTTCGGCACCGGCAGTTGGGCGTTGCCGGGCCCGAACATCTCGCCATAGCCGCAGGCGAGCAGCTGCTCGCGATCGAAGGATTCGGTTCTACTCATTCTTGGTCTGGATTCCGTCTCGGTGGGCGAGATTGCCGTGAAATAAACGCTGCGTGTTCAGTGGGGCAGGGCGCTATGCAGCCAACGGCGCGGCCGATTCGTAGTCAGCGGGCCAACGCGCGTTCGAGGAAGGGAACGATCTCGTCGAGCGCGATCAGCTGCATCTCGGTATCGCGCCGGCCCTTGTATTCGACCTGGCCGTCATCGAGGTGCTGATCGCCGATGACGACGCGATGGGGAATGCCGATCAGTTCCATGTCGGCGAACATGAAGCCGGGGCGGACGTCGCGATCGTCGAGCAGGACCTCGATGCCGACCGCCCGCAGGCGTTCATAGAGGTCGTCGACGGCCGCGCGCACGCGAAACGATTTGCCGAGCTTCATCGGCAGCAGCGCGACCTCGAACGGCGCGATGCTGGCCGGCCAGCGGATGCCGCGCTCGTCGTGGTGCTGCTCGATAGCGGCGGCGACCACGCGCGAGACGCCGATGCCGTAGCAGCCCATGGTCATGGTCACGGCCTTGCCGGACTCGTCGAGCACCACGGCCTTCATCGCCTCGCTGTACTTGCGCCCGAGCTGGAAGATGTGACCGACCTCGATACCGCGTGCGATCGTCAAGGTGCCTTGGCCGTCCGGGCTGGGGTCGCCCTCGACCACGCTGCGCAGGTCGGCGACCGCGGGCGTCGGGAGATCGCGGCCCCAGTTGAGGCCGAACCAGTGCTTGCCGTCCTGGTTGGCGCCGGCGCTGAAGTCGGCGGTAGCGGCAACGCTGCGATCGGCGATGCAGGGCAGGGGCAGATCCTTCGGCCCGAGCGAGCCGGGACCGGCGCCGACCGCGGCGCGGATCTCGTCCTCGCTGGCCATGCGCAGTGGCGCCAGGACCTGGGGCAGCTTCTCGGCCTTGACCGGATTGAGTTCGTGGTCGCCGCGCACCAACAGCGCGACCAGTCCCCGCTCCGCGCCGGTCTCCGAATCGGCGCCGGCGACGACCAGGGTCTTGACCGTGCGCTCGATCGGTTGGCCGAAGCCTGCGACCAGATCGGCGATGGTCTTGGCGTTGGGGGTGTCGACCAGACGCCGCTCCTCGCCGGGCGCCGGTGCGCTGGCGTCGAGTCCGACCGCCTCGGCCAGCTCGACATTGGCGGCGTAGTCGCTGCCGGTCGAGAAGGCGATCGCATCCTCGCCGGAGTCGGCGAGGACATGGAACTCATGCGAGGCGTTGCCGCCGATGGCGCCGGTATCGGCCTGCACGGCGCGGAAGTCGAGTCCGCAGCGACGAAAGATGCGGCTGTAGGCCTGATACATCGCCTCGTAGGTCTGCGCGAGCGAGTCTTGGTCGACATGGAAGGAGTAGGCATCCTTCATCAGGAATTCGCGCGCGCGCATGACGCCGAAGCGCGGACGGATCTCGTCGCGGAATTTGGTCTGGATTTGATAATAATTGATCGGCAATTGCTTGTAGCTGCGCAGCTCGTTGCGCGCGAGTTCGGTGATGATCTCCTCGTGCGTCGGGCCGAAGCAGAACTCGCGCTGGTGGCGGTCCCTGAGGCGCAATAGCTCGGGACCATAGTGCTCCCAACGCCCCGATTCCTGCCACAGCTCGGCCGGTTGCACCGCCGGCATCGAGACCTCCAGGGCACCGGCGCGATCCATCTCCTCGCGCACGATGCGCTCGACCTTGCGCAGCACGCGCAAGCCGAGCGGCAGCCAGGTGTAGAGTCCCGCCGCAAGCTTGCGGATCATGCCGGCGCGGAGCATCAGCCGGTGACTGGCGATCTCGGCGTCGGCCGGCGTTTCCTTGACGGTGTTCAGCGGAAATTCTGAGGTACGCATGGGCGGCGGGACTCTATGAACAAAATGTCGAAGTCTATCTCAATACATGTGCTGGCCGCCATTGACCGACAGCGTGGTGCCGGTGATGAAGCCGGCCTCGTCGGCGACGAGAAACAGCACCGCGCGCGCGATGTCCTCGGGCTGGCCAAGGCGGCCGACCGGGATGCCCGCGATGATCTTCTCCAGCACATTGGCCGGCACCGCGCGCACCATCTCGGTATCCACATAGCCGGGGGCGACGGCGTTGACGGTGATGCCCTTGGCCGCGCCCTCTTGGGCCAGCGCCTTGGTGAAGCCATGGATGCCGGACTTGGCCGCGGCGTAGTTGACCTGGCCGTATTGGCCGGCCTGGCCGTTGATCGAGCCGATGTTGACGATGCGCCCGAAGGCCCGCGCGCGCATGCCCTCGATGACCGCGCGCGCGCAGTTGAAGCAAGAGCCCAGGTTGGTGTCGATCACCTGCTGCCACTGCTCGGGGCGCATCCGATGCAGGGTGCCGTCGCGGGTAATGCCGGCGTTGTTGACGAGGATGTCGATGGGGCCAAGATCCTGCTCGATGCGCTGGATGCCCGCGCCGACGGCGTCGAAATCGGCGACATCGAACTTGTAGGCCGGAAGGCCGGTGTGGTCGCTAAAGGTCTTGGCGGCCTGATCATTGCCGCCATAATTGGCCGCGACCTGATAGCCGGCCGCCTTGAGCGCGATGCAGATCGCCTCGCCGATGCCACGGGTGCCGCCGGTCACCAATGCTGTTCTTGCCATGGGATGGTCTCTCTCTCTCGCTCTCGTCTTTGGTCGATTGTTTTTATGCCGCGTTGCGATCGGTCACCGGCTGAGCCGGAGAATCGGCCATCCGGATCGATCGCCGCGCTGGCGACATAGTAACGCAGACCTCGACCGCGTTTCGCGGCGACGCGGACGCTTGAGCCGGCTAGAATGACGGGAAGAACAATGAGGACAAGCTTGGAGGGGTAATCGCCTTGAAAGAACGCGTGATCGCGATCATCGTATCGCTGTTGGTGTGGAGCCTGGCCGGGGCCTTGTTCGGCGGTTTGTTCATCGGCCTGCACCAGGTCCTGGTGCTGCTCGGGCTCGGCGGTTGGCAGCCGCTGGTGTTCGGCGCCGTGGCTGCGGCAATGACCACGGCCGCGTTCTACAGCGCCATGCCCTTGGCCCTGGTGGGGGCGACCTCCGGGGTGTTGGCGTCGATCGGCTATCTGGTGATCTCCGGCCAGAGGATCGAGCTGGCGGCGATCACGCTGTTAGCGGCCGGGACCGGGATCGCCGCCGGCGCCTTTTTTGCCTGGACCGGCCGCCAGAACGCCCGCCCCCTGGCCGAGACCCTGACCGGGATGCTTGCCGGTTTCGGCGCCGGCTTGGCGCTGGTGTTGGTGTTGACCACCCTGGGGACGCCGGTTGGTTCGTTCGTGATGGCCGCCGGCGTGGTGGCGATGGTCGGCACGCTGTTCCAGCTCAATGAACACTGGATCGTGCAGGCCTGTCACGGCTGGTTGCCGGATAGCCTGGCCGCGCCCCTGGTCGCCGGGCTGATCGCCTCGGTGATCGGCGCCGCCGTCTGGCTGATGGCGGGGATGACGACGCCGATGCTGTTCGGCGGCGAGCGTTCGGTGATCGATCAGGTGTTGCGCGAGGTCCCATCCGGCGCCTTGGGCGGGATGCTCGGTGGCGCGGTGACGGGGCTGATTCTTGAGCTATTGGGCTTTCGGCTCGAGGATCACGATGTGGTTTGAGAGGGATTTGCGGCAATCGCTGGCATGCGCACGCGGCCTCTCTGTGCCGCCGCTCGGCCTTGCGCCTGTTCGGCCCTGCGCAAGCGCGATCGCTGGCAGGGCCGGTCCCGCCTCATGAGCCGGGCTTCCAGGCCTCTCAGACCAGCACGCCCGGCGAGAAGCTATAGCTGTCGATGATGTTGACGTAGTTGGCGCGCTCGAAATCGACCGGATTCGGCACCGCCAGCGCGCTGACGCGGCCGCGAATGTCGGCGATCGACTCGAAGCTCTGCTCGTCCATCCAGTGCGTGATCCCATCGAGGATACGCGCAATCTGGGGGGCGCCATTCTTCAGCAGCGTGCTGCACAGATGCACCGCATCGGTGCCGGCGAGCAGCAGCTTGATGGCATCGTCTGCGGTATGGATGCCGCCGGTGGCGCCGAGCGACAGCCCATCGATACGGCCGTAGAGGATCGCGATCCAACGCATCGCCAGCAGCGCCTCGGCCGAGGTCGAGGGATGCAGGCTCGGCTGCAGGCGCAGGCTGTCGATATTGATGTCGGGCTGATAGAAGCGGTTGAACAGCGACACGCCATCGGCGCCGGCCTCGGCCAGGCGTCGCACCATGTTGCCGACCGAGCTGAAGCTCGGCGACAGCTTCATATTGATCGGGATGCCGATCTGGCTCTTGAGCAGACGCAGGATCTCGAGATAACGCTCTTCGACCTGGCTGCCATCCAGATCGATATCGGCGGCGATATAGTAGACGTTGAGTTCGAGCGCGTCGGCGCCGGCCTGCTCGAGTTCCTTGGCGTGCTCGATCCAGCCGCCCGGGGTGACGCCGTTGAGGCTGGCGATGATCGGGATATCGAGCGCCTCTTTCAGCTTGCGCAGATTGTCGAGGTAATTATCGAGGCCGGTACTGAAGTCGTTCCAGTCCGGGATGAAGCCCTCGCCGATCTCGGCGAAGCCGGTGTCCTGCTGATGCAGGAACCGATTCATGGTCTCGGTCTCGGTGGTCACGGCCTCCTCGAACAGCGAGTACATGATCAGCGCCGAGGCGCCCTGATCCTCGAGTTCCTTCGCTTGCGCGATGCTCTTGGACAGGGGCGAGGAAGAGGGGACGATCGGGTTCTTGAGTTCGAAGCCGAGGTAGTTGGTGGTCAGGTCCATGGGGATCTCCGGGGCGAAGGTCTGAGTCGGGCGAGTGCGCCGCGAGGGGCTTGGCCCCTCGCGCGCTGACGGCTGTTAAGGTCTCACTCGGCGCTTGCGGGCTTCTCCGCCTTCTGCCAGGCCAGATGGGCCAGCTGCTCATAGAGCGAGTACTTGCTCTCGACGTGCTTCTGCGCCAGCTTCAGGAAGCGCTCGGCGTCATCCGGATGGGTGCGGTTGAGCACGCTGAAGCGGGTCTCGCTGGCCAGATAGTCCCGATACGGGATGCTCGGCGCCTTGCTGTCCATGTGCAGCGGATTCTCGCCTTGCGCGATCTTGCGCGGATCATAGCGGAACAGCGGCCAGTGACCGGAGTTCACCGCCATATCCTGCTGGCGCAGGTTGTTCGACATGTCGACGCCGTGCGCGATGCAGGGCGAGTAGCAGATCAACACCGAGGGACCGGGATAGGACTCGGCCTCGAGGAAGGCGCGAATGGTCTGCACGTCCTTGGCGCCGAAGGCGATCTGGGCCACATAGACGTTCTCGTAGGCCATCGCCATCATCGCCAGATCCTTCTTGAAGGTCGGCTTGCCGCCGGCCGCGAACTTGGCCACCGCGCCCATCGGCGTCGCCTTCGAGGTCTGGCCGCCGGTGTTGGAGTAGACCTCGGTGTCGAGCACCAGCAGATTGACATCGCGCCCGGTCGAGAGGACGTGGTCGACGCCGCCGTAGCCGATGTCGTAGGCCCAGCCGTCACCGCCGACGATCCAGACGCTGCGCTTGACCAGGTTCTCGCAGACGCTGAGCAGGACCTTGGCCTCGCGGCTGTCCATCCCGGCGAGCTTGTCCTTGAGCGCGGCGACGCGTTGGCGTTGCTCGAAGATGCCGGCTTCGGTGCTCTGATCGGCCTTGAGCAGCCCGTCCGCCAGGTCGGTGCCGATCTTGTCGGCGAGCAGGGCGACGTATTCGCGGGCCTGATCGGTCTGCTTGTCCACCGCCAGACGCAGGCCGAGGCCGAACTCGGCGGTGTCCTCGAACAGCGAGTTGTTCCAGGTCGGGCCGCGGCCATCGGGGTTGGTCGTGTAAGGCGTGGTCGGCAGGTTGCCGCCGTAGATCGACGAACAGCCGGTGGCGTTGCCCATCAGCATGCGATCGCCGAACAGCTGGGTGGCGAGCTTGATGTAGGGCGTCTCGCCGCAGCCGACGCAGGCGCCGGAGAACTCGAACAGCGGCTGCAGCATCATCGCGTGCTTGATCTTGCTGGCGTCGAGCTTGGTGCGGTCGTATTCCGGCAATGACAGGAAGAAGTCCCAGCGTGGCACCTCGAGGTCGTGACGCTCCTCGGCCGGACGCATGTTGAGCGCCTTGCGGCTCGGGTCCTTGCGGTCGCGGATCGGGCAGACCTCGACACAGAGGCCGCAGCCGGTGCAATCGTCGGGCGCGATCTGATAGCTGATGCGGTAGCCCTCGGGGAAATCCTTGCCCTTGAGTTTGGCGCTCTGGAAGCCCTCGGGCGCTTGCGCGAGCGCTTCCTCGGGGAACACCTTGGAGCGGATCGCCGCGTGCGGGCAGACCAGCGGGCACTTGCCGCACTGGGTGCAGAGGTCGTCTTCCCACTGCGGCAGTTCGAGGGCGATGTTGCGCTTCTCGTAGCGGGTGGTGCCGGTCGGCCAGGTGCCATCGGCCGGCATCAGGCTCACCGGTAGGCTGTTGCCCTTGTTCGCGATCAGGGTGGCGGTGACGCGCTGGACGAAATCCGGCGCGTCGGCAGGGACCACCGGCGGGCGCTCGAACGGGCTGCTGACGGCGCCCGGGATCTGAACCTGGTGCAGCCCTTCGAGCGTGGCATCGATGGCGGCGTAGTTGCGATCGAGCAGGCGCTGGCCCTTCTTGCCGTAGGTCTTCTTCACCGCGTCCTTGATCTTGGCGATCGCCTCGTCCTTCGGCAGGATGCCGGAGATGGCGAAGAAGCAGGTCTGCATGATGGTGTTGATGCGCCGCCCCATGCCGGTCTTCTCGGCGATGTCGTAGGCGTCGACCACATAGAATGCGATGCCCTTGTCGATGATCTGCTGCTGCATCGACTTCGGCAGATCGTCCCAGACCCGATCCGCCGGGGTCGGCGAATTGAGCAGGAAGGTCGCGCCGTCCTTGGCCTTGGCGAGCATGTCGTAACGGGTCAGGAAGGTCGGCTGATGGCAGGCGACGAAACTGGCCTCGCCGTCACCGATCAGATAGGTGCTGTTGATCGGGTTGGGACCGAAGCGCAGGTGCGAGATGGTCACCGCGCCGGCCTTCTTGGAATCGTACTCGAAGTAGCCCTGGCCGAAGTTCGGCGTCTCCTCGGCGATGATCTTGATCGAGTTCTTGTTCGCCGAGACGGTGCCGTCGGAGCCGAGCCCGTAGAAGACGCACTCGGTGACGCCTTCGCCCGCAGGCTTGAAGCTCGGGTCCCAGTCCAGGCTCGTGTGGCTGACGTCATCGATGATGCCGAGGGTGAACTTGTTCTTCGGCTTGTCCTTGGCCAGCTCGTCGAACACCCGCTTCACCATCGCCGGCGTGAACTCCTTCGATGAGAGCCCATAGCGCCCGCCGACGATGCGCGGCAGGGTCGCCATGCTGCCCTCGCCGACCGCCTCGGCGAGCGCCGTGACCACGTCCAGATAGAGGGGCTCGCCATTGGAGCCCGGCTCCTTGCAGCGATCGAGTACGCCGAGGGTCTTGACCGTGACCGGCAGGGCCTCGAGCAGATGCGCCTTGCTGAACGGTCGGAACAGCCGGACCTTGATCAGGCCGACCTTCTCGCCCTGGGCGGCGAGGTGTTCGACCGCTTCCTGCGCGGCGCCAATGCTGGAGCCCATCAACAGGATGACCCGTTCGGCATCCTCGGCGCCGACGTACTCGAACAGCTTGTACTGGCGTCCGGTCAGCTCGGCGAGCTGATCCATGCGCTTCTGCACGATCTCCGGCACTGCGGCGTAGTACGGATTCACCGTCTCGCGGCCCTGGAAGTAGACATCCGGGTTCTGGCTGGTGCCGCGGATGATCGGATGATCCGGATTCATCGCCCGCTCGCGATGGGCCTTGACCAGATCCTCGTCGATCATCGTGCGGATCTGCTCGTGCGAGAGCTTGGCGATCTTGTTGACCTCGTGCGAGCTGCGGAAGCCGTCGAAGAAGTGCAGGAAGGGCACCCGCGATTCGAGCGTCGAGGCCTGCGCGATCAAGGCGAAGTCCATGACCTCCTGTACCGAGCCGGAGCAGAACATCGCATAGCCGGTGGCGCGGCAGGCCATGACGTCGGAGTGATCGCCGAAGATCGACAGGCCCTGGGCGGCCAGCGAGCGCGCCGAGACATGGAACACCGCCGGGGTCAGCTCGCCGGCGATCTTGTACATGTTCGGGATCATCAGCAGCAGACCCTGCGAGGCGGTGAAGGTGGTCGACAGGGACCCCGCCTGGAGCGCGCCATGGATGGCGCCGGCAGCGCCGGCTTCACTCTGCATTTCGATGACACTAGGGACCGTGCCCCAGAGATTCTTGACCCCCAACGAGGACCATTCGTCCGCCCACTCGCCCATGTTGGAGGAGGGCGTGATCGGATAGATGGCGATGACCTCGTTGGTCAAATGTGCGACGTAGGCGGCGGCTTCGTTGCCGTCGACGGTGACCATGTGCTGTTGCGACATCGTGTTACCACGTTGGATGGATGATGGGCGCTCCGACCGAGGAGCCTGTGAGCCGCCGGGGCGGTCTCTCAGCAGACCTTGGCGACGTCTCTTTGACGATCCGGACGCCGGTTCGGTCGGAGACGGAGAACTCGGTGAAACTATAACGAGATTCTTGCCGTCGCCGGCTGATCTCGGTTCAAGAACGACCAGGAATTCACCTCTCACATGATCCGGGTCAGGAAATCGAGACGGTTACTCCTGAAGTGCTCGAGAGCCACGCTCTGTCGCTTTCGGTTTAGGTCAAATCTTATTATTGATTAATACCTTGGCGCTGGGGTTTTGGGTGTGGGTCATTCGTTGTTTCTGGAACCAGCCTTGGTCTGTATCGGGCTGTTGGCGATCTCGCGGTTGGCTATAATCGGCCGATGACTGGCCCCCTGACACCCGTGCGCGCGATCGCCTTGCGGCGCATGACCGAGGCCGATCTCGGCGAGGTGATGCGCATCGAGCGCGCGGCCTATGCGGTGCCCTGGACCGAGGGCATCTTTCGCGACTGTTTGCGCGCGAACTATTGCTGCCTGGTCGCCGATCGCGCCGGGCGGTTGATCGGACACACGGTGATGTCGGTGGCCGCCGGCGAGTGTCATATCCTGAATTTGTGCGTGGCGCCGAGCCACCAAGGCCGTGGCCTGGGGCGTCGTCTGCTGCGGCGCACGCTGGCGCTGGCGCGTCAGCGCGAGGCGGACACGGCCTTTCTGGAGGTGCGCGCCTCGAACCAGGGCGCGATCCGGCTCTATCAAGCCGAGGGCTTCGATGAGATCGGCCTGCGCAAGGGCTACTATCCGAGCGCCGAGCCGGGCGTCGATCCGAGCCGGTCCCGTCGTGAGGACGCGGTGCTGATGGCGCGCGCCTTGTAGCGTCTAGGGGTAGCGTCTAGGGTTGCGTTGCTACCGCTTCGAGCGGCCGCATCGCATGCTCGAAGTCAGCCGTATTCAGATACTGGATGACAACGCCACCGTCCGCATCGCGGGCGATGTCGAGGCCCTTGTCGGGATAAAGCCAATGGACCACGCCGCGTTCCTCGGTAAGTTTGCGCTCGGGCTCGCCGAAGCGACCGACGATATCCTCCGGGCGCAGGCTCTTCCAGGGTAGGTAGGTGAGCGAGCGGATCGGTGCCTCGTTCAGTGCCTCGGCGTCGTCGGGGTCCAGCTTGACCTTGCGGCTGCCGCTCGAGAGCTTGCTCGCGCGCAGACCACGGTCGTACATCCGCGCGAGCTGGTCCTGCGGCACCGCCAGCGAGGCCACCCAGTCGGCCTTGAGATTGCTGAGCAGGATGTTGTCGAAGTAGGCCTCGACGGTGAAATCCCTGTCGGGGGCGTGGGGCCTGGTCTCGGCGAACAGGTTGAGCTTGCCGTCTTCTCCCAACAGCGCGCGCAGATCGGCCAAGGTGCTCTCGCCGAGCGTGAGACCAAAGGCCTGCAGCCGACCGTTCGGCGCGTGGCTGACATCCCAGGGATAGAGCCGAATCGCGGCGCGCTCATCGGAGAAGGCGGATAGCAGCATCCAGATGCCGATGAAGGCGAGCAGGGCGCCGGTCAAGACCGAGAGCAGAATCTTGCGGTCCATTAGCGATGGCTCATGTGTTTAGCGGTGGTTCCGGGCTGTCATCGTGGTCCATGAGTTCAGTGCTGGCTCAGGCGTCGCTGATCAGGGCAACGACCACGCGCCGGCCCTCGCCCGCGAGGATGTTGTAGGTGCGACAGGCGGCGCCGGTATCCATGATCTCGACACCGATGCCTTGCGCGAGCAGCGCGGCATAGAGCGCTGGATCGGGAAACCGCTGCCGAGCGCCAGTGCCGAGCACCACCACCTGTGGGGCGAGCGCGGCGAGGGCCTCGAAGTGCGCGGGCGCGAGCGCTTCGAACTGGGGCGGGCCCCAGTCGTTGAGCACTTGCCCGGCAGTCACCGCCAGGCTGCCCAGGTAGTCCTGGCCTTGGATGCGCACCTGGCCTGGCTCGTAGGCCTCGATCAGCGGACCGACGTCGGTTTCGAACTCGGAGAATTTCATCGAACCGACGCTAACCGACGCCGGCGCCGGAGACAACCCGATCGATTCCGGGGTCATTGGATCGCTGGACGACAGCGCCTGAAACGACCGCAACGCTCAAAGGGGCCGTGCGAACGGCGATCGGCGCGGCCATCACCCGAGCACCGGCGTGCGCGGACCCACCGCTGGTGCGGGCGGCTGGGCGCTGTCGTCGTTGTCGAAGGTCTCCTCCATGAAGGCGAGCGCCCGCTGCTTGGTGCGGATGAAGTGCGACTCTTCGAGCAGATCGAAGATCCGGCCGCGGCGCAGGATGTCATAGATCTGCGCCTTGAGGCTGCAGAAGTAGAGCTCGACGCCATTGTCGCGGAAGGTCTCGATCACATCGCGCAGGCGCTCCTCGCCGGTGACATCGACATCGTTGATGCCGCTGCCGTCGATCAACACCGCGCGCGCCTGCGGATTCTGCGAGCGCGCTTCCAGCAGCACGTCCTCGAAGCGCGAGGCATTGACGAAGTTGAGCGAGCCATCGAAGCGCACCGCGATGAAGCGTTTGCCGAGCGGCTCGACCTGGTTGGTGCTGATGCCGCCCAGGCTGCCATCGGGCAGGCGGCCGAGGATGTCGGTGCGCGGCTTCATGGTGCGCACCAGGAACAGGATGATGGCCAGCCCGGCGCCAAGCAGGATGCCATTGGCGAGCTGCGGCGCCATGGCCAGGGTGGCGAGAAAGGTGATCACGCCCACCAAGGCCTCCTGGCGCTCGATCTGCCAGGCGCGCACCAGTGAGCGGGTGTTGATCAGTCCGAACACCGCCATCATCACGATCACCGCCAGCACTGCCTGCGGCAGGTGATAGAGCAGCGGGGTCAAAAATAGCAGCACCAGCATCACGGCGATGGCGCTGATGATCGCGAACAGCCCGGTCTTGGCGCCATTCTTGGCCGCCACCGCCGAGCGCGAGAAGGAGCCGCTGACGGTGTAGGAGCTGAAGAAGCTGCCGACGATATTGGCCAGGCCCTGGCCGATCAGCTCCTTGCTGGTGTCGACCCGCTCACGGGTCTGGGCGGCGATGGCCTTGGAGATCGAGGTCGCCTCCATGAAACCGATCAGCGCCATCACCAGCGCCGAGGGCAGCAGGGTCCAGAAGAAATCCATGCGCATCTCGGGTAACTGGAAGCTCGGCAGCCCGGCCGGGATCGCGCCGACCACCGCGCCGCCGCCCATCATCTTGACCTGATCGCCATCGACCTTACTGATGCGCCAGGTGTGGCCGTCGGCCTCGACATCAGCCGGTACGGAGCCATGACGGTAGAACCGATCACGGCCATCCTCGGTCAGTACATGCTCAAAGCGCAGGTTATGCAGCGCCACCTGACGCTCGTTGTTGGCGAGCTTGCGCTGGTTCATCTCGCGGTTGAGCACGCGCAGATCGGCCTCCAGCCGCGCCAGTTCGCCGAAACGATCGGGATCGTCGGCGGAGGCCAGCTTGCGCAGATCCTGATTGATGCGGGCGATGGTGACGCCGAGCGTGTCGATCGCGCGCGCGGCCGAGGCATAGCCCGCTGCCAGCTCGCGCGCCTCCTCGTCCTGGATGGCGTCGATCGGAACCTGCTGATTGCGCTCGAAATCGATTGCCCAGCTCACCAGGGTAGTGAGCACCACGGCGAGCAACACGCCGGGGATCTTCGGGATCAGCCGGCGCGCGCCGAGGATGATGGCGAAGGTCGCGATGGCGAACAGCAGAGTCGGCGGATGGGTTTGCGGCAACTGCTCGACCACGGTCCAGAGATCGAGCACGAAATTATCGGTGCGCGGGAAGGGCACATTGAGGATCTTGCTCAGCTGCGACAGGCCGATGATCAATGCCGCCGCATTGGTGAAGCCGACGATCACCGGACTGGAGAGAAAATTGACCAGGATGCCCATGCGCAGCAACCCGAGCACCAGGCGCAGCACGCCGACCATCAATGCCAGCATCACCGAGAGCACGATGAAGTCCTCGCTGCCGAGCGCGGCCAGCGGCAGGATGGCGGCCGCCGACATCAGCGAGAGCATCGCCACCGGACCGGTGTGCAGCTGTGGCATCGAGCCCCAGAGCGAGGCGACGATCACCGGCATGAAGGATGCATAAAGTCCATAGACCACCGGCAGGCCGGCGAGTTGGGCATAGGCCATGCTCTGCGGGACCAGCACCAACGCAACCGTGATGCCGGCAATCAGATCGCCGCGCAGCTGGGCCCCCGAGAGCGGAAACCAGTTCAGGAAGGGGAAGAGTGCGTGCAGCAGGGTGGGGCGCATGGGGCGTCGCGGACCTCGATACATCAGGCGGGCGTTGGGTTTAGAAGGCTGATTTTAGCCTGCTCGTCTCCGGTTAATCATTGATGTTAAGACGATTATGTATCGATGAAGAGCAATTCTTGGCACCTAGGCCGCTATTTAGCGGTGATCGCGCGGCGCGACGAGCGGGCGCGTCTGCGGCACAGTGTCTAGCATGCAACGCTTCAACTCCCTGCGCAACGCGGTCCTGCTCTTCGTGCTGCTACCGCTGCTTGGCATCCTGGTCGCCGTCGGCATGCTCGGGCTGCGTGAGATCGAGGGGCAGATGATGCGCCGTCTGCAGGATGACATCGAATTGGTGGCGCGCTCGATTCGGTTGCCGATCGCGGCGGCCATGGTGCGCGACGATATCGATGCGGTGCACGCGGCCTTGGACTCGGTGTTCCAGATCGACCAGGTGTTCGGCGCCTATGTCTATGACAGCGCTGGCGAGCGGGTCGCGACCAGCGGCCCGCGCAGTCCCCTGCTGGAGCGACGGCGCGATGCGCGCGCGGTGACCGCAGAGGGCACCCAGGGCAGCGTCGATGAGCGGCGCGGGCGCGAGGTGTTCTCGTTCTTTCTGCCGCTGTCCGATCCGGCCGGGCAGGTGGTCGGGCTGTTGCAGGTGACGCGCGACCTCTCGCGCTTCCATGACTATCTGGCGCGTTTGCGTTGGTTCGGTGGTGTCGCGCTGGGGCTGCTGGCGGTGGTCTTCGTGTTGGTCGTGTTGATCGGTCATCATCGCGCCGTCGGTCGCCATGTGCGTGCCCTCACCGGGGCGATGGAGCCGATCGGCACCGGCGAGACGGGCCTGCGCGTGCCGCGGCGCGGGCCGGATGAATTACGCCGCCTGGGCGCCAGCATCAATGCCATGATCGGGCGCTGGGAGGCCTCCGAGCAACGTCTGCGCGATCAGCGCGCGCGCGAGGCCCAGCTGGAGCGCGAGCTGCGGCAATCGGAGAAATTGGCGGCAATCGGACGCCTGGCGGCGGGTTTGGCGCATGAGCTTGGCACCCCGCTGGGCAGCGTCGCCGGACGCGCTCAGCGCGCCGCGCGTCGCTTGCCGGCGGAATCGCCCGCGCAGGTCGAGCTGACGCGGTTGCTGGCCGAACTCGCGCGCGTGGAGCGCATCGTGCGCCAGCTGCTCGATTTCGCCCGCCAGGGTCCTCTGAATCGTCGCCAGATCGAACTGGCGGGCTTGATCGAAGAGGTCGTCGCCCGCTCCCAGCAGGCCTCCCCGCGCCAGGATGTGCGGGTGGCGATCGAACTGCCCGGCGCCTTGGCTGAACTCAGGCTGCTGGTCGACCCGCTGCGCCTGGAGCAAGCCCTGGGCAATCTGCTCGACAATGCCGTCCAGGCGGCCGCGAGTTGGGTCGAGATCAGCGCCGAGTGCGTCGATGATCAGCTGCGGTTACGCGTGCGCGACGATGGTCCAGGGGTCGCTGCCGAGGCTGTGGAGCGGCTGTTCGAGCCGTTCTTCACCACCAAACCGGCGGGACAGGGCACCGGCCTTGGACTGGCGGTGGCGCGCACCGCCATTGCCGAGCATGGCGGCCGCCTTGCGCTTGAGCCTGAGTCCAAGACCGAGTCGGGGCGAGGGGCCTGTTTCTTAATCTGGTTGCCGCTATCCTGATGTCGGCGATACTGCACGGAAGAAGGGACGCCTCTCGTGTGCGGCATAATACCCCTGAAGGGGAGGTTTCAACCGGGAGAGTTCGGAGAGTTCGGAGAGTTCAATGACGGGAGTCGATCGACCCGCGATCTTGGTGGTCGAGGACGACAGCGGCTATCGCCAGCTCCTCATCGAGGAACTGGAGGACGCCGGTTATGCGCTCGCCGGGGTCGGTGACGCCGCCGCCGCACGCGCCGCACTGGCCGCTCAAACCGTCGCGCTGGTGCTGAGCGATCTGCGGCTGCCGGGCGAGGATGGGCTCGCGGTGCTGCAAGCCACGCGCACGCTGACGCCGAGGCCAGGATTCATCATGCTGACCGGCTTCGGCACCATCGACCAAGCGGTGGCGGCGCTCAAGGCCGGGGCCGATGATTTCCTGACCAAACCGGTCGATCTCGAGCATCTGCGCTTGGCAGTCGCGCGCGTGCTGGAGAATCGGCAATTGCAAGCGGAGGTGGCGCAGTATCGCCAGGTGTTCGCCGGCGGCGAATTCCACGGCATGCGCGGCAAGAGTCCGGCGATGCGCGCGCTCTATGACCTGATCCGCCGCGTCGCCCAGTCCGATAGCAGTGTGCTGATCACTGGCGAGTCCGGCACCGGCAAGGAGCTGGTGGCGCGGGCGCTGCATGCCGAGAGTCCGCGCGCGGCGGCGCCGTTCGTCGCGCTCAACTGCGCCGGGATTCCCGAGGCCTTGCTCGAATCCGAGCTGCTCGGTCATGCCGCCGGCGCCTTCAGTGGCGCGCGCGGCGCGCGCCAGGGCCTGTTCGTCGCGGCCAATGGCGGCACCCTGTTCCTCGACGAGATCGCCGAGATGCCACCGGCGATGCAGACCAAGCTGCTGCGGTTGCTGCAAGACGGTCAGGTACGCCCGGTGGGCGCCAATGCCGAGATCAGCACCGATGTGCGGATCGTCGCCGCGACCCATCGCGATATTTCCGCGCGCATCGCCGCCGGGCAGTTCCGCGAGGATCTGTTCTACCGCTTGGAGACCTTCCGCATCCAGGTGCCGCCGCTGCGCGCGCGGGGCGAGGACATCGCGGCCCTGGTCCAGCATTTCCTGACGGCGCAGACGGTCGCGCGCGAACGCCCGGCGCGGCGTTTCGCACCCGAGGCCTGGCGCGCTTTGCTGCATTACAGCTACCCCGGCAACGTGCGCGAGCTGGCAAGCCTGGTCGAGCGCGCCGTGACCCTGGCGCCGGAGGCGGTGATCGGCCTCGAGGATCTGCCGGAGCGGGTGCGCGCCGAGTCGAGCGCGGCGGTGCATGGAGGCCCCGGGGGAGACCCCGGGGGGGGCGCTGGAATGGGTGCTGGGGGCGGTGTTGGGACGGACGCTGGCGGGGACATGGGAGGAAGCCCGCAGGCGCCAGCGACGGCGTCGGTGCCCGCGCCGCGCGCCGATGAGGACTGGCGAACGCTGGCCGAGGTCGAGGCAAGCTATATCCGTTCGGTGCTGGACTGGACCCAAGGCAACAAGCAGCGCGCGGCGAAAATTCTCGGCATCGGCCGTAAGACGCTCTACCGTAAGCTCGATGAACAGGCCCAGGATGTCACGTAGCACAACGATACATGTGTCGGAATGACCCGGTTCGCTGAGCCATCCGGTTCGTGTGCCGGACCGGGTCTGACCGGGTCTGTTGCCATAAGCGACTGATTTTTCGGTTCGTCATTGTCGTTTTCAGGGTTGGCACGGGAGATGAAAGGACTAGGTTGCCATTCATAACTGTCTCACCTGGAGGTAAGACCATGAAGACGATGAAACTCGACCAACGCATCCCCGCACTGACGATGGCCGCCCTGCTTGTGGCCTCGGGTGCCGCCTTCGCTCAGGGTGGCGCCCCGCAGGGTGGCGATCCGCAGGGTGGCGCCCCGCAGGGTGGCGCCCCGCAGGGTGGCGCCGGCGATCCGGCCGCCGCCCCGCCGCCGCCCGCTAATCTGGATGTCGACGATGAAACGGTCTCGGAGTTCGCCGATGCCTTTCTGTCGGTGCAGGAGATCAGCGAGGATCTGACCGAGGAACTCTCCGATGCGCCGAGCGCCGAGGCCGCGCAGACCCTGCAGCGGGAGGCTCAGGACAAGATGGCGAAAAGCGTCGAGGAGAGCGGCATCTCGGTGGAGCAGTACAATGACATCGCGGTTGGCATGCGGCAGGATCCTGAACTCGCCGAACGCGTTAAAACGGCCGTCGATGAGGCGCGGTAAACGCCTTGGCCCAGGGTGCCGCCGCGTGCTGGCGGCATCCATCGAACTCACGTCCTATCGGGCTTGAGGCGCGGTGGCTGAGGGTACCGCGAGCGAGCCGCCGGCCATCCAGGTCGGCGGCTTTCTTGGTTTTCAACACTCGATTGTTCAGGAGCGGGTGATGCGTATAGGCCGTTTCGCAGCAGTGCTCGCGTTCGGCGCCATGAGCCTCCCGGTGAGCGCCGGGACCGCCGAGAGCGCGGCAAAGGCTCAGGTACTGATCGACATGAACCCCTTGCTCAGCGGTTATGCGATTGAGGTCCGAGCAAGCGATGCCGGATTACGTCTCGAAGGCGCGGTCGCTAATGAGATCGAGGCCACTCTCGCCACGCAGCTCGCGCGGCTCCTCGCCGACGAGGGCACCGAGGTGGAGTCGGCGTTGATTCTGGAGGCGCCGATGCCGGAGTCGATCAGCAGCGGCCTGATCACCGAGGTGCAGGATCGAACCACCGCCGCTCGGCTGCAACAGCGGCTGCGTTGGCAGGTCAGGAATATTCCGCTCGACGTGCGGGTCGAGGTCGACCGCAACGTGGTGCGCCTGCATGGTCAGGTCGGCGCCTCGGCGACCAAGGATCGCATCGCCGCGATGGCGGAGAGTACCGAGGGCGTCAACGAGGTGTTCAATTACATCAGCATCGACCCCGACCTGATCGCCGACGAGCGCGAGCAGCACGGGCGTGCCGAGCGGCTGGAGCGAAGCGATCGCTGGATCAGCAGCCGTTTGCGGGCGCTGCTGCAGGCCGACACGACGGTGAATGATCGCGCGATCGAGATCAAGGTGCGCGACGGCGAGGTCACGCTGAGCGGCTCGGTGAGCTCATCGGCCGAGCGCAGCGTCGCCGAGACCATTGCCGGCGATATGCCGGGGGCGCGCGAGGTCGATTCGCGCCTGATCATCGAGCGGCTGCTGTGACACCCACATCGAGCGAACCAATGCGCCGCTCGCACTCGGGCGAGTGCGAGCGGCGCATCTTCCGGGTGGCACCGCGCCATGAGGGTTCGGGCTCGGTAGGCGATCGACGGCAATCGCCTTAGGACTGGGCTTGAGGACGGGTCTCGGGCAAACCGAGTTCGCGCCAGAGCTTCAGCGTCGGCGCCGACTGATTCATGGTGTAGAAATGCAGCCCGGGCGCGTCGCCATCGAGCAGGCGCTGGCACAGCTCCAGCACCACCTCGTGGCCGAAGCTGCGGATCGAAGCCGTGTCATCGCCATAGCCTTCCAACCGCTTCCTGATCCAGCGCGGGATCTCGGCACCGCAGGCATCCGAGAAGCGCGCCAGCTGCGCGTAGTTGCTGATCGGCATCACGCCCGGGATGATCGGCACCTCGATGCCCATGCGCTGGCACTCCTCGACGAACCAGAAGTAGGCCTCGGCACTGTAGAAATACTGCGTGATCGCGGTATCGGCGCCGGCCTCGACCTTGCGTTTGAAGTTCTCGAGATCGGCCTGGGCATTACGCGCCTGCGGATGGAACTCCGGATAGGCGGCCACTTCGATCGTGAAGCGATCGCCATACTCCTCGCGCAGAAAGGCGACCAGTTCGTTGGCATAGCGGAAGGTACCGAGGCCGGCGCGGCCCATGCCGGAGGGCATGTCGCCACGCAGCGCCACCAGGCGGTCGATGCCGTGCTCGATGTAATGGCCGACGATGTCGCGGATCTCGTCCTTTTCCGAGCCGATGCAGGCCAGATGCGGCGCGGTGGCGATGCCTTGCGCGCGCAGCCAGTCGACGGTGGCGAAGGTGCGCGCGCGGGTCGAGCCGCCGGCGCCATAGGTGCAGGAGAAGTAACGCGGTCCGACCGCGTTGAGCCGTTTCACCGCCGTCTTGAGCTTGTCCATGCCCTCGCTGGTCTTGGGCGGGAACAGCTCGAAGCTGAAGGTCTGTTGATGAGGGGTGTTCATAGAGGTCTCCGAGCGTCGAATGAGCCGTTGACCTGTCTGCGGGCGCGCCTGTTGTGATCGGGTTGCGAGACGGGCTGCGAGTCGGGAACTGGGCGCGTCGCCGACAGGGTTGGGGGACGCGAGCGATCGGTCCGGCGCATGTCTGCCCGGGGCCGTTCGCGGCGCGGTCGGCCCACGCGCCGCCGTGGCGACGCTTGGGCGCGACTCCGCTTGGGTGGTCCATGGTCTGCTTGCCGGTGATTGCCCGGTCGTGGGGTTCACATCGGCAAGCAGTGGATGGACGCCGTCTTAGTAGCGGTAATGCTCGGACTTGAACGGACCCTCGACGGTGACGCCGATATAGGCGGCCTGCTCGGGCGAGAGCTGGGTCAGCTTGGCACCGACCTTCTCCAGATGCAGGCGCGCGACCTCTTCGTCGAGATGCTTGGGCAGGACGTGCACGCCCAGCGGGTACTCGTCGGGCTTGTTGAAGATCTCGATCTGCGCGACCACCTGGTTGGTGAACGAGTTCGACATCACGAAGCTCGGATGTCCCGTCGCGCAGCCCAGATTGACCAGGCGACCACGCGCCAGCAGGGTGATGCGATGGCCATCGGGGAAGACGATCTGATCGACCTGCGGCTTGATCTCGATCCACTCCAGGTCCTTGAGCTTGTTGACCTGGATCTCGTTGTCGAAGTGGCCGATGTTGCAGACGATGGCCTGATCCTTCATCCGCGCCATGTGATCGTAGGTGATGATGTCCTTGTTGCCGGTGGCGGTGACGAAGATATCGGCCTGATCGATGACCTCGTCGAGGCGCACCACCCGATAGCCTTCCATCGCCGCCTGCAATGCACAGATCGGATCGATCTCGGTGACCCAGACATTGGCGCCGAGACCGCGCAGCGAGGCGGCCGAGCCCTTGCCGACATCACCATAGCCGCAGACCACCGCGACCTTGCCGGCGATCATCACATCGGTGGCGCGCTTGATGGCGTCGACCAGCGACTCGCGACAGCCATAGAGGTTGTCGAACTTGGACTTGGTGACCGAGTCGTTGACGTTCATCGCCGGGAACAGCAGGGTGCCCTTCTTGAACATCTCGTAGAGACGGTGCACGCCGGTGGTGGTCTCCTCGGTGACGCCTTTGATGTCCTTGGCGATCTTGTGCCAATGCTCGCGGTCCTTCTCGAAGGTGCGCCCGAGCAGGCCGAGCACGGCGGTGAACTCTTCGTCGTCGTCGGCAGTCGGCTGGGGCACCGCGCCGGCCTTCTCGAACTCGACGCCCTTATGCACCAGCAGGGTGGCGTCGCCGCCGTCGTCGAGGATCATGTTCGGCCCCTTGCCGTCGGGCCAGTTCAGCACCTGCTCGGTGCACCACCAGTACTCTTCCAGGGTCTCGCCCTTCCAGGCATAGACCGGGATGCCGCGCGCGGCCATGGCGGCAGCGGCATGATCCTGGGTCGAGAAGATGTTGCACGAGGCCCAGCGCACCTCGGCGCCGAGTTCGACCAAGGTCTCGATCAGCACGGCGGTCTGGATGGTCATGTGCAGACTGCCAGTGATGCGCGCGCCCTTGAGCGGCTTGGAGGCGCCGTACTTCTTGCGCAGCGCCATCAGGCCCGGCATCTCGGTCTCGGCGATGTCCAGCTCTTTGCGGCCGTAATCGGCCAAGGCGATGTCGGCAACCTTGTAGTCGTTGAACTCACTCATGGTATTCAGCTCCTGAGTATCTTGAGTGAGCGCCGTTGATCTTGAGTGTCCCTGCGCGAGCCTGGCAGGACGCCGATGGGTCCTGTTGCAGCGCTCCTCGCGCGGGATGGAGGGGTCGGTGGGTGTTGAGACCCCGGGTTAGAGTCCGGCAGCCTCTTTGAGGGCAGCAGCCTTGTCGGTGCGCTCCCAGCCGAATTCCGGCAGTTCGCGACCGAAATGGCCATAGGCGGCGGTCTTGCGGTAGATCGGCTTGATCAGACCGAGCATCTGGATCAGCCCGTAAGGACGCAGGTCGAAGTGCTCGCGCACCAGCAGGGCGATGCGCTCCTCGTCGATCTTCGCGGTACCGAAGGTCTCGACCGAGATCGAGGTGGGCTCGGCAACGCCGATGGCATAGGAGATCTGGATCTCGCAGCGGTCGGCAAGGCCGGCGGCGACGATGTTCTTGGCCACGTAGCGGCCGGCATAGGCCGCTGAGCGGTCGACCTTGGACGGGTCCTTGCCAGAGAAGGCACCGCCGCCGTGACGGGCCATGCCGCCATAGGTGTCGACGATGATCTTGCGTCCGGTCAGGCCGCAGTCGCCCACCGGTCCGCCGATGACGAAGCTGCCGGTCGGGTTGATGTGGAACTTGGTGTCCTTGTGAATCCACTCGCTCGGGATCACCGGCTTGATGATGTTCTCCATCACCGCTTCCTGCAGGTGCTTGTAGTCGATGTCCGGATCGTGCTGGGTCGAGAGGACCACGGCGTCGACAGCGACCGCGAAGCCGTTCTCATAGCGCATGGTGACCTGGCTCTTGGCGTCCGGGCGCAGCCACTCGAGCACGTTCTCCTTGCGCATCTCCGACTGGCGCTCGACCAGGCGGTGGGCGTAGGTGATCGGCGCCGGCATCAGCACGTCGGTCTCGTTGGTCGCATAGCCGAACATCAGGCCCTGGTCGCCGGCGCCCTGCTCCTCGGGGCTGCTGCGATCGACACCCTGGGCGATGTCGGTGGATTGCTTGCCGACCAGCGACATCACCGCGCAGGTGTTGCCGTCGAAGCCGACATCGGAGCTGTTGTAGCCGATGTCGTTGACCACGCCCCGCACCAGCTCGTCGAAATCGATCCAGTGGTCGGTGGTGATCTCGCCGGCGACGATGACCGCGCCGGTCTTGATCATGGTCTCGCAAGCGACACGCGCATGCTCGGGGTTGCTGTCGTTGGCCAGGATGTCGTCGAGGACGGCGTCCGAGATCTGGTCGGCGACCTTGTCCGGATGGCCTTCGGAGACGGATTCCGAGGTGAAGATGAAGTTCTCTGACATAGATCGAGGGTCTCTCGTTGGGGTTCGCCGCGAACACCGGCAGAATGCCGAGGATATCGCGGTAAGGACGGTTAATCGATTGACGAGAGCACCCCAGTGTAAACGATTGCGCGCTCGGTTGACAGGGCGGGGTAGCGGACGAGGCCTGCGGCCGGGGGCTTGGATCCTGGCGTGAATATCAATGGAAACAAGCGCATGAGCGAGATCCTCGGGGTCTGTCATGGCCTTCGGATCGGGGGCTGGAAACGGCCTTGTGCTGGACCTTGTGCGGGTTTTGGGTGCGGGTTTCGGGCGCGGGTTTCGGGGTCGATGTTGGGGCGGGGCAGGCACGGGCGTTTCCGGGCCTTGGAACGGATGGGGGTTGGGTTACCATAGGCCGCCGATAAACCCAAGCGTCGAGGAGGGTCTTGCACCATGGTTTCACTCGAAACACCCGTTTGCGACTTTGGCCGGGAGGCGCCGGATTTTGCGCTCCCCGGTGTCGACGGCCAGATCTGGCGGCGCGACGATTGCGCCGGCCCAAAGGGGCTGTTGGTGATGTTCATCTGCAACCACTGCCCCTATGTGCAGGCGGTGCGCGAGCGCATCCTGCGTGACACCCGGGAATTGATGACGCTCGGCGTCGGCAGTGTCGCGATCATGTCCAACGATCCCGCAGAGTATCCGGAGGATTCGTTCGAGAACATGAAGGCGGTGGCACTCGAGTACGATTTTCCCTTTCCCTACCTGATGGATGAGAGTCAGGAGGTCGCCAAGCGCTTTGGTGCCGTCTGCACCCCGGATTTCTTTGGTTACAACAGTGCGCTTGAACTGCAATATCGCGGCCGGCTCGATGAAAGTCGTAAAGAGACGGCTCCCGAGGGCGTGCGCCGCGATCTCTTCGAGGCGATGAAGCAGGTCGCCGAGACCGGCCGGGGCCCCGAGCATCAGATCCCGAGCATGGGCTGCTCGATCAAGTGGCGTGATGCCTAGGCGGCCTCAGGGGCTCGCGTCCGGGGCGCGCGGCCAGCCTTGGTGAGCTTTCTCAAGCCGATGATAATGCTTGGTTTTCGTCCCGCTTCAATGGTGTTGGTCAGGCCGCGAGGCGCAACCGGTACTTGCGTAAATCGGTTCGGTAATCCTTAATATTGGGATATTGTAAAACAGCATGGTCTTGATCCCGGGCAATTCTCTTGGCTTACCGACCGTCTATCGGCGAGAATGGAAGGCTTGGTGTCCGCAGCCCACGATGATCGTCGTGCGCGCGGCTGGTTTGGCCGATGATCCTCGCCATCCGACCCCATCCAAGGCATCGGTTGCGAGTGCGCCGCAGCAACAGGCGGACCGCATCCGGATCGATGTCGGCGCAATGCGTTTTCCATGCACAAGACGCCGGTCGCCGTGCCTCGTCGCTCGAGGTCGGCGACACGGGATCATGAGCAGATTGAGTCACCCGCAAAGAAACTGACAATCAGGAGGGGCAGATGTCCTCACGCAGAGAACTTGCCAACGCCATCCGTGCGCTGAGCATGGACGCCGTCCAGAAGGCGAAGTCTGGACACCCGGGCGCGCCGATGGGCATGGCCGATATCGCCGAAGTGTTGTGGAACGACTACATGCAGCACAACCCCGGCAACCCGGAGTGGGTCAATCGCGATCGTTTCGTGCTCTCGAACGGCCATGGCTCGATGCTGCTCTATTCGTTGCTGCACCTCACTGGCTACGATCTGAGTCTCGAGGACATCAAACAGTTCCGCCAGCTGCACTCGAAGACGCCGGGGCATCCGGAGTATGGCTACGCGCCCGGCATCGAGACCACCACCGGCCCGCTCGGGCAAGGCATCAGCAACGCCGTGGGCATGGCGCTGGCCGAGAAGGTGCTGGCGGCCCAGTTCAACAAGCCGGGCCACGAGATCGTCGATCACCATACCTATTGCTTCCTCGGCGATGGCTGCCTGATGGAAGGCATCTCGCACGAGGCCTGCTCGCTCGCCGGCGCGCTGGGCTTAGGCAAGCTGATCGCCTTCTATGACGACAACAATATCTCGATCGACGGCGAGGTCCGCGGTCATGGCGAGACGCCGGCTTGGTTCCTCGATGACACGCCGAAGCGCTTCGAGGCCTATCATTGGCATGTGATTCCGAAGGTCGACGGCCATGATCCGGAGGCGGTCAAGGCGGCGATCGAGGAGGCGCGCGCGATCACCGACAAGCCAAGCCTGATCTGTTGTCAGACCATCATCGGCTTCGGCTCGCCGAACAAGCAGGGCAAGGAGGAATGTCACGGCGCGGCGCTCGGCGATGACGAGATCGCCTTGACCCGCGAGGCGCTCGGCTGGTCGGCGCCGCCGTTCGAGATTCCCGAACCCATTGCCTCGGCCTGGGACGCCAAGGAGCGCGGCGCCAAGGACGAGCAAGATTGGAACCACAGGTTCGCCGCTTACAAGTCCGCGTTCCCGGCCGAGGCCGCCGAGTTCGAGCGCCGCATGGCCGGCGAGCTGCCCGAGGATTTCGACGCCAAGGCCTGGGCGTTCATCCAGTCGGTCGATGCCAAGGCCGAGAAGATCGCCACCCGCAAGGCCTCGCAGAACGCGCTCAATGGCCTGGGACCGCTGTTGCCGGAACTGCTCGGCGGCTCCGCCGACCTGGCTGGCTCCAATCTCACGCTCTGGTCCGGCGCCAAGGGCGTAGGCCCGCAGAACGCCAGCGGCAACTACGTCTACTACGGCGTGCGCGAGTTCGGCATGTCGGCGATCATGAATGGCGTGACCCTGCACGGCGGCTTCAAGCCCTATGGCGCGACCTTCCTGATGTTCATGGAATATGCGCGCAACGCGGTGCGCATGGCCGCGCTGATGAAGATCAACCCGATCTTCGTCTACACCCACGATTCCATCGGCCTCGGCGAGGACGGCCCGACCCATCAGCCGGTCGAGCAGGTCTCGATCCTGCGCCTGACCCCGCGCATGTCGACCTGGCGGCCCTGTGACGCGGTCGAGAGCGCGGTGGCCTGGAAGCTCGCCATCGAACGCACCGGCGGGCCGACCGCGCTGATCTTCTCGCGTCAGGGCGCACCGCACATGAGCCGCAGCGAAACGCAGATGCGCGCCATCGAGAAGGGCGCCTATGTACTGCGCGACTGCGACGGCACCCCGGACGCGATCATCATCGGCACCGGCACCGAGGTCGAGCTGGCGATGACCGCCGCCGAACAGCTCAGCGCCCAAGGCCGTCAGGTGCGCGTGGTCTCGATGCCGTCGATGGACACCTTCGATGCCCAGGACGCGGCCTATCGGGAGTCGGTGCTACCGGACGCGGTCAAGGCCCGGGTCGCGGTCGAGGCCGGCGTCTCCAGTCTCTGGCCGAAATACGTCGGCATGCACGGCAAGGTCGTCGGCGTTGATCGCTTCGGCGAATCCGCGCCCGCCGGCGATGTCTACAAGGCATTCGGTATCACCGCCGAGGCGGTGGCCGAGGCGGTCGACAGCCTGCTTTGAGGCCAGGATCGTCGAACCTGGACGGCGGGGCCACCGGCGTGTCGGAGAGGCGCCGCCGCGCTCGGGTTAGCCTGAATCTCATCCATTCGTTCCCACTCGTTTTCGAGGATCTCCATCCATGACCCTAAAAGTTGGCATCAACGGCTTTGGCCGTATCGGCCGCATGGCCTTCCGCGCGATCTCCAAGGATTTCCCGGACCTGCAGGTGGTCGGCATCAACGACCTGCTCGACCCCGAGTACCTGGCCTACATGCTCAAGTACGACTCGGTGCATGGCAACTTCGCCGGCGATGTCTCGGTCGACGGCAACACCATGACCGTCAATGGCAACGCGATCCGTCTGACCGCCGAGAAGGACCCGTCCAAGCTGGCCTGGGGCGAGATCGGCGCCGATCTGGTGCTCGAGTGCACCGGCTTCTTCCTGACCACCGAGACCTGCCAGGCGCACATCGACGCCGGTGCCAAGAAGGTGGTGCAGAGCGCGCCCTCGAAGGACAGCACGCCGATGTTCGTCTATGGCGTCAACCACCACACCTATGATGGTCAGGCGATCATCTCCGCCGCGTCCTGCACCACCAACTGCTTGGCGCCGGTCTCCAAGGTGCTGCACGACAACTGGGGCATCAAGCGCGGTCTGATGACCACCGTGCATGCGGCGACCGCCACCCAGAAGACCGTCGACGGCCCGTCGATGAAGGACTGGCGCGGCGGCCGCGGCATCCTCGAGAACATCATCCCGTCCTCGACCGGCGCGGCGAAGGCGGTCGGCAAGGTGCTGCCGGAACTCAACGGCAAGCTCACCGGTATGGCCTTCCGCGTGCCGACCTCGGATGTCTCGGTGGTCGACCTGACCTGCGAGCTGGAGAAGCCGGCGAGCTACGACGATATCTGCGCGGCGATGAAGGCGGCCGCGGCGTCCGGCGATCTCGCCGGCGTGCTCGCCTACACCGACGAGAAGGTGGTCTCGACCGACTTCCGCGGTCATGGCACGCCGTCGATCTTCGATGCCGGCGCCGGCATCATGCTCGACTCGACCTTCGTCAAGGTCGTGGCCTGGTACGACAACGAGTACGGCTACACCTGCAACTACCTGCGCCTGGCCCAGCATATCGCTGGCTAAGGCCGAGGTCGTTGTTGGCCGGCTCGGGCGGTGGCGCTCGGGCCGGCGGCTTGCCGGCTGGCCATGGAGCGCGCATCGCGCCTGAACGGCGCGAGCACCGCTCCCCGCTCGCTCATGGAGCGCTTGCGACCGACAGGCCACTGGAACGGCAGGTTTAGAACGATGCGGAAAGCCTGCCTGGCTTTCCAGATCGCTCCAGGTTTTTTCAACACCATCTCGATGAGGCCCTGTGCTATGTCCTTCACCAAACTCACCGATCTCGACCTGGCCGGCAAACGGGTGCTGATCCGCTCCGACCTCAACGTGCCGGTCAAGAACGGCAAGGTCACCTCCGATGCCCGCATCACCGCCTCGCTGCCGACCTTCGAGCACTGCCTCGAGGCCGGCGCCAGGGTCATGGTGATGTCGCATCTGGGCCGTCCCGAGGAGGGCGTCTACTCGGAGGAGAACTCGCTGGCGCCGGTCGCCGCCGATCTTGGCGCCAAGCTCGGCCGCGAGGTGCGGCTGGTCAAGGATTATCTGGAGACCGCGCCGGAAGTCGCCGAGGGCGAGTTGGTGCTGCTCGAGAACGTGCGCTTCAACAGCGGCGAGAAGAAGGACGACGAGGCGCTGTCGAAGCAGTACGCGGCGCTCTGCGATGTCTATGTGATGGACGCCTTCGGCACCGCGCACCGCGCTCAGGCCTCGACCCATGGCGCCGGCAAGTTCGCCCCGACCGCCTGCGCCGGTCTGCTGCTGGCCGAGGAGCTGGAGGCGCTGAAGAAGGCGCTGGCCGAGCCCAAGCGGCCGATGGTGGCGATCGTCGGCGGCTCCAAGGTCTCGACCAAGCTGACCGTGCTCGAGGCGCTCTCGACCAAGGTCGATCAGCTGGTGGTCGGCGGCGGCATCGCCAACACCTTCATCAAGGCCGCCGGCCACCAGGTCGGCAAGTCGCTGTGCGAGGACGATCTGGTCGCCACCGCCAAGGCGCTGATGGAGAAGGCCGAGGCCGCCGGCGCCAGCATCCCGATCGCCACCGATGTGGTCGTCGGCAAACGGTTCGACGAGAACGAGCCGGCGGTGCAAAAGCAGGTCGACGAGGTCGCCGATGACGACATGATCTTCGACATCGGCCCGGACAGCGCCGCCGCGCTCGCCGCGATCATCCAGCAGGCCGGCACCGTGATCTGGAACGGCCCGGTCGGCGTGTTCGAGTTCGATCAGTTCGGCGCGGGCACCAAGACCATCTCGCTGGCGATCGCCGAGACCGACGCCTTCACGCTCGCCGGCGGCGGCGACACCATCGCGGCGATCCAGAAATACGACATCTATGACCGCGTCTCCTACATCTCGACCGCCGGCGGTGCCTTCCTCGAGTACCTGGAGGGCAAGACGCTCCCCGCCGTCGCCATGCTCGAGGCGCGCGCGCAGGCCTGAGCGCCGCCCGCGGCGGCGCGTTCACTCCCACACTGCCGGTTGATCCCGTAGATGCCAAGACGTACCAAGATCGTTGCCACCTTCGGCCCCGCCACCGATGCTCCCGGCGTGCTCGAGGCGATGATGGATGCCGGCCTCAACCTGGCGCGGCTGAACATGTCGCACGATTCGCATGAGCGCCACCGCCAACGGGCGCAGCGGGTGCGCGAGGCCGCGCTGGCGAAACGGCATCCGCTCGGGCTGCTCGTCGACCTGCAGGGGCCGAAGATCCGCATCGGCCAGTTCGCCGAGGGCGCCATCCTGTTGGACCCGGGGGCGGCGTTTGCGATCGATGCCGATTGTCCGCTCGACGCCGGCGATCGGCGCCGCGTCGGCACCACCTTGCCGAGCATGGCCGAGGATCTGGCGGCGGGGGATATCCTGCTGCTCGACGACGGGGCCATCGAACTGCGGGTCGAGGCGGTGGTCGGCGGGCGCATCGATTGCCGGGTGTTGACCGGCGGCCCGCTGTCGAACAACAAGGGCATCAACAAAAAGGGCGGCGGGCTCTCGGCGCCGGCGCTGACCGACAAGGACAAGGCCGATATCCGCTTCGCCGCCGAGGTCGAGGCCGATTACCTGGCCGTTTCCTTCGTCTGCACGGGCGCCGATGTGCGCCTCGCGCGGCAACTGTTCGAGGAGGCCGGCGGCAAGGGCGGTATCGTCGCCAAGATCGAGCGCGCCGAGGCGCTGAACGCGCTTGAGGACATCCTCGAGGCCGCCGACGCGGTGATGGTCGCGCGCGGCGATCTCGGGGTCGAGATCGGCGACGCCGAGCTGCCGGCGGTGCAGAAGCGCCTGATCAGCATGGCGCGCGAGCGCAACAGCGTGGTGATCACCGCGACCCAGATGATGCAGTCGATGATCGAGAATCCGATCCCGACCCGGGCCGAGGTGTTCGATGTCGCCAACGCGGTGATCGATGGCACCGACGCGGTGATGCTCTCGGCCGAGACCTCGGTGGGCAGGAACCCGGCCAAGGTCGTGGAGGCGATGTCGCGCATCTGCGCCGAGGCCGAGAAGGAGCGCCTGGTGCGGCGCTCCGGGCACCGGATTGACGCCGTGTTCGGCCGCGTCGACGAGGCCATCGCGATGGCCGCCATGTACACCGCCAATCACCTCGGGGTGACCGCGATCGCGGCCTTGACCGAGTCCGGCTCGACGGTCAAATGGATGTCGCGCATCAGCTCCGGCATCCCCATCTATGCGATGACCCGACAGGTCTCAACCCGGCGCAAAGTGACCCTTTTCCGCGGCGTCTACCCGGTAAGATTCGACGTCGCGAGCACCGACATCCACGAGGTCAACAGGGAGGTGATCGAAGAACTGCTGCGCCACGGCACCGTGCAAGAGGGCGATCTGGTGATCATCACCAAGGGCGATCGCTGTGGCGTCGAGGGGCAGACCAATATCATGAAGATCATGCGCGTCGGCGAGCATCGCCTGCTCACCGAGGACTAACGCCTCGGCCGCCGATTTCGACCAGGTTTTTACAACGACAGAGGAGAACCGCAATGGCTCTTATTTCGCTGCGCCAGTTGCTCGACCACGCCGCCGAGCACCAGTATGGCGTCCCCGCCTTTAACGTCAACAATCTTGAGCAGATGCGGGCGATCATGGAGGCCGCCGACGAGACCGATTCGCCGGTCATCTGCCAGGCCTCGGCCGGGGCCCGCAAGTACGCCGGCGCGCCCTTCCTGCGTCACCTGATCCTGGCCGCGACCGAGGAGTTTCCGCACATTCCGGTCGTCATGCACCAGGACCACGGCGCCTCGCCGGCGGTCTGCCAGCGCTCGATCCAGCTCGGCTTCAGCTCGGTGATGATGGATGGCTCGCTCGGCGAGGACATGAAGACGCCGATGGACTATGAGTACAACGCCCGCGTCACTCGCCAGGTCGTCGATATGGCGCATGCCTGCGGCGTCTCGGTCGAGGGCGAGCTGGGCTGCCTGGGCTCGCTCGAGTCCGGCATGGCCGGCGAGGAGGACGGTTCCGGCGCCGAGGGCAAGCTCAGCCACGATCAGTTGCTGACCGATCCCGAAGAGGCCGCCAAGTTCGTCCAGGATACCCATGTCGACGCGCTCGCGATCGCCATCGGTACCAGCCACGGCGCCTACAAGTTCACCCGGCCGCCGACCGGCGACATCCTCGCCATCCAGCGCATCCGCGAGATCCACGCCCGCATCCCGGATACCCATCTGGTCATGCACGGCTCCTCCAGTGTCCCGCAGGAGTGGCTGAAGATCATCGACGAGTTCGGCGGCGACATGGGCGAGACCTACGGCGTGCCGGTCGAGGAGATCGCCGAGGGCATCAAGAACGGTGTGCGCAAGGTCAACATCGACACCGATCTGCGCATGGCCTCGACCGGCGCCATCCGCAAGCACCTGGCCGAGAACCCGAAGAACTTCGACCCGCGCAAGTATCTGGCGGCCTCGACCAAGGCCATGAAGGACATCTGCAAGCATCGCTACGAGGCCTTCGGCACCGCTGGCAACGCGAGCAAGATCAAGGTGCTCTCGCTCGAGGCCATGACCAACCGTTATCTCAAGGGCGAACTCGACCCCAAGGTCAACTGATCGGCGGACCGATCGGCTTCGCGGTTGCGAAGGCAGTCAAGGGCGCTTCGGCGCCCTTTTTCATGCCGCTCGATCGCCAGGCGCCGCGCTCGAAACGCTAGCCCAGCGCCAGGAAGCGATCCAACACCCGCCGTTCGGAGAGGTCGCCATAGAGCACCTCCGGCTCGCCGGTTTCGCTCGTGCGCAGCAGGGCGGGCGTGGCAAAGATGCCATAGACGAGCGT
Organism: Halochromatium sp.; assembly: GCF_046541315.1. Classification (GTDB taxonomy): domain Bacteria; phylum Pseudomonadota; class Gammaproteobacteria; order Chromatiales; family Chromatiaceae; genus Lamprobacter. The sequence continues at coordinate 22,310 of NZ_JBKHDN010000002.1, read as the reverse complement.
TTGCGCCGGGTCGGCGGTGAGATCGATCTCCCGCGTCGCCTCGGCATCAAGCCCGGCCTGCGCCAGCGCCTCGGCCAGATTGGCGCGCGCCCGCTGGGAACGCGGCGCATCGCCGGTCACGAACAGCGTGAGGCGGTGCGGGCTCAGGCGCGCGCCCGCTGAGTGCTCCCTGTTCATGCGTGGTCCCTTGGCGGTAGTCGATGCCGATCGTTGCTGCGACTCATCGGTGCTGCGACTCCTTGGAGTGGTTCGCGTCGGTGTAGCGGACCTGTGGCTGCCGGCGTTTGATGACATCGCGCTCCTGTCTTTGCATGCTTTGCTCGCGCGCCAAACGCTCTTCCTCATGGGCTTGGAGTTCGAGCCGGAGGCGCTCGGCTTCGGCCTCGGCCTGGTTGATCTGTTGTTCGAGCGCGCGCCGGCGCTGCTCATCTTCGAGCGCTAGCAGCTGATGCCGGATCGCCTCCTCGCTCTCCTTCTGCATGCGCGCCGTGCCCATCAACACCTCGGTGCCATATTCGTAGACCTCGGCGAGATCGACGCCTTGGTGACTCAGGATGAGTTCGCGCACTTGGTCCGAATGCGCCGAGCCGCGTGATTTGACCACCGAGAGCGAGCGGTTGCGCTCGCCACCCCGGACGTTGTAGCCGAGCACCAGCCAGGTGTCGGCGAGGGTCGAGGCATGGCTCAGGGTGGCCTCGCTGGTGGGATCGGTTTGGGTGCCCAATGAGGTCAACAGGGTGGTGATCCCGCGCGCGCGGGTAATCGCCAGCAGCTGCTCGATGGCGACCTGCGCGCTATCGGCACCGGCGGCCTTGAGCAGCGCCGAGACCGGATCGATGACCAGGCAATCGGGCTGAAAGCGGTGCATCAATTGCAGCAGCGCGTGATAGTGCTCCTCGACCAGTCCGCTCCAGGCATCGCGGGCGTGGAATTGGATCAGGCCGGCGGCGATCGGCGCGTCGAGATCGATGCCCACCGAACCCAGATTGCGGATCACCGGTGCCTGCTGCTCATCGAAACTGAAGTACAGCGTGCGTTCGCCGCAGGCGGCGGCGGCGGCCGAGAAACTGCCGCAGAGGGTGGTCTTGGCGGTGCCGGGCTGACCCGAGATCAGCGTCGCCGAACCGCGATAGAGGCCGCCTCCGAGCACCGCGTCGAGTTTGTCGATGCCGGTGCTGACGCGCTCATGCGAGGCAGGCCCTGTCGCCGCGAGCGGGCGCGCGGCATAGGGGAAGTGCATGCCATCGTCGTCGAGGAGCATCGCCACTTCGTCGATGACATGCGCGGTGCCGCGGTACTTGGCGATGCGAAAGCGCCGGCTCAGCTGATTCGAGACCAGGGTCGTGGAGAGCACCAACACGCTTGGCAGAAGGAATTCGATGCCTTCCAGATGGGTTGGCGCGAGACGCTCCTCGCTCAGCTTGCCGGTCAGGATCAGCGAGAGGTCGCGCTTTTCGCACCAATTGCTCAGGGCGTGGATCTGATCGGTCGCGACCAAGAGGTCTTGCTGTCGGCGCAGCAGTTGATCGATGCCATCGAACACCAACCAGGGCGCGCCGGTGCGCTCGATGCAGTGCGCGACCGCCGCCAACAGCCCTTCGAGATCGAACTCGCCGGAGACCCGGGCGCCAGACGCCGGACGGGCATCGATCAGTTCGAAGCGCGATTCATCCTGCAGATGGCGTCCCCACGAAAAGGACGCCGCGTCGCGCAGCACCTGCTGGCGCGACTCCTCGAACGAGACGAAGACGCCGCCCTCGCCACGCGCGATCGCCAGCGCGAGGATCTGCAGCGCGAGCACGGTCTTGCCGGCGGCCGGATGGCCCAGGATCAGGGTGCCACCGGCGGCCGGGAGGCCGCCCTGGGTCATCTGGTCCAGGCCGCTGATCCCGGTTTCCCGTTTCACGAGTCCCTCGGCAGGTTCAGTCACGCGGATGCCTCCGATTGGTCGATGTTGGTGGCTGGCGGCCTCGATGCACTCGCGCCGCTGATCTGTAACGGCAGCCGCGAGCCTTGTTCGAGCAGCCAGCGGAAGTCCTCGGTTTCCAGCGGGACGCTGAACAGATAGCCCTGGGCGAACTGATAGCCGAGATCGATCAAGGCCTGCCGCACGGGCTCCGATTCGATGCCCTCGGCGATCAGCTCGGCGCCGAGCGCATCGGCGATGCCCTTGATGGCTTCGAGTACGGTCCGGCTGTAGCGGTCATCGAGCACGCGCGCGACGAAGCAGCGATCGACCTTGATCTCGTCGAACGGATAGCGCTGCAGATAGGCGAGCGACGAATAGCCGGTGCCGAAGTCGTCCAACGACAGCCGAATGCCGAGCGCGCGCAGCGCGTTCAAGTGCTCCAGCAGCGTCTCCGAGGCCTCCGCGAAGACGCTTTCGGTGATCTCCAGGGTCAACGCGCCGGGCTCGATCTCGAAGTGGCGCAGGGTGGCGCGCACCGCTTGCGGGAAGTCGTCGGCGCGAAATTGCAGCAACGAGACATTGACCGCGATGCTCACCACATTCAAGCCGGCATCCTGCCAGGCGCGCAGCAGCCGACAGGCCTCGTGCAAGACCCAGTCGCCAATCGCCACGATCAGTTGGCTCTGTTCGGCGATCGGGATGAACAGGCCCGGCGGCTGCAAGCCGCGCTGGGGATGCTGCCAACGCAGCAGGGCCTCGCAGGCCACCAGGGCGCCGGTCTTGAGGTCCACCTTGGGTTGGAAGTGGAGTTCGAACTGCTCTTCGTACAGCGCGGTGCGCAGATCCCGGGTCAGCGCGATGCGCTCATGGACCTGACGATCGAGGTCGGCGTTATAGGCCACCGCCGACTCGGTGCCCTGTTGACGTTTCTGGAACAGCGCCAGCTCGGCCTGGTGGAGCAGCGTCTCGGCCGAACAGCGCTGCGCGCCGACCAGGGTGTAACCGAGGTCGATATCGATCTCGATGCCGATGGTTGGGAGCAGGAAGCACTGCTCGGTGATGGCGTTGATGGCCTCGACCTGTTGCGACGGATCGAGGCCAGGCTCGCCGCGCAGGAAGATGCTGAACTCATCGCCGGCGATGCGCCCCACCAGGCCACGGCTGCCGGCTTGCCGTTCCAACCAACGGGCGATCTCGATCAGCAGCCGATCGCCGGTCTCGAAGCCGTGGGAATCGTTGACGGCGCGCAGATCCTTGATGTCGAACAAGGCCAGCAGGGTCGACTCTGGATGTTGATCGTGCTCGCCGAGGCGCTTGGCCAGGGCCTCGGTGAAGCCGTCGCGGGTCAACAGATTGGTCAGTCGATCGCGATGCATGAGCTGGTTCAGTTGCAGCTCGGCGAGCTTGCGCTCGGTGATGTCGATGTGCATCACCACCGCGCCACCGTCGCGAGCGGGCTCGTGACCGGGCTCCTGACCGGGCTCGTGGTCGCTCGCGCTTCCGGTCTCGTTCCCCGTTGTGCGCGGCACGTCGCGGTTGTGCCGGAGGCGGTTGGCGGCCATGCGGAACCAACGCTGCTCATGGGGGGCATGACAGGGATATTCGAGCGCAAAAGACTCGAGTTCGCCGGCGAGCAGCGCCTGGAGGCCGCGAGCAATGCTCGGCGCCTCCTCGGAGGCGTCGCCGCTCGCCTGCTGACAGACCGCGATATAGTTCATGCCGGTGCCCGCGCTGGCGTCGGGGAAATCGTTTTGCGCGGCGAACCGGCGCCAGGCGTCGTTGACCTCGACGACCCGGCCATCGGCGTCGAGCAGCGCGATATGGGCCGGCAAGGAATCGATCAGGGCCTTGCGCATTTGCACCAGCTCGGCGAGCTGGTCGCGGGATTGGCGCAACGCGGCCTTCTGCGCTTGCAATTTGCGCAGCATCCGATGCTGTTCGGTGACGTCCTGGAAATAGACCGCGAGCCCCCCTTGGGAGGGAAACACGCGGATCTCGAACCAGGTGCTGAACGGTCGGTAGTATTCCTCCAGGGTGACGGTCTCTTGGACGATCATCGCCCGCCGATAGGCGCGTTCGATGCGCGTGCCGATCGCCTCCGGGAGGCACTGCCAAAAGGGCTTGCCGAGCAGTTGCTCGCGCGGTTGTTGCAAGAGCCGGGCGGCCTCCTGGTTGAGATAGGTGAAGTGCCAGTCGCGATCGAGTGTGTAGAAGCCATCGGTGATGCTCTCCAGGGTCGTTTGGAGCCGCTCGCTGAGGGCCTGCACCTGCTGTTCGGCGGCTTTGCGCGCCGAGATATCCTGAAACGCCCCCTGCACGGCGCAGATGCGACCGTGCTCGTCGTGGACGGCCTCGCCGGAGGTGCGCACCCACACCTGCTCGCCTTGGGCATTGATGATCCTGAGATCCTCGCGATAGGGGACGCCGCGCTTGGCGCAGGCGTTGAAGACACGCCGAATGGTCGCAAGGTCTTGCGGTGCATAGAAGGCGATGCCTTCCTCGAGCGTGGGCGAAAAGCCTTTGGGCATGCCGTGGATCTCGGCGACGATCTCGGACCATTGAACCTGGTTGGTCGCCAGATCGGCCCACCAGCCGCCGATGCGACCCACCCGGCCGGCGATATCGAGCAGCCGGGATTGCTCGCCGAGCTTGATCTCGACCCGTTTGAATTCGGAGATGTCGGTGATCACGGCGACGATCTGGCGCGTCGACGCCGCCGGTGCGTCGAGTGGGAAATAGCGTGCGAGTAACTGGCGCGGTTTGCCGTCCAGGTTCAGGCGTTCGGTTTCGAAGCGCTGGGTGTGGCCAGCGAGGCAGTCATCCAGTTTTGGCTTCAGGACACGCTCGAAATAGTCTTGGCCGAGGATCTCCGGGATGCGCGCGCCCTCGATCTCGGCGCGGGCGCGGCCGAACATGTCGGCATAGGCCTGATTGACCAGCAGGTAGCGATAATCGGCGTCGGCGATCGCCATCTGATCCTCGCTGCTCTCGACCAGTTCGCGATACTGGCGCAGGCGCCGGGCGGTGATCTGATTGTCGCAGCGGCCGAGGAACCGAGTCAGCGCGGTCGCGAGCAGTTTGGAGGGTGTTGGGATTGGCATAGCGCCGGATTATCGCTGATTCGGGGGCAAGAGACGAAAAGATCGGCGCTGAGGGCGCGCGGCCCGCTACCCCGATTCCATACCGATGGACCGACGATGGCACGCAGGGCCGCATCGCGGGATGGGATCAAGGCGCCCTAAGTGGGTCTCGCGTACACTTGCGGTTGGCTCGAGACGAGGTCGCGCTTGCGCTGTGGCCGGTGGCTCGAATGGGATAATCGGTGGATTAAGAGAACGATCGATGGCGAATGCGGTGGTGCTACTGAGCGGTGGGTTGGATTCGACGACCGCGCTGGCGATCTGTCGCGAGGCGGGATTCGTGCCGCACGCGCTCTCGTTTCGTTATGGCCAGCGGCACTTGGTGGAATTGGAGGCGGCGGTGCGCGTTGCCAAGGCATTCGACGTCGCCGAGCATCTGATCAGCGAGATCGACCTGCGCCGGTTCGGCGGCTCGGCGCTGACCGCCGGGATCGCGGTGCCGAAGGATCGTGATGCCGAGGCCATGGGCGAGGGCATCCCGATCACCTATGTGCCGGCGCGCAACACCGTGTTCCTGTCCTTCGCGCTGGCCTGGGCCGAGGTGCTCGCGGCCAACGACATCTTCATCGGCGTCAACGCGCTGGATTATTCGGGCTATCCGGATTGCCGCCCCGAGTACATCGCCGCCTTCGAGCGCATGGCCAATCTGGCCACGGCGGCGGGCGTCGAGGGCCGCCAGCATCTGCGTATCCATGCGCCCTTGATGACCATGACCAAGGCCGAGATCATCCGCCGCGGCAGCGCGCTCGGGGTCGATTATGGGCTCACCAGCAGTTGTTACGATCCCGCTGCCGATGGCCGTCCGTGCGGCCATTGCGACGCCTGCCTGCTGCGCGCCAAGGGCTTCGCCGAGGCCGGGCTCGTCGATCCACTGCGGCAACGGTTCGCGGAGCCGAGCTGATGGCCGAACGCCTCTATCATCAAGCGGCCGCCTCGTTCGAGGCCGCGCGCCGCATCCCCGTGCTGGCGCCGGGGCATCGCGCGCGCCGCCTGCATGGGCATGGCTTCAAGGCGCGCGTCCTGGCCGAGCTGGCGCCGGCGTGGGGCGGTTTCGACGGCGCCGAGACCGAGGCCTTAGCGGCGGCCTTGGCCGCCAGCGTCGCGGCTCTGGATTACAGCGATCTCAATGAACGGCTGGCGGTGCCGAGCGATGCGCATCTGGCGGCCTGGGTACAGGCGCAACTGGAGCAGGCGCAAGCGGTGCCAGGCATTGCCCAGGTCGGCATCCAGAGTACCGGCGAGCAGGGCGTCGAGCTGTCCCTTGGCGCCGATGCGGCAGGTGCCAGGTGCCGACGCGCTCATGTCTGGCGGCGGTTTCGGTTTGAGGCCGCGCATCGGTTGGTCAATGTGCCGCCCGAGCATCAATGCGGGCGGATGCACGGTCATGGGTTCGAGGTCATTCTGCATGCCGAGCAGGCCTGGGCGCCGCAGGCGGATGGCCTCAACAGCGCCGCCGCGCCCAGCGGCATCGATCTCGACGGTGACCAGCTCGGCGCACTCTGGGCGCCGCTGCATGGCGAACTCGACCATGCCTGCCTGAACGACCTGCCGGGGTTGGAAAACCCGACCAGCGAGCTGCTCGCGGCCTGGATCTGGCAGCGTCTCAAGCCGAGACTGCCGGCGCTGTCCGTGGTCAGCGTGTACGAGACCGCCACCGCCGGCTGTCAGTACGATGGCCAGAGCTATCGCATCTGGAAGGAGCTGCGCTTCGAGGGCGCGTTGCGCCTGACCCAGGCACCGGCCGGCGATCCGCGCCGGCGGCTGCATGGGCATAGCTATCTGCTGCGCCTGCATCTGACCGCGCCCTTGGACGCGGTGCTCGGTTGGACCATCGATTACGGCGATGTGAAGGCGCTGTTCGAGCCGGTCTACGCGCGCCTCGATCATCATCCGCTGAACGCACTGTCGGGGCTGTCCGATCCCAGCGCCGCGCGGCTGGCCGGCTGGATCCGGGAGTTCATCGCCGATGTGTTGCCGCAAGCCGATCGGCTTGAACTCAGCGAGCGGCCCGGGTGCGGCGTGTTGCTGGGCTGGGGCGATCGTTGCGGAGCGGGCGGGGCGAACGGCGGATCGGCGTCTGCGCCACGAGCGGCGACCCTGTTGCCGCTCGGATAAGCCCATGCGGTCCGTCTACCAGGTCAAGGAAATCTTCTATACGTTGCAGGGCGAGGGCGCTCGTAGCGGCCGCGCGGCGGTGTTCTGTCGCTTTACCGGCTGCAACCTCTGGTCGGGCCTGGAGCGCGATCGCGCAACCGCACGCTGCGATTTCTGCGACACCGACTTCCGCGGCACCGATGGCCCCGGTGGTGGTCGCTTCGCGAGCGCCGAGGCGCTCGCCGAGCGGATCCTGCGGCAATGGCCAGCGCGCGAACAGGCGCGCGCGCGCGCTGGCTATGTGGTCTGTACCGGTGGCGAACCCCTGTTGCAGCTGGACGCGGCGCTGATCGAGGCCTTGCATGCGCGCGGCTTCGAGGTCGCGGTCGAGACCAATGGCACGCAACCGGCACCGCCCGGGATCGACTGGCTCTGCGTCAGCCCGAAGGCGAACGCGCCCTTGAGGCTCAGGGCCGGGGATGAACTCAAGCTGATCTTCCCGCAGTCTGCGGCGCCACCGGAGCGTTTCGCCCAGCTCGACTTCGCCGAGTTCTTCTTACAGCCGAGGGATGGGCCAGGGCTGGCCGAGCATACCCGGCAGGCACTTGCCTACTGCCAGGCCCATCCGCAATGGCGACTCGGCCTCCAACTGCATAAGCTGCTCGGGATTCCCTAGCCGCCAGCGGCCGCGCCCAGAAAGACGCGCCCAGAAAGACGCGTCCAGAAAGATGCGCCCAGAAAGACGCGTCCAGAAAGATACGCTGAGACTGCGGCCACAGGAGCCCGGGAGCCTGCGCCGGGCCGAGATTGGGGCCGAGGCTGGGGCCGAGATTGGGGCCGACGCGGCCGGCGGGCGAACCGGCTAACTGTCGCCGTCGCCCGCGCTCGCGCGTGGCCGGCTCGCCGCCAGGCTCGGTGCCGTCGGTTGGGCGGCCTTGGTCAGCGCGGTGCGCAGCTTGTCGCCCGTGCCGGCGGGCACCAGCACGCGATGCGGACCATCCGGCAGCGTCTTGCCGCGCTTCAAGCCGGGATTCAATTGCTTGAGTTCGGCGATGCTGACCCCGCAGGCCTGTGCCGCTTGCGCGAGATCGATCTGTTGCCGCCCCTCGACGATCTCGAGGCGCGGCTGATTGGCGATCGCCGGCATCTCCAGGCCATGCGTCTGATGCTCGCGCACCAGCTCGGCGATCGCGAGCAGCTTGGGCACATAGTGCTCGGTTTCGGTGGGCAGATCGAGCGACCAGAAGTCGGTCGGCTTGCCCGCCGCCCGATTCGCGCGTTGCGCGGCACGCACGCGGGCGGGACCGGCGTTGTAGCCGGCCAGCGCCAGCGCCCAGTCGCCATCGAGTTCGCGGTGCAGTTGGCGCAGATAGGCGATCGCACCTCGGGTCGAGGCCAGGATGTCGTAGCGGCCGTCGTACCACTGGTTCTGCGCGAGGCCCATCTCGACGCCCGTGTAGGGCATGAACTGCCACATCCCGGTTGCCCTCATGGGCGAGATGGCCCGTGGGTTATAGCGGCTCTCGACCTCGGGCAGCAGGGCAAGTTCGGCGGGCAGGCCATGGCGCTCCAGTTCCCCAATGATCAGATGGAGATAGGGACGCGCTCGCCGGCTGAGATCCGTGAGATAATCCGGGTCGCGCTTGAGCGCGCGCAGCGCGTGCTCGACCCGCTCATGAGATGTCACGCCCAGGCGATCCCCATGCCGAACCCGATCCCAGAGATCGTCGCCCGAGCCCGCGAAGCGATGGTGTCGGCTGCGCGTCTCCCGCGCCTGGCCGATGACCCTGACGTCGACGGCGGGTCTGACATAGCCATATTCGCGAGCCGAGACGGAAAAGTGTTGTGGGCTGGTGTCACCTTCACCGGTGGGCGGCGTCGCGCAGCCGCTCAGCAAAAGGATCAGACTAGGGGCGGACCATGTGAGCGGATGGGTGCGACGAGCACTGGACATGAGAGATTGAGTAGCAGCCGGAATGTGAAGAGATCATGCGTTTTGTTGTTGTCTTGACGCGCTTGTCAGCCAAAATATACGGGAAAACCCAAAGCAGCGCCAGTGGCGCATGTCCCGGCACGGGGCAGGAACCGGGGGCGAACGGTCGATGAGGCCCTGCAAACAGCAGGCTGAGCCGCTCGCGGTCCTCGCGAAGTGGTACAAGACGCCGGTCGGCCGTCAGGTGGCCCGCGCCGAGACCGCCTGCGTCGAACGCATGATCGAGAACTCGTTCGGCTATTTCCTGGTCCAGATCGGCTGTGGCGGGCAGTTTGGCGATGCCCTCGAACACAGCCGGATCCGCACGCGAGTGGTCATCGGCGAGCGGCCTCGCCTGTGCCCGGGCGGATCCCTGCTGTGCGCCCAGGCGAGTGCATTGCCGCTCGCGGCGGCCAGTGTCGATGCCGTGCTGCTGCCGCATACGCTCGATTTCGTGGCGCATCCGCGACCCGTCCTGCGGGAAGTCGAGCGGGTATTGATCCCGGAAGGACGCATCCTGGTCATCGGCTTCAATCCGCTCAGCAGCTGGGGGCTCATGCGCGGGGTGTTCCAGCCGGCGCGCGTGCCCTGGTGCGGCCATCAACTGACGGCGTCCCGGCTCGGCGACTGGCTCGATCTGCTCGGATTTCAGCTCGAGACGCGCGAATGGCTGCTGTTTCGCCCCCCCTTGCGCTCGGCCTATAGCAGCCGTCTCGACTGGCTGGAGCAAACTGGCGCGCGCTGGTGGCCGCTGTGCGGTGGCGTGTATGTGCTGCGGGCGGTGAAGCGGGTGAGCCTTGCCACGCCCATTCGTCAACGCTGGACGCGGCGCCCGGCCTTGTTGCCCGGCGGTGCCATGAAGCCCACTGCTCGTGAGACCAACCATGTTCGATAGTCACTCGGCGAGGCCGCCCGATCGGCCGCGAAGCCAGCCTCAAGATCCGCCCCAGGCGACCGCCCCGGCGGTCGAGGTGTTTACCGATGGCGCCTGCAAGGGCAATCCCGGACCGGGCGGCTGGGGGGCCTTGCTGCGCTATGGCGCGCATGAGAAGGAGCTGTTCGGCGGTGAAGCGCAGACGACCAATAATCGCATGGAGCTGATGGCGGTGATCCGGGCGCTAGAGGCGCTCAAGCGCCAGAGCGAGGTGATCCTGACCGTCGACTCCCGCTATGTGCGCGATGGCGTCGAACGCTGGATGCAAGGCTGGAAACGCAACGGTTGGATGACCAAACAAAACACCCCGGTCAAGAACCAGGACCTCTGGCAACGCTTGGATCGGGCGCTCGCCGGTCATCGGGTGCGCTGGCGCTGGGTGCGAGGACATAGCGGCCATGCCGAGAACGAGCGTGCCGACCAGCTCGCCAACAAAGGCATTCCCGGGCGCGCCTGAAACCTGATTAGCAACCTGATTAGCAACCTGATCAACGCGGAACCAAGCCATGCGACAACTGGTGCTGGATACCGAAACCACCGGGCTCGATCCGAGCGAGGGTCATCGGATCATCGAGATCGGCTGTGTCGAAATGGTCGAGCGGCGGCTCACCAAGGCCAATTTTCACCGCTATCTGCAACCGGATCGGGAGATCGATGCCGGCGCGGTCGCGGTGCATGGGATCTCGAACGCCTTCCTGGCGGATCAGCCACGCTTTGCCGACATCGCCGAGGCGCTCATCGACTATCTGCGCGGCGCCGAGCTGGTGATCCATAACGCGGCCTTCGATCTAGGCTTCCTCAATCACGAGTTGCGGCAATGGCGCGCGGATGCGCCGCGCATCGAGGATCTTTGCAGCGTGGTCGATACCTTGGCCCTGGCGCGTCAACGCCACCCGGGGCAGCGCAACAGCCTCGATGCCCTCTGTCGCCGCTATGAGATCGACAACGCGCACCGCGAGCTGCACGGGGCGCTGCTCGATGCCGAGATCCTCGCCGATGTCTATCTGGCGATGACCGGCGGGCAGGTGGCGCTGGCGCTCGGCAGCGAAGCGAGTGGCGCCCGGCAGGGGCCGCGCGCCGGCGCCGAGGCGAGCCGGCGACGGCTCAGGGCGGACCGGCCAGCGCTGCGGGTCGTGCGCGCGAGCGAGTCGGAGCTGATGGCGCATCGCGAGCGTCTGCGGGCGATCGGCGCCGCGAGCGCGGACGGCTGTGTCTGGCGCTCGCGCTGCGAGGATGAGGAGGCGCCGGCGGCGTCGGCGATTGTCTGAGCGTCGAGAACCTTGTGGCGAGCCGCGACGGCGATCAATTCGAGCGTTGCTGATGCGTGCTGGAGGGCGTGGAGCCCGCCATCATCTCGAGTGCCGGGAGGTTCAGCACCTCGACATGTTTGCGGTCGACGCGTAGCAGCCCATCCTCCTGGAAACGGGTGAAGAGGCGGCTCACGGTCTCGACCGCCAAGCCGAGATAGCTGCCGATCTCATGGCGCGACATGCTCAGGTAGAAGTCGGTTGGCGAGAGACCGCGCTTGCTCAAGCGGCTGGACATGCTGGCGAGGAAGGCTGCCAGTCGTTCCTCGGCGTTCTTCTTGCCAAGCAGCAGCAGCATGTCGGCATCCTGTCCGATCTCCTTGCTCAGCAGTCGATACATCTGGTGCTGCAGCGATGGGATCGAGGCCGCCAGTTCCTCGAAGCGCTGGAATGGAACCTCGCAGATCGCCGATGTCTCGAGCACCTTGGCCGAACAGGCATGACAGGACTTGTCGATGGCGTCGAGGCCGATGATCTCGCCGGGGAGGTGGAAGCCCAGCACCTGCTCGCCACCTTCCTCGCTCGGCGCGTAGGTCTTGACGGAGCCGGTCTTGACCACGTAGAGCGAGCGGAACCGTTCACCGCCACGGAACAGGTGGTCACCGCGATGGAGGGGCCGGGAGCGCTTGATGATCGAGTCGAGTCGCTCGACATCTTCCGGCGCTAGGCCCATCGGTAGACAGAGCTGCGAGAGGGAGCAGTTCTTGCAGGCGACTCGGATCGTGTCGAACGAGATTACTTTTCGCTGAGTCAAGGCAAGGTTCCAGTAGGTGGTTTGGTCGTATTCTGCAACTCAAGTTGACATGCATCAAGCGTCAATATGATTTACATACACGCGTCCTGCGCGATGAAATACTGGGGCCGATGATCGGGGGGCTCGAGCGCGCGCCAGCGATGGCCGCCATCCGCCTGTCTAAGCTCGATGGGGCTCGACGGGGCTCGATGTGCGGTCAGGCGACGTCAGGAAGGGAAGATCGACCCACTTGGGATCTTGGTGCGGCGCTCGTTCCAAACACAAAAAGCCGCGCCGAGGCGCGGCTTGGGGCGGCGATTAGGGATCGCGCCTTACTTGGCTTCTTCGGCAGCCGGCGCGGCTGGAGCCATCGGAGCGCCATAGGGCATGCCGTAAGGCGCGCCATAACCGCCGTAGGGGGCGCCATAGCCGTAGCCGGGATAGCCATACGGATGATCATAGCCGTAACCACGGCCATAGCCATAGCCACGCCCGCGACCGTAGCCGCGCCCGCCGCCGCTCATGCTCATGTTGAAGTCGCCGTAGCCGTCACCGAACATGTCGCTGAACAGATCGCCCACGCCGTCGCCCCAGCCGTAGCCAGGACCGCCGTAACCGGGACCGCCGTAGCCAGGACCCCACCACGCCTGTGCTGCGCCCATCGAGAAGGCCGCGCTGGTGGCGATGGCGGCGATACCCATAACCTTTGCAAACTTGTTCATTTGGTGATGCTCCGAAGGGTGGTGAGTCGGTCCCTCTCGGATTCAGTCGGAGGTTCGCGTTCGACCCCGTCTCGATCCGAGCTGGAAGTCCGCAGAGATAACGAACACGGCGGAGTATACGTGCCGGCCCGAGGCTTGTGAAGGGTGCGCTGGCTGACAACGCGAATTGTGAGGTCGGGGCCGTTTTGCTACCTTGAGAGGGGTATCCTATCCAGACCCAAGTCGTCTGCCTGTACAGGTCATGCCCAAGTATATTTTCGTTACCGGCGGCGTCGTCTCGTCGCTCGGCAAAGGTATTGCGTCCGCGTCCCTCGCCGCGCTGCTCGAAGCGCGCGGTCTCAAGGTGACCATGATCAAACTCGACCCCTACATCAATGTCGATCCGGGCACCATGAGCCCGTTCCAGCATGGTGAGGTCTATGTGACCGACGATGGCGCCGAGACCGATCTCGATCTCGGTCACTACGAACGCTTCCTGCGCACCCGCATGGGGCGCAACAACAATTTCACCACCGGTCAGATCTACGAGTCGGTGATCCGCAAGGAGCGGCGCGGTGACTACCTCGGGCGCACCGTGCAGGTGATCCCGCACATCACCGACGAGATCAAGGACGCGATCCGGCTCGGCGCCGGGGATGCCGACATCGCCATCGTCGAGATCGGCGGCACCGTCGGCGATATCGAGTCGCTGCCGTTCCTCGAAGCGATCCGTCAGATGCGCGTCGAGGTCGGCGTCGACAACGCGCTGTTCATGCATTTGACGCTGGTGCCCTATATCCCCGCCGCCGGCGAGATCAAGACCAAGCCGACCCAGCATTCGGTCAAGGAGTTGCGCTCGATCGGTATCCAACCCGACATCCTGCTGTGCCGCGCCGAGCGCGACCTGCCGGACGAGGAGCGGCGCAAGATCGCGCTCTTCACCAATGTCCCGGAGCGGGCGGTGATCTCGGCCATCGACGCCGATCACATCTACCGCATCCCGATGCTCCTGCACGCGCAGGAACTGGATGCGTTGGTGACCCATCAGTTTCGTCTCGAGGTGCCCGAGGCCGATCTCTCCGAATGGCAATGGGTGTTGGACGGACTCGAGCATCCGCGCGCGGCGGTCACCATCGGCATGGTCGGTAAGTACACCGGGCTGACCGAGGCCTACAAATCGCTCTCCGAGGCGCTGATCCATGCCGGCGTGCAGACCCGAACCCGGATCAGGATCCGCTACCTCGACGCCGAGGAGATCGAGACCCAAGGCCTCGGCAGTCTCGATGGACTGGACGCGGTACTGGTGCCCGGCGGCTTCGGCGAGCGGGGCATCGAGGGCAAGATCGCCGCGGTTGGGCATGCGCGCAAGCAACGCATTCCCTACTTGGGCATCTGTCTCGGCATGCAGGTCGCCGTGATCGAATATGCGCGCAACGTCGCCCGGCTCGAGGGCGCGTACAGCACCGAGTTCCTCGCCGACACGCCGCATCCGGTGATTGCCCTGATCACCGAATGGCAGACCGAGCAGGGCAAGCGCGAGACACGCGGCGTCGATTCCGACAAGGGCGGCACCATGCGCCTCGGCGGACAACTCTGCCGCTTGGAGCCGGGCAGTCTGGCGCGTGCCACCTATGGCACGCCGCAGGTGCGCGAGCGCCATCGGCATCGTTACGAGTTCAACAACCGCTACTGCGATGCGATGAAGGATGCCGGCATGCGCTTCTCGGGCTGGTCGCTGGATTCGCGCCTGGTCGAGATCGTCGAGATCCCGGATCATCCCTGGTTCGTCGGCTGCCAGTTCCATCCCGAGTTCACCTCGACGCCGCGCGACGGGCACCCGCTGTTCCGTGGCTTCATCGAGGCGGCCCTGGCCTATCGACAGCGCCAGGGGCGCGCGGTGACCGATCTGGATGAGGCCCCAGAGACGGCTCTGGAGCCGGCGGTTCTAAACGCGGGTCGCGCCGACACGCCGCAGGAGCTGGTCTGATGCAGCTCTGTGGCGTCGAGGTCGGTCTCGAGCATCCGCTGTTCCTGATCGCGGGGCCCTGCGTGATCGAGAGCGAGGCGTTGGCGCAGGAGACCGCCGGCCAGCTCAAGGAGCTGACCGCTCGGCTCGGCATTCCGTTCATCTATAAATCCTCGTTCGACAAGGCCAACCGTTCCTCGGTCGATGGCTTCCGCGGCCTCGGCGTCGAGGCCGGCCTGAGGATCCTGGAGGGGGTGCGCAAGGGTATCGGCGTGCCGGTGCTGACCGATGTGCACGAAGACACGCCGCTGGGGGAGGTGGCGGCGGTGGTCGATGTGCTGCAGACGCCGGCGTTCCTCTGTCGGCAGACCAACTTCATCCGCGCGGTGGCCGCGCAAGGGCTGCCGGTCAATCTCAAGAAGGGTCAGTTCCTGGCGCCCTGGGACATGCTGCGGGTGGTCGAAAAGGCGCGTGCGACTGGCAATCAGCAGCTGATGGTCTGTGAGCGCGGGGTCAGCTTCGGCTACAACAACCTGGTCTCGGATATGCGCGCCTTGGCGGTCATGCGCGAGACCGGCTGCCCGGTGGTCTTCGATGCGACCCACTCGGTGCAGTTGCCGGGCGGTCAGGGCCACAGTTCCGGCGGCCAGCGCGACTATGTGCCGGTGCTCGCCCGCGCGGCGGTTGCCGCTGGCGTCGCCGGTGTCTTCATGGAGACGCATCCCAATCCGGCCCAGGCGAAGAGCGATGGCCCCAATGTCTGGCCACTGCCCCTGATGGCCGAGCTGCTCGAGACCTTGATCGGGCTGGACCGCTTGGTCAAGGCCCAAGGGTTGTCGGAGCAGCGACTCTAGCCCACATCATTGTTTATCCCGCCAAGAGGTTTGAGCCATGTCTGAGATCGTTGATATTCGCGCCCGTGAGATTCTCGATTCACGCGGCAACCCGACCGTCGAGGTCGATGTCATCACCGCCGCAGGCGCGCTGGGGCGCGCCGCGGTGCCCTCGGGGGCCTCGACCGGTTCGCGTGAGGCGCTGGAACTGCGCGATGGCGACAAGTCGCGTTATCTCGGCAAGGGCGTGCTGAACGCCTGCGCCCATGTCAACGGCGAGCTGCGTGACGCGGTCGTGGGCCTGGAAGTGACCGAGCAGGAGACGCTCGATCGCCACATGATCGAACTCGACGGCACCGACAACAAGGCCCGTCTCGGCGCCAATGCCATCCTCGGTGTCTCCATGGCCGCAGCCCACGCCGCCGCGCAGGAGAAGGCGGTGCCGCTCTATCAATCGCTGGGCACGGGCGATTATCGCCTGCCGGTGCCGATGATGAACATCATCAACGGCGGCGAGCATGCCGATAACAGCGTCGATTTCCAGGAATTCATGATCCTGCCGGTCGGCGCGCCGAGCCTGCGCGAGGCGGTGCGCTGGGGCGCCGAGGTGTTCCACGCGCTCAAGGCCGTGCTCAAGGGGCGTGGACTGGCGACCGCCGTCGGCGACGAGGGCGGCTTCGCGCCGGATCTGCCCTCCAACGAGGCCGCGATCGAGGCGATTCTGGAGGCGATCGAGAAGGCGGGCTACAAGGCCGGCCAGGACATCTATCTCGGCATGGATGTCGCCGCCTCCGAGTTCTACGAAGCGGGGCAGTACCATCTCAAGGGCGAGGGACGCACGCTCGACGCCGCCGGCATGACCGATCTGCTGCTCGACTGGGTCGCTCGCTATCCGATCCTCAGCATCGAGGATGGCCTCGCCGAGGGCGACTGGGACGGCTGGAAGGACCACACCGAGCGCCTTGGCGATCAGGTGCAACTGGTCGGCGACGATCTCTTCGTCACCAACACCCAGATCCTGCAGGAAGGCATCGACAAGGGCGTCGCCAACTCGATCCTGATCAAGGTCAATCAGATCGGCTCCTTGACCGAGACCCTGGAAGCGATCCGGATGGCCCAGCAGGCCGGCTATACGGCGGTGGTCTCGCATCGCTCGGGCGAGACCGAGGATACCACCATCGCCGACCTGGTCGTCGCCGCCGCGACCGGTCAGATCAAGACCGGCTCGCTCTCGCGCACCGACCGGGTGGCCAAGTACAACCAGCTCATGCGGATCGAGGATCAGCTCGCCGGTGCCGCCATCTATGCCGGTCGCGATGCCTTCAAGCAGGCGCTCTAAGCGCTCGCGGCCATCGCCCATCGGCGAGGTTCCGATCCCATGCGCTGGCTGGTTCTGACCCTGGTCGTGCTGCTCGCCTTCCTGCAGGTTCGCCTGTGGGTCGGCGACGGCAGCCTGGCCGAGCTGCATGCGCTGCGTGCGCGGATCGCCGAGACCGAGGCCGAGCTGGCGCGGTTGCAGATCCGGAACAACGCGCTCGCGGCCGAGGTCGAGGATCTGAAGACCGGCTTCGACGCCATCGAGGAGCGCGCGCGCAGCGAGCTGGGCATGATCCAGGCCGGCGAGGTCTTCTTGCAGGTGGTCGAACAACCGTTGCCCCGGGAGGCGCGATGACCAGGAAGCCCCGCTATTGGGCGGTGATTCCGGCAGCGGGCGCGGGACGCCGCTTCGGCGGGCCGGTGCCCAAACAGTATCTGACGGTGGCGGGGCGTCAGGTCATCGATCACAGCATTGCCGCCTTCATCCAGCATCCGCGGATCGCCGGCTGCGTACTCGCGCTGAGCCCCGAGGATGACTGGTGGCACGAGACCGCTTATGCCGACCATCCGGCGCTGCAACGCGTGGCCGGTGGCGCCGAGCGCTCCGACTCGGTCGCCAATGCGCTCGCGCACCTGGCCGCGCGTGCGGAGGCCCAGGATTGGGTGTTGGTGCATGATGCCGCCAGGCCCTGTTTGACACGAGCCGACTTGGAGCGGTTGCTCGACGCCCTGGGCGAGGAGTCGGTGGGCGCGCTGCTCGCGGTGCCGGTGCATGATACGGTGAAGCGCGCCGAGGCGGTCTCCGGTCGGCGTGTCGAATGCACGCTGCCGCGCCAGCAGCTCTGGCGCGCCTATACGCCGCAGGCCTTTCGTCTGGGTCAGTTGCGCCAGGCGCTGCTGCACTGTCAGACCGCCGGCCTCGCGATCACCGACGAGGCAAGCGCGATCGAGCAGCTTGGGCTGCGGCCGCAGCTGATCGAGGGTCGCGCCGACAACATCAAGATCACTCGCCCCGAGGACCTGCCTTTGGCGGAGTTCTTTCTGGAGCAACAACGGGAGCAACAGCTGCGATGAGGCAGACTCACCCGCATCAGGAAGCCGCGATCGGGGTCGGCCTGCCGTCCCAGGAGGTCGCACGATGCTGATCGGCCAAGGCATCGATGTGCATCGTTTCGCGCCCGACCGGCGGTTGGTGCTGGCGGGCGTCGAGATCCCGCATGCGCTGGGACTCGAGGCCCATTCGGATGGCGACGTGGTGTTGCACGCCCTCTGCGACGCGCTCCTGGGCGCGGCCGGTCTCGGCGATATCGGCCATCATTTCCCGGATTCCGATGCCGCCTTCAAGGACATCGACAGCCGCGTGCTGCTGCGGCGGGTGATGGGCTCGCTCGGCGAACGCGATCTGCGGGTGCATAACGCGGATCTCACCATCGTCGCTCAGGCGCCGAAGCTCGCGCCCCATCTCGCGGCGATGCGCGCGTGCGTCGCCGCCGATCTCGGCTGCCCTCCGGCGCGCGTCAACCTCAAGGCCACCACCAGCGAGCGTCTGGGCTTCACCGGCCGCGGCGAGGGCATCGCCGCCTTCGCCGTCGTGCTGCTCGACGCGGCCGGCGGCTCGACCTCGCCGTGAGCGATCCGCCCCTCTCGGCGAGTGACAGGACGCGCCACGCGACTCGGCATTGGCGGACGTTCGCACAGCTCCCCACCGCCTTCGGCGGGCCGGTGCTGAATGCCCGGCTGCGGGCGCGGCCGGAAGACTTCATCGTCGACGAGCAGCTCGCCTTCGGCCCGGATGGCGACGGCGAGCATGTCTTGCTGCGCGTCCGCAAGACCTCGGCCAACACCGAATGGGTCGCCCGACGGTTGGCCGCGCTTGCCGGCGTCTCGGTCAAGGCGGTCGGTTACGCGGGGCTCAAGGATCGACATGCGGTAACGACGCAGTGGTTCTCGGTGCATCTCGGCAAGCTCCCGGAGCCGCGTTGGCGGTTGCTCGCCGAAGAGGGCATCGAGGTGCTGGAGCAGCATCGCCATCGACGTAAGCTCAAGCGCGGCTCATTGTCCGGGAACCGGTTTCAGATCCGGCTGCGCGAGGTCGCCGGCGATCGCGACGCCGCTGCGGCCCGGATCGCCACCCTGACGGCCCGTGGGGCGCCCAATTACTTTGGTCCGCAACGCTTTGGACGCGGCGAGGGCAACCTGTTTCGGGCCCAAGCCCTGTTCGCCGGCGCCGCGCCGCGCGCCAGCCGCCAGCAGCAGGGGCTCTGGCTCTCGGCGGTCCGCTCGCAGCTGTTCAACGAGGTGCTCGCGCGGCGCATCGAGCGCGATGATTGGGCCACCGCCTTGGTCGGCGATCGCTTGCAACTGCGGGGCAGTCAGTCGCATTTCCTGGTCGAAACCGTGGACGAGCGCATCCTGGAACGCATGCGCTCGGGCGATGTGACGCCGACCGGGCCGCTGTTCGGCGAGGGCGAGCCGCTCACCGAGGCCGCCGTGCGGGCGCTCGAGGAGCAGGTTGCGGCCGACTCTCCCGACTGGGTGGCCGGCTTGGCTGCGGCCGGACTCAAGCAGGAACGGCGCGCGCTGCGTCTTGATATCGAAGGGCTTGAGCTTGAGCCGGTCGCGGAGACCGAACTCGACTTGCGCTTCCAGCTGCCTGCCGGCAGCTATGCCACCACCCTGATCCGCGAACTCTGCCAGACATCTGTGGTTTAGGCGCTTGATGGAACAGCTCGTCGCGAATGGCGCCGGATGTTCGTTGGCCTTCATAAGGGCGGGGCGAGCATTGCCCGCAGAGGCTCAGCGAATCGATGCACTGGAATCACGAAGCCACCACAGAACTGCACGAGGAACGTCTTGAGGCGGTGGTCGACGCCGTGCGATCGAGCGGTGCCCGCAGCCTGCTCGATCTTGGCTGCGGCGATGGCGATGTGCTGGTGCGGCTCGCGCGCGAGCCCGGATTCGAGCGCCTGCTGGGGCTGGATCTCAATGCGCGTCGTCTGCAGCGGATGCGGTCGCGGCTCGATGCCGACGTCCATTTTGTCGCTGCCGACGCGCAGCCACGCACTGGGCTTGCCGCATCCTTCGCCCCAGAGCAACGACGAACGCGCGGTCGCGGACAGCGGCGACAGCCTCGGATCGAGCTGCGCCAGGGCTCGCTGACCGAGCCCGATGACAGCCTCGCCGGCTTCGACTGCGCCATCCTGGTCGAGACCATCGAACACATCGATCCGCGCGAGCTGGCCCAAGTCGAGCAGGCGCTCTTCGCGCGGATGCGCCCTCGCACGGTGATCGTCACCACGCCAAATGCCGAGTACAACCCGCTGCTCAAGGTGCCGCCGAACCGCTTTCGCCATCCCGATCATCGCTTCGAATGGGATCGTGCGCGCTTCCAGCGTTGGGCGCGGGGCGTTGCGCAGCGGCACGGTTACAGTCTGCGTCACCGCGATATCGGCGGTGTGCATTCGCTCTATGGCGGCGCCAGTCAGATGGCGCTGTTTCGCCGCGAGGATCCTGAGTGACCTCAGCGATCTCTGTCAAAGCCCATCCCGCCTTGCGGGTCGTTTCGCTCGCCTTCCGCGGCGCATCGCCGGTCCCCATCGCCGGCCCCATGGCCTGGCGCTGCTCCCGGCGAGACTCCTTGAAGGCCAACGACAATCCGGCGCCATTCGCGACGAGCTGTTCCGGCAATCGCCTTAGCGGCCTTCAGCGGCGCGTTTGTGTTGGATGTCGATGATGTTGTCGGCGGCGAAATCGACCGCGTCGCGGAACGGGTAGAGGATGATCGGCGCGCCGGCACGCCAGAGTTGGGCACCGCGCGCCTCGTCGCGCGCGACCACGGCGATCTCGCCAGTGAAGTGGCGCTCCGCCAGCGCCTGCATCAGCATCCGATTCGAGTCGACATCCGGCAGGGTGCTGATGACCCACTGCAGCCCGTCCAGGGGCAGGGTGTCGAGAAAGGCCGGGTCATGGCCATCGCCAAAGCAGACCGGCATCCCGTCTTGCGCGAGATGGCGCACGAGGTCAGGGTCGCAGTCGACGCCGAGCACGCGGAGATCCGCGGCCCTCAAGCGTTTCGCCAGACGCAGTCCGTAGCGGCCAAGGCCGAGCACCAGCACCTGCGGGCGTTGATCCGCCGCGATCTGGGCCTCGGCGGCGATCTCGCGGAAGGGCGTGCGCCGCTCGAAGACCCCGAGCAGCGGCGTCAGCAACCGATACAGCGGCTGCGAGTACAGGATCATGTAGGTCGAGAGGGTAATGGTGACGATGCCGACCAGGGTCGTCACGCCCAGCGCCTCGACGCCGATATGGCCAAGCCCGATGCCCATGGCGATGAAGACGATCGAGAACTCGCTGATCTGTGCCACGGTCAGCCCGGCCAGGAAGCTGGTGCGCTTGCGGTAGCCCATCCCGCCCATGATGGCCATGACGATCAACGGATTGCCGATCAGCACGAAGAGCGACAGCAGCACCGCCGGCCAGATCTCGGCGCCCAGGGTCGAGAAGTCGAGTTCGGCGCCCAGATCGACGAAGAAGAACAGCAACAGGAAATCGCGGATGCCGCTGAGACGGGCGCTGATCGCCTCGCGGTAGACGCTGGAGGCGAGCGAGAAGCCGGCCAGGAAGGCGCCCGCTTCCTTGGAGAAGCCGACCCATTCGCCGAGTGCCGCCAGCCCGGTGCCCCAGGCGATGGCAAAGATCAGCAGCAGTTCCTGCGAGCGCGCCATGCCGCGCAGCAGCGGCGGGATCAGATAGCGCATCAGGACGAACATCAGCAGGGCCGCGCCAAGGATGCGTGCGAGCAGCGAGACGGCGATCTCCCAGGCCGGCGCGTCGGCGCCGGCGCCGAGCGCGCTCATCGCCATCATCGCCACCACCACGGCGATGTCCTGCACGATCAGGAAGCCGATCGCGATGCGCCCATGCAGGGCATCCAGCTCGCCCTTGTCGGAGAGCAGCTTGACGATGATGATGGTGCTCGAGAAGGTCAGCGCGACGGCGATGTAGAACGCCTCGACCAGATCCTTGCCGAGCGCCAGGATGAGCAGGAAGCCGAAGACGATGGTGAAGGCGAGCTGGCCTAAGCCGGTGGCCAGCGCCACCTTGCCGATGTCGCGCACGCGCGTGAGATCGAGCTTCAGCCCGACCACGAACAGCAGCACCGAGACGCCGATCTGCGAGAGCACGCTGATCTGATCGTGCGCCTTCACCAGCTCGAACCCAGCCGGGCCGACCGCGATGCCGATGATGATGTAGGCGATCAGCAGCGGCTGACGCAGCCGCACCGCGAGCGCGCCGGCCGTCGCGGCCAGCACCAGCAGCAGCGCCAGCTCGGTGAATGGATCGAAGGCCGGTAGGCTCACGGGCAGGCTGATGGGCAGACTCATCGGCATGGATTCGCGCATCA
>NZ_JBKHDN010000001.1:0-75995 GCF_046541315.1 Halochromatium sp. | reverse complement strand
AAGATTCTTAAGAATCGTAACAGGGGCAGGCGACACTTATCCTGACACTGAGGGCAGTCGTTGAGCGCTGAATGGGTTCCGAACGGGCACTGAATTAGAGCGCAGCGATTCGCGTCCGTTGCGTGCTGAGGTTCGCGAGGGCGGCGCCTTGTTCGGCCAGCCGCTCTCGCTCCTTTTGCACCACCTGAGTCGGCGCCTTGTCGACAAAACTCGGGTTGGCGAGTTTGTGTTCGATGCGTTCGATGTCGGCGCCGAGCTTGGCGATCTCCTTGTCGAGGCGCTTGAGTTCGGCGTCTTTGTCGATGAGGCCGGCCATGGGGATCAGGATCTTCATCGCGCCGACCAAGGCGATGGCGGATTCGGGGGCTGCGGCCTCGTCGTCGAGGAGGGCGATCGATTCGGTGCGGGCGAGGAAATCGAGGTAGGGTCGGGCCTGTTCGAGCCAGCGCCGATCGCGCTCCTGAGCATTGGCAATGAGCACCGGCAGGGGCTTGGAGGGCGCGATGTTCATCTCGCCCTTGATGCGGCGCACCCCCAGGATGAACTGCTGCACCCAATGGATCTCGGCCTCGGCCTCGGCATCCTCGAGGTCAGTCTCCGGAGTCGGATAGGGGGCGAGCATGATGGTTGCGGCGCAAGGCTCGCGGGTTGCTGGCCGATCGACGCCAGCCAGTGGCCGGACCTTCTGCCAGATCTCCTCGCTGATGAAGGGCATGAACGGGTGGGCGAGGCGCAGCAGCGTTTCCAGCGTCTGCACCAGGGTCCAGCGGGTGCCGCGCTTGGCGGCGTCACTGGCGCTCGCACGGGTCAGCACCGGCTTCGAGAGTTCCAGGTACCAGTCGCAGAATTCGCTCCAGGTGAACTCGTAGATGGCCTGGGCGGCGAGGTCGAAGCGGTAGGCGTCGAGGGCCTCGCGCACGGTCGCGACGGTCGCGTTCAAGCGACTCCGAATCCATCGATCGGCGGCGCTGAACTCCAGTGGCCCCGGTTTGCTGTCTCGATCGGACGCGGGATTGGATGTCGAAACCGCGCCGGACCCAGCGTGGGCCAGCTCTCGATCTGTGCTCTGAGCCGCCTGGCCCTGGCTGACTGAGTCGGTTTCCGGGCTTGGACTGGTGAGTGGGCTCGCGCCAGCGCTGAGCCCGGCCCCACAATCCTGTCCCTCGGTGTTCATCAACACATAGCGCGAGGCATTCCAGAGCTTGTTGCAGAAGTTGCGATAGCCCTCGACGCGACCCAGGTCGAGTTTGATATCGCGGCCGGTGGTGGCGAGCGCGGCGAAGGTGAAGCGCAGCGCATCGGTGCCGAAGGCGGGGATGCCGTCGGGGAACTCCTTGCGCGTCTGCTCGGCGATCTTCTCGGCCAGCTGCGGCTGCATCATGCCCTTGGTGCGCTTCTCGACCAGGGGTTCCAGCTCGATGCCGTCGATCAGATCGATGGGGTCGAGCACGTTGCCCTTGGATTTCGACATCTTGTTGCCCTGGGCATCGCGCACCAGGCCGTGGATGTAAACATCGCGGAAGGGCACGTCGCCCATGAACTTGAGCCCCATCATGATCATCCGGGCGACCCAGAAAAAGATGATGTCGAAGCCGGTGATCAATACCGAGGTCGGGTAGAAGGTCGCAAGCCGCTCGCTCTGTTCGGGCCAACCCAGCGTACTGAAGGGCCAGAGCGCGGAGCTGAACCAGGTGTCGAGCACGTCCTCGTCCTGGCGCAGCGGATAGTCGTCGCCGAGTCCGTGCCGATTGCGCACCTCGGCCTCGCTCCGGCCGACATAGATGTTACCCTCATCGTCGTACCAGGCCGGAATGCGATGGCCCCACCAGAGCTGGCGGCTGATGCACCAGTCCTGGATATTGTGCATCCACTCGTAGTAGGTGTTCTTCCAGTTATCGGGGACGAAGCGGATGCGCCCGTCCTCGACGGCGGCGATCGCCGGCTTGGCCAGCGGCGCGATGCGCACATACCACTGATCGGTCAAATAAGGCTCGACGATGGCGCCGGAGCGGTCCCCGCGCGGGACCATCAGCCGATGCTCGCGCACCTGCGCCAGCAGTCCCTGGGCCTTGAGGTCGGCGAGGATACGCGTGCGCGCCTGGAAGCGGTCGAGGCCGCTGTAGGCGCTCGGGATCAAGGCGCCTTCCTCGGCGGTGTTGGCGCGGATCGCGGCATCGGCGGTGAAGATGTTGATCAGGCCGCCGTGCGGCTGATCGGCGATCGGCGTCTCGTCGCGGTGGCGCTGCCAGACGGCATGGTCGTTGAAATCGTGCGCCGGGGTGATCTTCACGCAGCCGGTACCGAGTTCGGGATCGGCGTGCTCGTCGGCGATGATCGGGATGCGCCGGCCGGTGAGCGGCAGCTCCACGGTTTCGCCGATCAGGTGCCGGTAGCGCTCATCGTCGGGATTCACCGCCACCGCGCAGTCGCCGAGCAGCGTTTCCGGGCGGGTGGTGGAGACGATCATGGCGCCGGTGCCATTGCTCAGCGGGTACTTGAGATCCCACATATGGCCGGCCTCTTCCTCGGCGACCACCTCCAGATCCGAGATCGCGGTGTGCAGCACCGGGTCCCAGTTCACCAGCCGCTTGCCGCGATAGATCAGCCCCTCCTCGAACAGCCGCACGAAGACTTCGCGCACCGCGTTGGAGAGACCCGCGTCCATGGTGAAGCGTTCGTGCCGCCAGTCGAGCGAGGAGCCGAGTCGGCGCAGCTGCTGGGTGATGGTGCCGCCCGATTCGGCCTTCCACTGCCAGATGCGTTCGACGAAGGCCTCGCGGCCGAGGTCGTGGCGGGTCTGGCCCTCGGCCTCCAGCTGCCGTTCGACCACCATCTGGGTCGCGATGCCGGCATGATCGGTGCCCGGCTGCCAAAGAGTGGGTTCGCCGCGCATACGGTGATAACGTACCAATGCGTCCATGATGGCGTTGTTGAAGCCGTGCCCCATGTGCAAGCTGCCGGTGACGTTCGGCGGCGGAATCATGATGCAGAACGGCGCCGCCGCGGGGTCATCCGGGCCTTGACCGCCCTGGCGATCGGGACCGGCTGCTGGTTTCAGGTCTGGCGCGAACCAGCCGGCTTGCTCCCAGCGCCGATACCAGGCGGTCTCGATGGTCTTGGGGTCGTAGGTCTTGTCCAACATGGCGGAAATCCTGCGCGTTTCGATGGGCGCTGATACGGTGTCGAGGTCTGTGCGTGTCCGCTCGCGATCGCGGTGGCGAGCAGGGCGGGCGTTAGGGCCCGCAGTATAAACGGCTTGAGGGCGTTGGTTGGTGCCGCTGGCAGGCCCCATGCTCGGTGTTGCCGGGGCCTGGCGAGCGCAGACGCTGCCCCCTTTCCATGACCAGTTGATTTCGGACACTTCCCAACCGCCGCTGTGCTCGTTCAAATACACAGCATTGATCATCCCAACCGAGGACCGAGAACATGACTGAAGCGAACAAATGGGTCTTCGCCTTCGAGGAAGGCGATGGCAAGAACAAGAAGCTGCTAGGCGGCAAGGGCGCCAACCTCTGCGAGATGACGCAGATCGGCCTCAACGTGCCGCCCGGCTTCGTGATCACCACCGAGGCCTGCTTGGCCTATCTGGAGCAGCCCGAGCACCAGTTGCCGGCCGGCGTGATGGATCAGGTGCGCGAGCAGATGGAGGCCCTGGAGCGCAAGACCGGCAAGGGCTTCGGCGATCCCGACAACCCGCTGCTGGTCTCGGTGCGCTCGGGCTCGGCGATGTCGATGCCGGGCATGATGGATACCATCCTCAACCTCGGTCTCAACCAGAAGACCTTGATGGGCGAGATCAAGGCCACCGGCGACGATCGCTTCGGCTACGACTCCTATCGGCGCTTCATCCAACTCTTCGGCAAGGTCGCCCTGGGCGTTCCCGACGAGGCCTTCGACAAGGAATTCAACGCCATCAAAGAGGCCGCCCATGCCAAGCAGGATGTCGATCTGACGGCCATCGATCTCAAGGAGATGAGCGAGCGTTTCCTCAAGGTGGTCGAGGAGCATACCGGCAAGCCGTTCCCGGCGGACCCGATGGTCCAGCTCGAGATCGCGATCAAGGCGGTCTTCGACAGCTGGATGGGGCGGCGCGCGGTCGACTATCGCAAGCAGTTCCACATCACCCCGGAGATGGCCAACGGTACCGCGGTGAACATCTGCACCATGGTGTTCGGCAACCGTGGCAACGACTCGGCCACCGGGGTCGGCTTCACCCGCAATCCCGGCACCGGCGAGAACGCGCTCTACGGCGAATATCTGATCAACGCCCAAGGCGAGGATGTCGTCGCCGGCATCCGCACACCGAAGCCGCTCGATCGCCTCAAGGTCGAGATGCCGGAGATCGCCGAGGAGTTGGCCGAGCTGCGCGCTAAGCTCGAGAGTCACTATCGTGAGGTGCAGGACTTCGAGTTCACCATCGAGCGCGGCGTGCTCTATTGCCTACAGACCCGCAATGGCAAGATGAACGCGCACGCGATGGTGCGCACCTCGGTAGAGATGGAGCAGGAGGGCCTGATCAGCAAGGAGCAGGCCTTGCAGCGCATCGATCCGATCAGCCTCGAGCAGATGCTGTTTCCGCGCCTGGACCCAAGTTCCCGGGTCGAGCCGGTCGCCCAGGGGCTGCCGGCCTCGCCGGGCGCGGCCGCCGGCGTCGCGGTGTTCGATGCCGACCGCGCCCATCAGCTCGGCCATGATCTGGGGCAGAAGGTGATCCTGGTGCGCGAGGAGACCAAGCCCGAGGATATCCATGGTTTCTTTGCCTCCAAAGGCATCCTGACCGCGCGCGGCGGTAAGACCTCGCACGCGGCGGTGGTCGCGCGCGGCATGGGCAAGCCCTGTGTCGCCGGTGCCGAGGGCATCAGTGTCGATGTCTCGCGGCGCGAGGCGACCGTTGGCGCCACCAGCTTCAAGGAGGGCGACACCATCACCATCGATGGCTCGTCGGGGCGCGTCTATCTGGGTGAGATCCCGACCGTGGAGCCGGAGTTCACGCCCGAACTCTCGACCCTGCTGCAATGGGCCGACGAGGTCGCGCGGCTGAAGGTGATGGCCAACGCCGACACCCCCGAGGATGCCCGCAACGCGCGCAAGTACGGCGCGGTCGGCATCGGGCTGGCGCGCACCGAGCGCATGTTCAACGCCACCGAGCGCCTGCCGCTGGTGATCGAGATGATCGTCGCCGAGACCACCGAGCAGCGCGACGCCGCCCTGGAGGCGCTACTGCCGCTGCAACGGCAAGACTTCCGCGAGCTGTTCGAGGTGATGGCGCCGAATCCGGTCACCATCCGCCTGCTCGATCCGCCGATCCATGAATTCCTGCCGGATGAACATCAGCTCCTGCAAGACCTCGAGGATCTGCGTGCGCTCGCCGGCGCCACGCGCGGCATGACCGCGCTGGCCGGCTCGATGGGGCTGCTGCACACGCCGGAGAAGGCGCGCGACGACTTCGACGCCGTGCGCCGGGTGATGGACCCGATGATGGTCGAGGAGGCGATCGCGAAGAAGGAAGCGATGCTGAAGAAGGTGCGCATTCTGCACGAGACCAACCCCATGCTCGGGCATCGCGGCGTGCGCCTTGGCATCTCGTTTCCCGAGATCTACAAGATGCAGGTGCGCGCGATTCTGGAAGCGGCGGCCGAGTGCGCCCAGGCCGGCATCGAGATTCAGCCGCAGATCAAGGTGCCGCAGGTCTGTACGGTGCAGGAACTCAGGCGCGTCAAGGCCTATGTCGACGAGGCCCATGCCGAAGTCGAGGCCAAGCACGGTCAGCCGGTCAAGTACAAATTCGGCACCATGATCGAGGTCGTGCGGGCCTGCATGCGGGCCGAGTCGCTGGCCGCGGAAGCCGAGTTCTTCTCGTTCGGCACCAATGACTTGACGCAAGCCGTGTTCTCGTTCTCGCGCGAGGATGCCGAGAACAAGTTCCTGCCGCTCTACAACCAGTCGAATGTGTTGCAGGACAACCCGTTCGAGGTGCTCGACGAGAAGGGCGTCGGCAAGCTGATGCAGTTAGCGGTTGAGTGGGGGCGTGGAGCGCGCCAGGATCTGCACGTTGGCATCTGCGGCGAGCATGGCGGTCATCCGGCGTCGATCTCGTTCTGTGACGAGGCCGGGCTTGACTATGTGAGCTGCTCCGGTCCACGGGTGCCGGTCGCGCGGCTTGCGGCGGCGCAAGCGGCGTTGAAGCATCGGGCGCAATAATCACCGCTAGCCACCGCGCCCGGCCGAGATGCGGCTGGGCGATAGGCTCCTCAGCCCTTTTCCAGCGGCAAACTCATCGCCACCGGCTGTTCGGCTCCATCAGGACCGAAGGCCAGATCGAGCAGGCGATCGGCCACGAAGGCCGGCGAGCTGAAGCCGTCATTGGCCTTGAGATCGAGGAATTTCTGCACGCGCGGGAACTGTTCCGGCGAGCAGTCGCGGATCATCGCCTGCATGTCGGTGTCGATGATGCCGGGCGCGACGGCATGCACGCGCAGCCCGCTGTCGGTCTCTTCCAGCGCGATCGACTCGCTCATGCGATCCACCGCCGCCTTGCCGGCGCAGTAGGCGGACCAGCCGGCATAGGCGTTGCGGGCCGCGCCCGAGCTGATATTCAGCAGCACGCCCTCGCCACCGCGCGCGCGCAGATGGCGAATGAAGGCCTGACTGCCATTGAAGACGCCGACCACATTGACCTCGATGTGACGCGCGAACGCGGCCGGGTCGTTGTCGCGCAGCGGGCCGATGGGTGCCAGTAGCCCGGCATTGTTGATCCACAGATCGATGCGCCCGAAACGCGCGACTGCGGCCTCGCAAAGGCGTGAGATGGCCTCGCTGTCGGTGACATCGGCGGCCATGGTCAGGATCCGATCCGCGGTGCCGGCGAGCGCAGGCTGCGTGCGGGCACAGGCCGCGACCCGCAGGCCGCGCTCGAGGAAGCGGGTCGCGAGTCCGGCGCCGAGGCCGCGACTGGCGCCGGTGATCAGGGCGACCTTATGAGTGAGATCGGTCATTGCGAGAGCCTCTCCGCGTTATTCGCTCGGGTTATCGGCGAGCCAGCCCTGGAGCGCGTCGACCAGCGCCTGGGCCTGGGCCCGGCTGGAGATGTTGAACTTCGATTGTTGCCGATACTCGCCGCCACGTTTTTGGTAGCGGCGGATGGTGTAGCGCTCGGGGCCGTAGGCCTCCTTGGCTCGATCCCAGTCCTGGTAGCGATAGAGCACCGTGGCCCAGCTGCCCTTAGACAGGATGACCTTGTCGAGTTCCTTGGTGGTTTCGATGTCGCCTTCGGTATAGGTGATGGTCAGATCGTCGACCTTGTCAGTCATGCCGGGGCTCCTTGTTGTTTGTGGGTTGTCTTCGGTATCCGGTTTCTGCTCTCGGTCAGCGTGAGCGTTCGGCGCCATACTGCTTGAGCAGGGTGATCATGGTGGACTGATCCTGCTCCAGGGCGATCTCCAGCGCGCTGGTGCCGTTGCTGTCGGTGAGATTGACGTCGGCGCCGGCGCTGATCAGCTGCTTGGCCAGTTTGACATCGTCGGCGGCGACCGCCAGATGCAGCGGTGGTCGGCCTTGAGCATTGGTGGCGTTGAGATCGACCCCGCGGGCGGTCAGCAGCTTGATGGTGTCGGGATCGAGCGCCTGGACCTCGGCAAGCTCGAACAGCAGTGCTTGCAGATCGTCATCGGCCCCCTCTCGCAGCAGCAGCTCAGCGCTCTGAACCTTGCCGTTCGCGAGCGCGACATGCAAGGGGGTGCGGCCGCGCGCGTCGCGCACATCGAGCCGCGCGCCCTCCTTGAGCAACGCGCGCGCGATGACGACCCGTCCCTGGCTGACGGCGACATGCAGCGGATAGTCGCCATCGGGGCCGGGCTGGTTGATCTCGGTCTTCCAGAACATGTGCCGTTTGATCTGATCGAGGTCGCCACTCTGAACAGCGCGATACAGGTTGACGCTCGGTGGGCGCGGCTCGTCACAAGCGACCAGCAGTCCAAGGCTCGCCAGGACGATGATCGGGATGGGAAGCGAAGGCATGGGACTCGGTGGCGGTTGCGCGACGGTAGACTCGAACGACCGATGGTAAGCCCGGCGGGTGCCGCCAAACAAGATGATGACCCGTGGTGCTCGGCAATGGTCCCGGGTGGGGGCTCGTGGTAGCGTATCGGGTCATGTTCACAAAACTCCTGTTAACCGCCACGGTGATCCTGGTGGCCTGGCTCGTGGTGCGCAAGCGTTGGCGTGCCGAGGGCGATCAACCGCCGCGACCGCGAGCGTTGACGAACGCGCGCGCTCCGGCGGCGGGGCCGCTGATGCCGCGTGGCGCGGTCAAGCTCGCGGCCTATGGGGTCGTGGTACTGATGCTCGGTGGTAGCGGGTTCTATCTGTTCCAGGACTGGCAGCAAGCGCGCGAGATCGTTCAGCTCCAGGTGGTCAACATCTATACCGGCGAGACCGAGCACTATGAGGCGCGGCGCGGCGAGATCGACGGCCGCCGCTTTCGCACGCTCGACGGGCGGCGGATTCGGATCGCCGAGATGGAGCGCCTGATCGAGATCGAGGGCGAGCGGGACTCCGAACGCGCGCGACGCTAGCGTAATGCTGCCAAAGATTCGATACCGTCCGAAAGTGCCCAAGCTCCAATATCGACAACGGTGTGAGTCATCAGCATGTATCGAGACTTCAGCAGCGTTGCACTAGGTTGAATGCTTATCGGGCTCATGGAGCGCCCGCTTCGGCGCCCAGGTCGCGGGTCCTTGGGTGTGCGCAGGGGGCCTATGCGGCCTCATGCGGCCTCATGCGGCCTCATGAGGACTGACTGGGACCAATGTTGAAGGCGATCGAGAGTCGCCGCGCGGTGCCGCGATTGCGCTCGACCGAGTGCTCGAGTGCCGGGTCGAACAACAGCAACAGACCCGGCCAGGGCCGCAGCCGGGTCTCGAAGGGACCATCATGGAAGAGGATGTCGCCGGCCGCCTCGGGCGTGCTGACGTAGTAGACGCCCGAGGCCAATTCGTCGCATTCCTCATGGGCATGGCGACTGGTGGCCTGACCGGGCTGCATGGCATTGACCCAAAACCCCGCGCGCAGCGGTTGCTGGGCCGCGATCGGTTCTTCGAGCCAGGTCGCCTGAGCGCTGCTCAGCCAGCTCCGTGCCTGCTCCACGGCGAAGGCGAGGATGTCGGCGACGCCGGGCAGTTGCCCGGCATCGAGATAGAGATTCTCGAAACGTCCGTCGATGAAATGCGAGCGGCTCGCGAAATCGCCCTCGCCGAGGCCGTCGAAGGCCCGCGCGAGGGGAGCGTTGACGGCCTCGGCGCGGGGATACTGACAGCAGACGATGGGGCGGTTGGCGCGCATGAGCATGGCGCGGGCGGCTCTCCCGGCGCTTGCGGTCAGTGGTGACCGCGAGCACCGTCCTCGCTGCCCTGGGCGCCGCCGAAGAGTCGGGCATGCTCGGCGCGGGTGCGGGTCACGCAGTCCTCGATCGAGACGCCGAGGAACCAATTGCCGGTGACCGCGATCCGTCCGCCCGCGAGGGCCGCGTCCAGCGCCTGGACGCGCTGCATGTGATCGGCGCGCAGGGCCGGCAACTGGTTGCGGACATGGGCCTTGGCGCTGATGTCGGCGACGCGGGCATCGATGGCCTGGCAGGCGGCCTGCTCGCGCTCGGCCTCGCTGAGGGTGGCGCCGGGGAAGTGGAAGGCGAAGCCGCGATAGCGATCGTCCGGCAGGAAATCGCGCGAGACCGCGGAGAGGAAGGCGCCATCGACGCTGATCAGGCCGGCGATCTCATCGATGCCGAGACGGGCACGCTCGAAGGCCAGCACCAGGGTGTCGATCTCGGCGACGCCGATGTCCTCGATCGCGCTCGCCGCCGCTGGCGCCACCTCGCCGAGCAGCTTGTGGGCGACCGGCGGCGGCACGGCCAGGGTCAGCCGCTCGCAGGAGTGATGGGTGCCGTCCTGGAGTTCGAGCGCGAAGCCCTCGCCCTGGGCGACGATGCGCGTGACCTGGGCGCCGAATTGGGCGTTGAAGCCCGGCTGCGCGGCGATCGCCTGCGGGATGTCGGCGAGGCCGCCGGGCATGGTGAAGGCGCGCAGCACATCCTTGCGGCGCGGCTTCTTGCGAAACATCGCCTCGGCGGGGAAGTCATCGGCGTCCTGGCAGACCACGGAGCGCAGCGCCGGGCTGAGCAATTCCCGATAATTCTTGCGGCCCATGACTTGGCTGTAGTATTCGGCCACCGTCTTGCCGGTCTTCTCGATCCGAAACAGTCCGGGCAGGGAGATCAGCAGCTCGAACGGATGCAATGCCGAGAGGATGCCGCGCCGCTTGCCGTCGACCCAGAGCTTGTAGCTGCGCTTTTCCTTCGCCGTGGTCAGCCGCAGCAGGTCGAGCTGCTCCATGATGGCGAGGAGGTTGCCGTAACTGTTGAAACAGGTGTGGCCGCCGGCCTCGACCCAGAAGCCGT
Organism: Halochromatium sp.; assembly: GCF_046541315.1. Classification (GTDB taxonomy): domain Bacteria; phylum Pseudomonadota; class Gammaproteobacteria; order Chromatiales; family Chromatiaceae; genus Lamprobacter. Next base: position 65,542 of record NZ_JBKHDN010000001.1, on the reverse strand, counting down.
CGAGCGCTTGGAAGCGGCTGCTGTGGATGCAACCGCCCGGACGGTCGCTGGCTTCGAGCAGGCGGGTGTCGATCCCGGCCTGCAGTGCGTAATGCGCGGCGCTGAGTCCGCTGATGCCGCCGCCGATGACGATATGGGGATGGTCGGCCATGGATGAGGGCTCCCTGTGAAGCTGTGCGAGTCAGCCGCTCATCTTACGCGACCCGGCGCGGTTCTTGGGAGCCGCGCCCATCGGCGATGGGCGCGGTTGTCGTCGTCAGGCCCGCGTCATGCGGTGACGGCGTCGGCTCTTACAGCGGCTTGGTCAAGGTGAAGGCGCCGCGGATGTCGCCGGCCGAGTAGCCGCGGGCCTGATCCTCGGGATAGGCCTCGTCGATGGCCTGCGCCAGCTCCGGATCGATGTCGCTGCCATGGCAGGTCAGGCAGATCTCTTGGGTCGGGATCGGCTTCATGTAGCGATACACCTTTTGCCCATCGCTCTCGAGGACTTCGGCATAGCTCATCTCGGCGACGTCGTTGCCGGCGGTCTTGAGGGACTCGAACTGCTTGAGGATACGCGTTTCCCAGGCGTCGGGCGCATTCTCGGGGTTGCGCGTCTTCAGGCTGGTGCGGCCGATCTCCCACGCCGAGGTCTGCGAGAGGTTGTCGGCGATCGCCGGGGCCTTGTCCTGACAGACCTCGATGGCCTTGATCGGACCGCCTTCCTTCATGGCGCTGACCAGCTCCGACTGCAAGCTCTCCGCGAACTGCTGGATCAGGGCGCGGGCTTCCTCGTTGGCGCCGGCGGTGGTCTCGGCGAAACCCAGGACGGGCGTTGCCAGGAGGAGGGTCGTGACCGAGAGTCGTGTCATCTTGCGCATGGATAGGGTCTCCTTGAGAGAGGCTTTGAAACGGAACGCTTTGGATGTCGGGCCAACCGGGTCCTTATCCAAATCGCGCGAGAAGAGGAGACTATGGCCGATGGCCTGGGTGCGCCGCGATGGGAAAGCGCAACGCGGGTGCCCGCCGCGGCGGGCACCGAGGCCGGCGATCGGTCAGGCGCCGCGTTGACCTGGCAGGCTGAGGATTTCGACCCGGACATTGGCCACGCCCTTCTTGATCATGCCGAGTTCGGTCGCGGCACGGCGCGAGAGGTCGATGATGCGACCCTTGATGAAGGGGCCGCGGTCGTTGACCTCGAGATCGACGCTGCGTCCGCTGTTGGCGTCGGTGACGCGGACGCGGGTCCCGAGTGGCAGCGTCTTATGGGCGGCGCTGAGCGCATGTTTGTTGTAGACCTTGCCGCTGGCGGTCTTCCGACCATGGAGGCTGTCGTGGTAGTAAGAGGCGATGCCGCTGAGAACCTGGCCCGGCTCTGCCGCCAGCGCGGAGGTGGAGACGCCAAGCAGAAGGGCGGTGCCGATGAGCAGGAGATGGTGTTGGTTTGTCATCGTTGAATCCTGATCCGTTGACGGAACGATGACAGCAGTATAAGGGAAATCCCGAATCAGGGAAATCCCCAGTCAGGGAAATCACTGAGTGTCGCCTCAGGCCTTCGCGGCTCGCGGGCGCGAGGCGAACGGGCTGACGGCCCGGGGAATGGCGGGGGATGGCGCAGGCGCGGTTGTTCAGCCGCATTCGCGCAGATAGCGCGACACGGAGGCCTCCAGCGAGAGTTCGCCGCGCAAGACCGCCGCTTGCCAGCGCTCGCGCCAGCCGCCGATCAGCAGCTGGGCGCGCTGCCATTCGAGGTAGACCAGGCGGGCGAGGGGGCCGCCCTCGTCGAGGAAGCCGGAGGCCTCGAAATCGCGAGCCGCGCGGTCGCGATCGTAATCGAAGCGCACCAACTCGGTATGCCAGCTGCCGCCGCGCCAGGTGAAGCGGCCGTAGCTGCCGCGCACGTCACCGTCGAACGGTGAGCCGGCCGAGCCGACATTGACCACATCCATGCCCTGGGTATGGCGCTGATGGGTCCGATGGGTATGCCCGGCAACGAAGAGCGCGACACCTTCGGGGAGCTTGCCGATCAGGGATTCGTCGGTGGTCTTGTCGGTGATACCGTCACGGTTGCCGGCCATGGAGCCATGGGTCACGTGCAGCCAAGCATCGGCTTGCGGTGGGTGCAGGCAGAGGTGATCCGGCCAGCCGCGCAGTCGCTCGGCTTGATCGGCGACCTGCCGCCATGCCCAGTCGGTGAAGCGGCGGATCTCCCGCTCGCCCTCGTGGGCGGGTGGTCCGGCGTGACAGCTGAGCACCCAGATCTCGTGATTGCCGTTGACCGGCAGCCAGCCCTGCTCGCGGCGCATCCGATCGAACAGGGCCAGACAGCCGCCACTGTCAGGGCCGCGGTTGACCAGGTCGCCGGCCATCACCACCATGTCCGGCCGCCAGGCCTGGATATGCTCGATGACCGCTTCGAGTGCCGGCAGCACGGCCTGTATATCCGAGAAAACCGCAACCTTCATGCTCGACTGCTCCAACGCTTCAGGGGTCTTGCGGGGTCGATGATGGGATCTGCCGGCGCGTCATCAGGCGTGCAGGGCCCGCGGTGGTGGCGCGAGGAGCGAGACACGGGTGGAGCGCTCGAGGCCGGATCCGTGCCTTGTTAGGCCGCGAGGTCGCCAGCACGAAAGGGCTTGAGACGCTCGATCATGGCGCGGTGGACCTTGAGACCGCCGGCGACCAGGTTGCAGGTCTCGAAGAAGCGGTCGCCGCCAGCGAGATCGGTGACCGTGCCGCCGGCCTCGGCGACCAAGAGCGCGCCGGCGGCGAAGTCCCAGGGCGAAAGCCCGAGTTCCCAGAAGCCATCGAGGCGCCCGGCGGCGACATAGGCGAAATCCAGTGCCGCCGAGCCGGGCCGCCGGATGCCGGCGGTGTCGCGGACCATCGCCGCGAGCATACTGAGATAGGCGGTCAGGTGCGACTGATCGCGGAACGGGATGCCGGTGCCGATCAGCGCGCCCTCGAGGCCGCGCCGGTCGCTGACGCGGAGACGCCGGTCGTTGAGCATGGCGCCGCGGCCGCGACTGGCGGTGAACAACTCCTCGCGCAATGGATCGTAGACGACGGCCTGCTCCATCAGCCCCCGGTAGCGCAGGCCGATCGAGATCGACCATTGCGGGAAGCCGTGCAGATAATTGGTGGTGCCATCGAGCGGGTCGATGATCCACTGGAACTCGTCACTGCCGTCACGGCCCTTGCTGCCGCCGCTCTCCTCGGCGAGGATGGCGTGATTGGGGAACTTGCCGCGCAGCTCGCCGACGATCGCCGCCTCGCAGGCGCGATCGACCTCGCTGACGAAGTCGTTACGGCCTTTCTCGTTGACCCGCAGATCGCCGCCGCGCTCGTAGGAGCGGACGGCGATGCGCCCGGCCTGGCGGGCGGCGCGTACAGCAATATTTAACATGGCATCCATGATGCTAACGATACCCTAGCTGCGCCTTGGAGAGTAGATTGACAAGAGCGAAAGAGTCTGAAGAACTGATGTGATGGATGCAAGCGATCCCCTTTCCACCCAGCGGCCTGGCCAGCAGTGTGACCAGCCGCCTGACCAGCCGCCTGATTTGGCCCGGCTCGGGCGCGTGCGCTTCGTGCTGATCGAAACCAGCCTCAGCGCCAACGTCGGCGCGGTGGCGCGGGCGATGAAGACCATGGGGCTGAGCCAATTATGCTTGGTGCGCCCGCAGCAGGCGCTCGCTGCCGAGGCGCTGGCGCGCGCGGCCGGTGCCGATGATCTGCTGGCGCGCGCGCGTGTTTGTGCGTCGCTCGACGAGGCGCTGGCCGGCTGCCGCTTGGTGATCGGCTCGAGCGCGCGCGCGCGCTCCCTGGCGTGGCCCGAGGTCGATCCGGCCGGTTGCGCCGAGCGCCTGCTGGACGATGCCGCGCGGGCCGAGGTGGCCCTGCTGTTGGGACGCGAGCGCTCGGGCCTGACCAACGACGAGCTGTCTCATTGTCATTTCTTGACGCGGATACCGGCCAATCCGGATTACAGTTCGCTGAATATCGCCGCCGCCGCGCAGGTCTTCGCCTATGAGTTGCGGCGCGTGGCGCTGCGCGGGCCGGCTAGCGCGGCGGCGCCGGCAGGGGAATCGGCGGCGGCGCCAACGGCAGACGCGTCCCTGGCGGGCGTGCCGCGCGACGACCTCGCGACCGCCGACGAGATGGCCGGCTTCTATGCGCATCTGGAGCGGACCATGACGCGGATCGGATTCGCCGACCCGGCCCAGTCGAGCACCTTGCGTCGACGGTTGCGGCGGCTCTTCAATCGCGCGCGCCCGGATCGCACCGAGCTGAATATCCTGCGCGGCTTCCTGTCCGCCGCCGAGGGTCGGAAACACCCGGATCGGTTTCGCCGCTGAGAGCCGGCAAGCGACCGATCCTTTTCAGGAGATGGCCTGATGTTCAAGCGCCTACGGGACGAGATTGACTGCGTGTTCGAGCGCGATCCGGCCGCGCGCAACGCGTTCGAGATCCTGACCGCCTATCCCGGGCTGCACGCGGTGATGATGCACCGGGTGGCGCACGCGCTCTGGGGCCGTGGCTTCAAATGGCTGGCGCGGATGCTGTCGAACCTGGCGCGGCTGTTGACCGGGATCGAGATCCATCCGGGCGCGCGGCTCGGCCGGCGTTTCTTCATCGACCACGGCATGGGCGTGGTGATCGGCGAGACCGCCGTGGTCGGCGATGACTGCACGCTCTACCACGGCGTCACGCTCGGCGGAACCAGTTGGCAAAAGGGGAAGCGCCATCCCACCCTGGGGCGCGATGTGGTGGTGGGGGCCGGGGCCAAGGTCTTGGGACCGATCCAGGTCGGCGATGGCGCGCGCATCGGCTCGAATGCGGTGGTGTTGAAGTCGGTGCCCGCCGGTGGCACCGTGGTCGGCGTGCCGGGGCGGGTGATCGAGCACGCGGGCGACGCGACCGCGCGCCGGCGCGCGGATACCGCCAAGCGCATGGGCTTCGATGCCTATGGCGCCACCCGTGACGCGCCCGATCCGGTCGCCAACGCGGTGAATCGGATGCTCGATCATATCCATATCCTGGATCGACGCCTGGAGGCCATGTCGCGGGCGCTCGAGGAGCAGGGCATCACCCGCCACTTCGCGCATCTCGACGACCTCGACGATTGCGTGCTCGACCCGGCCGCCGTCAGTTCGGAGACCGAGCAAAATTGATGGATTTGGTCGGTTATCATAGGATGTCGTCAGACCAGGCTATCAGCGAGGAGTGGGCACGGTGAGACTGACAACGAAAGGGCGCTATGCGGTGACCGCGGTGTTGGATCTTGCGATCCATCAAGGCGAAGGTCCGATTGCGCTGGCCGATATCGCGCAGCGCCAGGGCATCTCCCTGTCCTACCTGGAGCAGCTGTTCGCCAAGCTGCGCAAGCGCGGGCTCGTGCTCAGTGTGCGTGGCCCCGGGGGCGGCTACCACTTGGCGCGCGAGGCGGGCGCGATCTTCATCGCCGAGGTGATCACCGCCGTCGATGAGAATGTCGATACCACCCGCTGCGGCGGCGAGCGCAACTGCAAGGCGGACGGTCCCTGCCTGACCCATGATCTGTGGATGGATCTGAGCGATCGCATCTACCGCTATCTCAACAACATCAGCTTGCGCGATCTCGTCGAGCGCGGCACCGAGGCAGCCTCTGGCCGCAGCGCGACGCGGCCGCTGGAGGCAACTCGCGTCGAGGGCACCAAGGTTCGCCTCGACCCGGTGCGCCCCAGCGGGCAAGCCAATGCCTGAGGGCGGCGCGGCGTGTCTGCTGGCGCTTTCCTAGCATTGTTCCCAGGGCAGGCCGCGAAACCGCCAGCCGCCACGGGTCGAGCGGTGGTGCTGCTCGTCGAGTTCGCCCTCGAAGCCTTCGTCGACGTGAAAGACATGGGGCAGGCCGGCCTCGAGCAGCGCCTTGCCGGCCTCGAGCGAGCGTTTGCCGCTGCGGCAGATCAGCACGACCGGCGCGCAGGCATCCTCCGCCGTGCAGACGGCGCCGCCGAGCAAGCGCTTGCGGATCTCGGTGAGGAACTGCGGGTTGACGGTCCAGTCCGGTTCATCGATCCAGGGCACATGGACGGCGCCGCTTGGGTGCCCGACGAAGAGAAACTCCATGGTCGAGCGGATATCGACCAGCAGGGCCTGGGGATCGTCCTGGATCAGTCGATGCGCCTGTTCCGGCGTCAGTGGCGTGGGTAAGCGCTCGCTCATGAGGATGCTCCCGAGGGTGGTTGATCGTTATGCACGGCCGGCGCCGGCGCCTCTTGCCAGGTTATTGTTCGGGTTGACCGATTAGACCGTGAACGCACGCCAGCGAACCGGCCGTTCGGGCCCGGCCAGGATCTCCTCCGCAACCGCGACTCGCCTGAGCTGGCGCGAGCGCGCGGCGCGGGTCCTGGTCAGGCTGTTGGCCAGGGTGCCGATGCCGATCCTGCATCGAGCCGGTGCGGCCGTCGGCGCCTTGATCGCGCTGATCCCGAATCGTCAGCGCCGCAATGCGCTGATCAATCTCACCCTGTATGCGCCCGAGATGCCGGCCTCGGCATTGGTGCGGCTGCGCGATCGCAGCCTGCGGCAACTCGGTCGGACCCTGTTCGAGACCGCGCCGCTGTGGCTGCAACCGCCGGCAAAGGCATTGTCGCTGATTCGCGAGGTGCGCGGCATCGAGCTGCTCGAGCGCGCGCCTGACCGGGGATTGATCGTCCTCTCGCCGCATCTCGGCGCCTGGGAGCTGGCCGGGCTCTATCTTTCAACGCGCGGGCCGACGGCGATCTTCTATAAGCCCCAGCGCGTGCTCGACGAGCTGATCGTCGAGGCCAGAAAGCGCGCGGGGGCGACACTGGCGCCGATTACCGCGCGGGGCATTCGCGTCTTGCTCGGCGCGCTCGAGCGCGGTGAGTTCGTCGGCATCCTGCCGGATCAAGAGCCGCGCGAGGACAAGGGCGCGGTGTTTGCGCCCTTGTTCGGGGTGCCCGCCTCTACGATGCTGCTGGTCAACCGCTTGGCGCGCCGCAGTGGCGCGCCGGTCATCTTCATGTTCGCCGAGCGCTTGCCGCGTGCGCGGGGCTTTCGCATCCATTGCCTGCCGGCGCCGGAGGGCATCGACAGCGACGATGATGTGACCGCCGCGGCGGCGTTGAATCGCGGCATCGAGCAATGTATCGCGGTCTGCCCGGAGCAGTATCTGTGGAGCTATCGGCGCTTTCGTCGCCGCCCGTTGGCGGGCCGCAAGATCTACACCGGCTCGTTGCGGGATACCGCGGCGATCGAGCGTGCCCGGCGCATAAAAAAGCCCCGTCCATCGGGGCGGGGCTGTCGGCCACGGGATCGGTGAGCGATCAGCTGATCTCAGCGGTTCCGGTTTCGCTCTCACCCTGGTTATCGACCCAGGTGATCTCGACCGTGTCGCCCTTTTCGCCGCCGTTGAACTTGAACGACAGATAGGGGTTCTTGGAGACGCCGCCGCTCCAGAGGGCGGTCATCACGACTTGATCCTTCCACTTGGTGGTGACTTCTTTGATGAAGTGCGCGGGGATCGGTTCGCCGGTCTTCTTGTCCTTGCGCAGTCCGGTTTCCATCTCGTGGCTCATCAGCGATTTCACGGTGGTGACACCGTCGCTGTGCTTGGCGCGGATCTTGATGTTGCCTGCCATTGTGTTACCTCGGTTCGTGATCCAGTGGTTGCGGCCCGGTGGTCGCGGCTCGGTGCGTGGGCGTCAGCCGCCGCAGCCGCCGATCGTGACCTTGACCGGCTTGGCGTTGCTGAGCAGGCCGTTCTCGGTCTGGACGACGGCGATGACATCGGCGGTCTCGGCCATCTTGATCCGGGTGGAGACGAAGGGGACGGCGTCGGCGCCAAGATTGAACGAGGCAATCAGCGGGGAGCTGTTGCCGGCGGCGATGATCGAGATCGACTTGGCGCCTTCGACATCGCTCTCGACCGTGACCGGGACCACCGCGCCGTTCTCGGCGATGTCGGGGGCCTTGATCTTGACCTGATCGCTGGTTTCGGTGGCGTCGCTGCCCAGCAGGCTGTTCAGCGCGGCATCGGTCTCGGTGGCCTCGAAAGCGGCCTCGGGCCAGTTGGCGAGGACGGCGCCGGGGGTGAGCAGGCCGGCGCTGACGGCAACGCCGATGGCGCTCGCACCAAGGGAGCCCTTGAGCAGGGTTCTACGTTTTGCGTCGATCATGGAACATCTCCTCTATCGAACACGGGTTGGAGCCTTTGGGGGCGGGAAGGTCGGATCGTTGTTCTGCGTCGGGGGTTGGTCGCTGTTATCGAGCCGTTGGCGCCTCGGCGTTGCGATTTTTCATTGACCGAGCGCGCTGGCGATGGTTCCCAACTCGACGATGGCGGTAGCTTAGCGCATTCGTCGGACACTGAAAACCGCAATTCATGGCCGGGTTCCCGGGAACACCCCGGTATCCGTCCGCGCGGCCCGCCCCGCGCGGCCCCCGCGCTGAAAGAGTCAGTTGCGCGCCTCGCGCGCGCGCTCGAGGGCCTTCAGCTCGGCGAGGCGCACCTGAAGCCGCGAAGCCAGGTGAAAATCGAGGTCATCGAGGCGGAGGGCAAGCTCGAGCTGGCGGATCGCCGGTTCCAGCTCATTGCTGTGGTAGAGGTATTCGGCGCGATAGCGATGGTTCAGCGCGCGCTGGCCGGCTTGCCCGGCCGCATCCGCCATCAGCTCGTAGATCGGGGCGATATCGGAACGCTGCGCCACGAAGCGCTCGAGGGCCGCGAGGGCCTGCGCGGGCTTGCCGGCGGCCATCAATGCTTCGGCATAGGCCTGATTGAGCGGCCAATTGCCGGGCGCCAATCCCACCGCGCCCTTGAGGTCGCGCACCGCTCGCTCGGGCTTGCCGGCGCGGCGGTCGATCTCGGCGCGCAGGACGAGGAACTCGGTCTGGCTCGGATGCGCCTCGATGAGGGGCGCGAGTTGCTTGCGCGCGGTCTCGAGGCGCCCGGCCCGGGTCAGCGCGAGCGCATAGCCATAGCGTTGCGCGGTCTCGTCGCGGTAACGACCCTGTTCGAGGGTGTTGGCGAAGTGTTCGACGGCGCGCGCTGGATTGGATTCGCGGCGCTGGCGCAGGTTGGCGCGTGCCAGATGGAAGCGCAGGCTGTCCGGACGCTGGCGCACGCCGTGTTGACGGGCGCGGTTCATGGCGTCGGCGATGCGGCTGGTGGTCACCGGATGGGTGCGCAGGAACGCGGGCGCCGCGCTGTCCGCGATCCGCGTCGTCCTTGCCAAGCGCTGGAAGAAGCCCGGCATCGCATAGGGGTCATGGCCGGCGCGCGCGAGGGTGTCGATGCCGATGCGATCGGCCTCTTCCTCGTTGGCGCGGGTGAAGTTGATCTGTTTCTGCGCGGCGGCCCCCTGAACGCCCATCAGCCCGGCGGTGCCGATCTCGGCATCGACCGTCGCCCCGAGCACGGCGGCGGCGAGCAGCAGCGCGGTGGCTGGCAGGGCCATCTGCTTCTGCGTCTCGAAGCGGCGCATCAGATGGCCTTGGCTCACGTGCGCGAGCTCGTGCGCGATGACACTGGCGAGTTCGCCCTCGGTTTCGGTGGCGAGGATCAAGCCGGCGAAGACACCGATGTGGCCGTCGGGACCGGCAAAGGCGTTGATCGTCGGCTCCTCGATCAGGAAGAAGCGGTAGCGCCCCGGATGCCCGCTCGCGGCGACCAGCTGTTGGCCGAGCGTCTCGAGGTAATCGGTCAGCACCGGATCATCCGAGATCGGTAGCGCCTTGCGCACCCACTTCATGAACTCCTGGCCGAGATCACGCTCTTCGGCGCGCGACATCAGGCGATCGGCCGAGCTGCCGAAGTCCGGCAGCGCGAACGGGTCCGCCGACCCCATGGCCGGCAGCAAGACCAGCATGATGGCGACGATCAGTGCCGGCATGCGCGCCCGAGTCGAGAGGCGCGCCGACATGCGCGCCGACATGTGCGCCGGGGTGCGGGCTGAGGGACGAGCCCGAGCCGGGAGGCGCGCCGGGAGACGCACGGGGATGTGAGCCCGGATGCGCCGGCTGAGGAAAGGATGGGGGAGCGTCATTCGGGATTGCGCCTCAGTTCAATTGCACGCGCTGTCCCCAAGGGACGCTCGCGCGACCCTTGACCAGCCAGATGACCGGATACGGTGGCTCCTGGTCCGGGAAATGGCCGTTGGCATCGGTGAAATACACCAGCAGGTCCGGACTCAGTCCCTGGTCTTGCACCCATTGGAACACGGGCCTGAAACTCGTGCCGCCACCGCCCTGGAGGTCGCGTGGGCGCTGGAAGCGTTCCCAGGGCTCGAAGCGGAAGGGGGCGCCCGCAGCGAGCGCGCTGTCGCACGGCAGCAGCATGACCCGCGCCTGGACTTGCGCCTTGAGGGCATCGACTTCATCGATGAAGGCCTGCACCTCGGTGTCCTTGATCGAGCCGGAGGTATCGATCGCGACCACCAGATCGATGTGCTGGCTGCGCAGGCTTGGCAGGATATGCGCGCCCTCGCGCCGGGAGGGCCGCGACCAGCTGTAGTCGTGGCGCGAGAGGGCGTTCATGTAGCGGGCGAGGAGCATGCGCCAGGGCAGTTGCGGCTGCAGGAGGTGGTCGATCATGCGCTTGAGTTCGCCGCTCAGCCGGCCGGCCTGCATCGCCTGTTGCGCGGCACCGGCGAGGCGCTGCTGCCATTGCACCTGCAGGGTCTCCTGCTCGTCCGGAGTCAGCGGCGGCGGGGCGCTGGCGGCATCGGTGCTGGCGTCGGCCTCGGGCATGGCCTCGGGTGCCGCATCGGACCCTTGCCGGCCGCGCGCAGGCGTCGGCGGGCGCTGGTTGCGCTGTGGCGCGCCCTGGCCCTGTTCGCCGCTCTCGGCCTGGCTCGGCTGGCGTTGCTCCTGGACGGCGCGCTCATCCATGCCGGAGTGCTGACCCTGACCCTCGGCCTCGCGATCGTAGGCATGGGTGTCGAGGGTCTCGGACCGATCGTTGTCGTCGATCAGCGGATAGATCTCCTCGGCGGTCATGCCCTTGTACATCGGCATCAGCAGCGCGTTGGGCGGCGGTTTCAGCCCGTCCTCGACCAGCAATGGATTGATGGCATAGTCGCAGGCCAGATCCCAGCGCTGTTTGATCCGGTGCTGGCGGCGCGCGAAGTGCGAGAGGGCGCAATGCAGGGCCTCGTGGGCCAGCATGAATTGGGTCTCGTCGAGGCTGAGCGCATCGAGATAGTCCGGGTTGTAGTAGAAGGCGCGCGCATCGGTGGCCGTGGTCGGGCACCAATCGCCGCTGGCGGCCCGTAGCGGCAGGCGCAGCACGAGCGCCCCCAGGAAGGGCTTGTCGAGGATCAGCCGGGTCCGCGCCGCCGCGAGCTTGGTCTCGATGGCCGCGCGCGCGTCTGCGTCGAGCGCGGGCGCGCCGGCCGCGCTCGGGCCTTCGCCGTGCGGATGGGTCTGGATGTCGCCGATGGAATCAGCAGCCATGGGTGTGGATCGTCGCGAGGTCAGTGATAGAGCATGACATCGGCGATGGCGTTCGCCCAGTCGGCGAAGGCCGGCACCTCGAACAGCGCGCCGCCGATGGCGCGGTGCAGATCGGACACCAGCATGACGCCCATCTCGCGCTGCGGGAAGCGTCCGGCATAGATCAGGATATGACCGATCACGGCCGGTTGCTCGGGACTGCCCTGGGCGCGGATGGCCTTGCCGACCAGCGCCGCCGCGACCGCGTACTGCAGATCGATCTCGCTCGGCACCGGCACCGGCTCGCCGCGACAGATGGCGTCGAGATCCGGCATTTGATCGATACTGGCGACGAATGCGGCCAGCTCGATCCCGGCCGCCGGTCCCACGCAGGCCTGCAAGGTGCCTTGCAACAACTGTGGATCATCCTGGAATTTCTGCAAGGCACGATGGGCGAACTCCCAGGAGCGCGGTGACGGGAAGGCCACCGGGTTATGCGCCGGATCGAAGTCGAACAACAGTTCCGGGCGAAAGCGCAGGAAGGCGATGACGCGCTCATCGATCCCCTTGGCATAGGCCCAGGCGACCCAGTCGTCGAGGTGCGTGTCGACCTCGAAGTGGGAGAACCGGTTCGCCAAGGGCGCAGGCATGCTGTAGGTCACGCCGCGGTCGCCTTGGCGATTGCCGGCGGCGAAGATCGCCCAATGCGCCGGCACCTGGTACTCGCCGAGCCGGCGATCGAGGATCAGCTGATAGGCGGCGGCCGACACCGCTGGCGGCGCCGAGGTGATCTCGTCCAAGAAGAGGATCCCGGCCCGACCGTGGCGCTGGACATCCGGCAGTAGCGCGGGGATCGCCCATTCGACGTGCTGGTCGACCCGAAACGGGATGCCGCGCAGATCGCTCGGCTCCATCTGCGAGAGGCGGATATCGATCACCGGCACCCGATGACGCTGCGCGACGAGCGCGATCATCTGGGACTTGCCCACCCCCGGCGGCCCCCACAGCATGACGGGCGTGTGATGCCCCTCGGCGGCACTGGCGAGTTCGCGCTCGAGGACGGATAACAGCTGGGCGGGACGCATGATGGGGCGATCTCCTCTCAATCGATCGGGCTCGGCGCCGAAGCGAGACTCGGCTGTAAGATTCGTCGGCTAAGGTTGGGTTGCGCCGCCGCCGATCGCAAGCGCGGCGCGCCCGACCCTGGACTCCGTGGGCCGCTTGTCCGGCCTGCTGCGAGTGCCTCGGCGCTGCGGCCCTGGTGCGCATTAGAAAGAAACGGTATTCTTATCCGTTAAGCCAGATTCGGGCGAATGCGCGCCGTGGCGATCCCCCGCGCGCGCGGCGCTTCGGCAACCGGTCCGACGCGCTCCCGTCAAGGGCTTGGATCAGATCATTGCAACCGAATCTCATTTAGTTGACCGGAGACTGGACGATGAACCAATTCTATTACGACGCCGTCACCAAGATGGAGCAGCTCGGCGTCGACGACGAGTATATCCAAGGCTGGCAATGCGGGTTCCTGCAGAACCCGAAGCGCGAAGAGCAGCGCTTGACCGAGGCCTACGAGGCAGGTTACGCCGATGGCGAGGAGAAGAACACCGACAACTTCTCTCAGTGGGCCAAGGGCTGATCGCCGGTCCTCGTCAAGCGGGCCGGCGGTTGCCGCGCAGATTGGCGTCGACCGGCGCCTCTTGGCCCGGCGGTTGTCAAGGCGGGATGTTCCCGCCTTTTTTATGCCCCATGATCCGTCGATGGATCCCAAGCTCGGGAGGGAGCGGCGATGGCCGATAATAGCTATCTCAAGCATCTCGTCTTGCTACGCAACGATCCTTCCGTCGTCCCGCAGGTGCGCGCGGCGGCCGCGCGCGGCGAGGTGGATGCGTTCTATGCCCTGGGGTTGATCTACGCCGAGGGTCGCGGGGTCACCATCGATCTGGCGCAGGCGCACTATTGGCTCTCGCTCGCCATCGAGCAGGGCGATCAGGATGCCGACCTGTTGCGCAACATCGTCGGCAGTCGGATGAGCGACGATGAATACGCGGCCGCGCAGCGGTTGCGCGCGAAGCCGGCGCTCGAAATCATCGGCTCCAAGCCGGCGGCTCCGCCCGGATCAGGATCCAGCGGGCGCGCGGACTTGGTCTAGCGCCGCTTTTAGTGGTATTTTTAACCGTTTTCCCGGTGCCGCCGGCACCATGGCCGGAGGACAACAATGCAAGTATCGGTCGAGACCGGGGACGGTCTCACGCGACGGTTGAGAGTCGAGCTGCCTGCCGAGGAGATCGAGCAGGAGATCGAGAAACGTCTGCAAAACTATGCCCGCTCCGCGCGTTTGCCGGGCTTCAGGCCTGGCAAGGTGCCGCTGCGCATGCTCCGCCAGCGCTATGGCGACTCGGTGCGCCTGGAGGTGTTCGGCGAGCGCATCGAGGCGAGCTTTCCGCAAGCGATCGCCGAGGCCGAACTGCGCCCGGCCGGTCGTCCCGACATCGAGCCCGATCTGGATCGGGACGCCGGGCGTTACGCCTATCTCGCTGAATTCGAGGTCATGCCCGAGCTGACGCTGACCTCGCTCGACGGACAGTCGGTCCGCCGCCCGCAGGTCGAGGTCACCGAGGCCGATGTCGACGAGACCCTTGAGCGGATACGCCAGCAGCGCAAGCGCTGGGAGCCCGTCGAGCGGGTGGCGGCGAGCGGCGATCGCCTCAGTCTCGACTTCGAGGGCTTTATCGATGGCGAGCCCTTCGCCGGCGGACGCGGCGAGGGGGTTCAGCTCGAGATCGGCAGCGGGCGCTTCATCCCCGGCTTCGAGGAGCAGCTGATCGGCACCGCCGTGGGCGACAAGCCCGTGGTCGAGGTGACCTTCCCCGAGGATTACCAGCAGACGGCGCTGGCGGGTCGGTCGGCCCGCTTCGATGTGGTGGTCAAGCGCGTCGAGGAGCCGATCCTGCCCGCACTCGATGCCGATCTCATCGCCGAGTTCGGCGTCGAGGATGGCGATGTCGAGCGTTTTCGCGCCGATGTGCGTGCGAATCTGGAGCGCGAGCTAGCGCAGCGGGTCAAGGCACGGGTCAAGGAGCAGGTCATGGACGCGCTGCTCGAGGCCCATCCGCTCCCCATCCCGGCGGCGCTGCTCGCCGACGAGATCGACTCGCTGCGCCAGATGACGATGCGGAATCTGGGCGGTGCCGGCTCCCAGATCTCCGAGAGCAAACTGCCAGACGAGCTGTTTGCCGATAATGCGCGCCGTCGCGTCGCGCTCGGGTTGATCATCGCCGAGGTGATCAAGCAGCAGGAACTCTCGCCCGATCCGGAGCGCGTGCGCGCCGCGCTCGAGGAGATGGCGGCGAGCTATGATGATCCACAGGCCGTGATCGACCATTACTATGCCGACCGGCAACGGTTGGCGTCGATCGAGTCCATGGTGCTCGAGGACGTGGTCGTCGAGCATCTGCTTGAACAGCTCCAGGTCACCGACGAGCCGATCAGCTTCAGCGAGCTGACGGCGCAGCAACAGTGATGCCTGATGCTGGCTGATCCTTCCTCAACCAAGCCGAGCCCTAGATGACGATGAACACCGAAAACGCCCATCAGCGCAGCGATCCGCAGGCGCTGGGTCTGGTTCCCGTGGTGGTGGAGCAGACCGCCCGCGGCGAGCGCTCGTTCGATATCTTCTCGCGCCTGCTCAAGGAGCGCGTGGTCTTTCTCGTCGGTCCCGTCGACGATCATGTCGCCAACCTGGTGGTGGCGCAGCTGTTGTTCCTGGAATCGGAGAATCCCGACAAGGACATCCACTTCTACATCAACTCCCCTGGCGGTTCGGTGACCGCTGGCTTGGCGATCTACGACACCATGCAGTTCATCCGCCCCGAGGTCAGCACCATGTGCGTCGGGCAGGCCGCGAGCATGGGCGCGCTGCTGCTCGCCGGCGGCGCCGCCGGCAAGCGCTCTTGCCTGCCGCATTCGCGGATCATGATCCATCAGCCGCTCGGCGGCTTCCAGGGCCAAGCCAGCGATATCGATATCCACGCGCGCGAGATCCTGCATGCGCGCGAACAACTCAACCAGATCCTGTCCCATCACACCGGGCAACCGATCGAGCGCATCGCCGACGATACCGAGCGGGATCGCTTCATGGGGGGCGCGGACGCGGTGGCCTACGGCCTCATCGACAAGGTGCTCGATCGACGCGCCAAACCCGCTGACTGAGGCGTCGACCGGCTTGAACGCGGCGCCGGCGGTGCTGAGTTGGTAAGACGGTTGCAATGACCTATATCCGGATGCAGGTCGAGATGTGCATGTTGCCATCTGGACAGCTCGGGTTATGATCGGGAAACGCTTGGCGGCCGATCGTTCCGTCCTCCCCGCCCCACTTCCGTCCGGCCCCGCAGCGCCCAATCTTGGAGAGATGATCTATGAGCGGAAACACCCATGGAAAGAGCGATGAAGGCAAGCTCCTGTATTGCTCATTCTGCGGTAAGAGCCAGCACGAGGTTCGCAAGCTGATCGCGGGTCCCTCGGTCTTCATCTGCGATGAATGCGTCGAACTCTGCAACGACATCATCCGCGAGGAGATGCAGGAAGGCCTCGGCGAGGCCACCAGTCGCCTGCCCAAGCCGCGCGAGATCAACGACTCGCTCGATCAGTATGTGATCGGCCAGGAAAAGGCCAAGAAGGTTCTCTCGGTCGCGGTCTACAACCACTACAAGCGCCTGGAGGTCGCTGACGCCAAGGAAGAGATCGAGATCTCCAAGAGCAACATCCTGCTGATCGGGCCGACCGGCTCGGGCAAGACCCTGCTCGCCGAGACCCTGGCGCGGTTGCTCAACGTCCCCTTTACCATCGCCGACGCCACCACGCTGACCGAGGCCGGCTATGTCGGCGAGGATGTCGAGAATATCATCCAGAAGCTCCTGCAGAAGTGCGACTACGATGTCGAAAAGGCGCAGAGCGGCATCGTCTACATCGACGAGATCGACAAGATCTCGCGCAAATCCGACAATCCGTCGATCACCCGGGATGTCTCCGGCGAGGGCGTGCAGCAGGCGCTGCTGAAGCTGATCGAGGGCACCATCGCCTCGGTCCCGCCCCAGGGTGGGCGTAAGCACCCGCAGCAGGAGTTCCTGCAGGTCGATACCAGCAACATCCTGTTCATCGTCGGCGGCGCCTTCGCCGGGCTCGACAAGGTGATTCGCGACCGCTCGAAGAAGACCGGCATCGGTTTCTCGGCCGAGGTCCACGGCAACGACGACCGGGCGATCGGCGAGTTGCTCAGCCATGTCGAGCCCGAAGACCTGATCCGCTATGGGCTGATCCCCGAGTTCGTCGGCCGCCTGCCGGTGATGGCGACGCTCGAGGAACTCGACCAGGAGGCCCTGATCCGCATCCTCACCGAGCCCAAGCATGCGCTCACCAAGCAGTATGCGCGCCTGTTCGAGATGGAGGGGTGCGAGCTTGAGCTGCGCGAGGACGCGCTGCGCGCGATCGCGGCCAAGGCGATGGAGCGCAAGACCGGCGCGCGCGGCTTGCGCACCCTCATGGAGCAGGTGTTGCTCGATACCATGTACGACCTGCCGTCGATCAACGACGTGAGCAAGGTCGTGGTCGATGCCTCCGTGGTCAACGGCGAGAGTCCCCCGTTCGTGATCTACGACGGTGGCGAGCAGCAACGCGCGGCCTCCGAGTGACCCCTCGGTCTTTCTCTTGCAGCTGCGCCTGCGGTGCTGATTGAAGCATCCGGGCGCCGCCCTAACCTCGTTCCCAATCGGGCATTCCCAATCGGGTATTCACGCAACACCTGCCACGTCGGCCGATGATCCCCACGGGGTCAGCCCCTCGGGCCGACGGGCATCAGCAGATGGGCACAGTCTATGGGCAAGAGTGATTCGGGCTCTGGGGTCGTTGATGCACTGACCTCCGGCCAGGCCATTCCGGTACTGCCGCTACGCGACGTCGTCGTGTATCCACACATGGTGATCCCGCTCTTCGTCGGCCGTGACAAGTCGATCAAGGCGCTGGACGCGGCCATGACCAGCGACAAGCAGATCCTGCTGGTCGCACAGAAGAACGCCGAGGTCGATGATCCCTCGGTCAAGGATCTGCACGCGATCGGCACCCTCGCCAACGTCCTGCAGCTGCTGAAGCTGCCGGACGGCACGGTGAAGGTGCTGGTCGAGGGGCATCAGCGCGCCAAGGCGAACCGCTACATCTCGACCGACGATGCCTTCACCGCCACCGCGTCCCCGCTCGCCGAGACGCTCGAGGCCGACGAGCGCGAGCAAGAGGTGCTGATGCGCTCGGCGGTGGCCCTGTTCGATCAGTACGTCAAGCTCAACAAGAAGGTGCCGCCGGAGGTGCTGACCTCGCTCGCCAGCATCGACGAGGCCAGCCGCCTGGCCGATACCATGGCCGCGCACATGTCGCTGAAGCTCGACGAGAAGCAGCGCGTGCTGGAGATGATCGATGTGCAGCAGCGCCTCGAACATCTGATGGGGCTGATGGAGTCGGAGAACGACATCCTGCAGATGGAGAAGCGCATCCGTGGCCGCGTCAAGCGGCAGATGGAGAAGAACCAGCGCGAGTACTATCTGAACGAGCAGATGAAGGCGATCCAGAAGGAGTTGGGAGAACTCGAGGACGCGCCGAACGAACTCGAGGATCTCGGCAAGCGCATCGAGGCCGCAGGGATGCCCAAGGATGTGAAGGAGAAGGCGACAGGGGAGCTGAACAAGCTCAAGCTGATGTCGCCGATGTCGGCCGAGGCGACCGTGGTGCGCAACTATATCGACACCCTGGTCTCGGTGCCTTGGAAGAAGCGCACCCGCATCCGCAACGATGTCGGTGTCGCCGAGAAGGTGCTCGATACCGATCACTACGGGCTGGAAAAGGTCAAGGAACGCATCACCGAGTACCTGGCCGTGCAGCAGCGAGTGCGCAAGCTCAAGGGGCCGATCCTCTGTCTGGTCGGCCCGCCCGGCGTCGGCAAGACCTCGCTCGGTCAATCGATCGCCCGCGCTACGAATCGCAAGTTCGTGCGCATGTCGCTTGGTGGCGTGCGCGACGAGGCCGAGATCCGCGGTCACCGACGCACCTATATCGGTGCCTTGCCGGGCAAGATCATCCAGAATCTGTCCAAGGCCGGCTCGCGCAATGCGTTCTTCCTGCTCGACGAGATCGACAAGATGGCAATGGACTTCCGCGGCGATCCAGCCTCAGCCTTGCTCGAGGTGCTCGACCCGGAGCAGAACAACACCTTCAACGACCATTATCTCGAGGTCGATTTCGATCTCTCCGAGGTGATGTTCGTCGCCACCGCCAACACGCTGAAGATCCCGCCGGCACTGCTCGACCGCATGGAGGTGATCCGTCTCTCGGGCTACACCGAGGACGAGAAGATCAACATCGCCGAGCGCTACCTGATCCCGAAGCAGATGAAGAACAACGGGCTCAAGCGCGGCGAGCTGACGATTCGCGAGGCCGCCTTGCGCGACCTGGTGCGCTACTACACGCGCGAGGCCGGGGTGCGCAATCTCGAGCGCGAGATCTCGAAGATCTGTCGCAAGGTGGTCAAGGAGATCCTGCTGAAGAAGCCGGACAAGACGGTCACGGTGACGCCCAAGTCGTTGGACAAGTACCTCGGCGTGCGGCGCTTCCGCTTCGGCCTGGCCGACGAGCACGATCAGGTCGGGCAGGTGACCGGTCTGGCCTGGACCGAGGTCGGCGGCGAGTTGTTGCGCATCGAGGCGGCGTTGGTGCCGGGCAAGGGCAAGTTCATCTTTACCGGCCAGCTCGGCGATGTGATGCAGGAGTCGATCCAGGCGGCGATGACGGTGGTGCGCTCGCGCGCCGAATCGCTCGGTATCGAGACCGATTTTCATCAGAAGTACGACATGCACATCCATGTGCCCGAGGGCGCGACGCCGAAGGATGGGCCGAGCGCGGGCGTGGCGATGTGCACCGCCCTGGTCTCGGCGCTGACCCAGATGCCGGTGCGCGCGAGTGTCGCCATGACTGGCGAGATCACGCTGCGCGGCGAGGTGTTGCCGATCGGCGGCCTCAAAGAGAAGCTGCTGGCGGCGCATCGTGGCGGTATCGAGCAGGTGCTGATTCCGCACGAGAACGAGCGCGATCTGGTCGATATCCCCAGGAACATCAAGCAGAGCCTGGACATCCGACCGGTGCGCTGGATCGACGAGGTCCTGGAGTTGGCGCTGGCCGGCCTGCCCGCCCCGCGTCCGGACGAGGAGAATGCGGTGGGGGAGGCCGCGCCTCCGGTCGAGGAGAAGAAGCCCGACGCGGGTGTGCGCACGCACCACTGAGTCAGGCGGGCATCTGACGGCGGGCATGGCTCGGCGGATGCGCGAGGCCTGAGCGGCCGAGCGGGTGCGGCCTCGCGGCTGGACTCTTGCGGGTGCCGCGTTCTCGTCCCCGGCGCGCATCGCCGCTGCTTTTGGGTTGACACCTCCGGGGACCTCCTTAACAATCCTGGACTCATCAGGGCGACACAGTCGTTCTCATCCATGTCGTGAGTCGAGCCAGTGTTGGCTCGACTCACGCGTTTACGCACGGCAAAACGGCCCCAGGGCATGGGGTCAATCAGGGGGATCAATGAATAAATCAGAACTCGTGGACGCGATGGCCGATGCGGCCGATATCTCCAAGTCTGCGGCAGCTCGCGCGCTCGACGCGCTGACCGACTCCGTCGCGGCCACCCTGAAGAACGGTGAATCCGTCTCGATCATCGGATTCGGTACCTTTTCCGTGAAGGAGCGTGCCGCGCGCACCGGGCGCAACCCGCAGACCGGCGAGGCGATCCAGATCGCGGCCTCAAAAAATCCGTCATTCAAGGCTGGCAAAGCCCTCAAGGATGCGATACAATGACTGCTTCATTCGGGCGGGTGCCTAGCAGATCGGGTGCTTAGCTCAGCTGGGAGAGCATCGCCCTTACAAGGCGAGGGTCGCAGGTTCGATCCCTGCAGCACCCACCACCCAGGGTTGCGGCACCACAGTTTTTTGGAGTGGTAGTTCAGTTGGTTAGAATACCGGCCTGTCACGCCGGGGGTCGCGGGTTCGAGTCCCGTCCACTCCGCCATCACGTTGAAACGGGGTATCCTCTTGGGGTACCCCGTTTTCATTTGTCCCGTCATTTCTTCGCACGCTGAGTCCGACACGCTATGTTGCAGGAGATCCGAGAACGCGCGCAGGGCTGGGTCGCCTGGGCCGTCATCATTCTGATCAGTATCCCCTTCGCCTTCTGGGGCATCGATTCCTACTTCGGCGGAGGGAAGGAGCCGGTGGTCGCCAGCGTCAACGGTACCGAGATCACCGAGCAGGCCTTCAATCAGAACGTCAATCGCACCCGCATGCAGCTGCGGGATCAGTTGGGCGATGCCTACGATCCCGCCTTGTTCGGCGACGCGCGCATCCGCGCCGAAGTCCTCGAGCGCATGATCCGCGAGACCCTGCTCCTGGAGGACTCCGAGGCCATGGGGCTGCGGACCTCGGATCAGGCCGTGCGCGCGGCCATCCTCGGCGAGCCCGCCTTTCAGCGTGACGGCGCCTTTTCCAAGGCCGAGTACGAACAGGTGCTGCGGCTCCAGGGCCTGACGCCATCCGCCTATGAGGCCTCGTTGCGCCGTCAGTTGTTGATCACCCAGCTACCGCGCGCGATTCGCGCAACCGCCTTCGTCACCGATGCCTTGGCCGAACGCAGCCTGAGCCTGGTGCGACAGCAGCGGGCGTTGACCTATGTGCCGGTGCCGAGCGTCGCCTTCGAGGAGGGCGTTGAAGCGCCGAGCGATGCGGCCATCGCCGCCTACTACGATGAGCATCCGCAGCAGTTCGCCACCCCGGAGCAGGTCCGCATCGCCTATCTGCTGCTCGATGCGGCCCGTCTCTCGGCGCCGGATCAGCGCCTCGACGAGGCGACCTTGCGCGAGCAGTATGAACAGCGCCGCGACGAGTTCACCGCCCCGCGCGAGCGGCGGGTCCGTCATATCCTGCTGACGGTCCCGGAGGAGGCCGATCGGGCCACGCGCGCGGCGACCCGCGAACGTCTGCTAGCCATTCAGGAGCGGCTGCGCGACGGCGAGGCCTTTGCCGAGGTGGCCGCCGAGGTCTCCGAGGATCCAAGCAGCGCCGACAGCGGCGGGGCACTTGGCTGGATCGGCCGTGGCATGCTCGATCCGGCCTTCGAGCAGGCCGTCTTCGCGCTCGAACCCGAGACCCTGAGCGACCCGGTGCGCAGCCGCTTTGGCTACCATCTGGTCGAAGTCTTGGATGAGCGTGGCGGCGAGCCACGGCCGTTCGAGGCGGTGAAGGACGAGCTGAAGGCCGAGCTGCGTGACGGTGGCAGCGAGGGCATCTTCTTCGAACAGGCCGAGCAGCTCGCAACCCTGACCTATGAGTCGCCCGACAGCCTGGTGCCGGCGGCCGAGACCCTCGAACTCGAGATTCAGGAGAGCGATTGGATCGACCGCAGCGGCGGCGAGGGCCTGTTTGCCCATCCGAAGGTCATTGACGCCGCCTTCAGCGAGGAGGTGTTGGAGCGGGGCCATAACAGTGAACTGCTCGAGCCCGATCCCGACGGGTTGCAGGCCATGGTGCTGCGGGTCGTCGAGCATCGCGAGCCCGCGGTGCGGCCGTTGGCGGAGGTGAGAGACGAGATCGTCGCCCGGCTCGAGGCCCAACAGGCCGCCGAGGCCGCCCAAGCCGAGGCCGAGGCCATCGCGGAGCGGGTGCGGGCGGGACAGACGCTTGCCGAGGCGGCCGCGGGTTTTGAGGTCATTGACGCGGGCCAAGTCGGGCGCGCTGCGGACGAGCTGCCGCCCGCGGTGATTCGGCTCGCGTTCTCGCTGCCACGGCCCGATGCGGATGCCGAGATCCGGGTCGGCAGCACCAGCGCCGAGGACGGCGGCGATGCCTTCGTGGTGCTGGTCTCCGAGGTCATCGACGGCGATCCGGCGCGGCTCGACGCGGCTGAAATCGAGGCCGAGGCCGGCGTGCTCGAACGGACGCTGGCGACCGCCGATGTCGATGCGGTGTTGGCCGATATGCAGGCGCGGGCGAAGATCGAGCGCAAGCCGGTCGTCGCGGACGACTCCTTGTAGACCGGCGGCGCCCAGACTCGAACCCGGACGCTCGAATCCGGACGCTCGGATCCAGGGTCGAGGATCCAGCGCCGAACTCAGGTCAGCAGGATTTCAGCCCAGACCGAGGATGTGGTAGCCGGTGTCGACGTAGAGCACGTCGCCGGTGATGCCGGAGGCGAGATCGGAGCAGAGGAAGGCGCCGGCGTTCCCCACCTCATCGATGGTGACGTTGCGCCGCAGCGGCGTGCGTTCCTCGACCTGCTTCAGCATCGAGCGGAAATCGGCGATGCCGGCGGCGGCCAGGGTGCGGATCGGACCCGCCGAGACGGCATTGACGCGCGTGCCCTCCGGTCCGAGCGACGCCGCCAGATAGCGCACGTTCGCCTCCAGGCTGGCCTTGGCGATCCCCATCACGTTGTAATTCGGCACCGCGCGCACCGCGCCCAGGTAGCTCATGGTGAGGATGGCGCCGTTGCGCCCCTGCATCAGTGGCCGGCCGGCCTTGGCCAGCGCCGCCAGACTGTAAGAGCTGATATCGTGCGCGGTGGCGAAGCCCTCGCGCGTGACGCAATCGACGTAATCGCCCTCGAGCTGTTCCTTGGGCGCGAATGCGATCGAGTGCACGATGCCATCGAGCGCGTCCCAGCCCTCGCCGAGCATGGCGAAGCAGTGTTGGATCTCCTCGTCGTTGGAGACATCGAGCGGCAGCACGAAGTCGGCATCGCATTGCGAGGCCAGATCCTCGACCCGGCTCTTGAGCTTGTCGCCCTGATAGGTGAAGGCCAGGGTCGCGCCCTCGCGATGCATGGCCTGGGCGACGCCCCAGGCGATCGAGCGGTTACTGGCAACGCCGGTGATGAGGATACGTTTATCGGACAAGAAGCCCATAGAGTCTCTCCAAACGGATATTGTGTAGGATAGGGGCGCGGCAAACCGCCCGTGTTCCAAGCGGCCCTTAACGTTACCGAAACTCAGCCTGCGCGGAAAGTATCCATGTCCAGAGCCCGCCGCTTCTTGCCGTTGCCGATGGTCGTCGTGCTGCTGCTCGGCGCTTGTGGCCAACCGCCCTGGAACAATCCCTATCCAGCCTCGCAATCCGGCGAGAACATCCTCTACGGCGCCTTCACCGAGCGGCCCAAGCACCTCGACCCGGTACGCTCCTACAGCGAGAACGAATACGCCTTCATCGCCCAAATCTACGAGCCGCCGCTGCAATACCATTTTCTCAAGCGCCCGTACGAGCTGGTGCCGCTGACCGCCCGGGCGCTGCCCGAGGTGCGCTATCTGGACGCGGACGGGGAGCCGCTGCCGGCGGATGCCGATCCGCGCCAGGTCGCGGTGAGCGAGTATCTGATCGAGATCGCGCCTGGCATCCACTATCAGCCGCATCCCGCCTTCGCCAAGGATGCGCAGGGCGTCTACCGCTATCATCGGCTCGATGCCCAGGCGATCGCGCGCGTCAACACCTTGCATGACCTGCCCGAGACCGGCACCCGCGAGCTGATCGCCGAGGACTATGTCTACCAGATCAAGCGCCTGGCCACGCCCTGGCTGCATTCGCCGATCGCCGGGCTGATGGGCGAGCACATCCTCGGCTTCAAGGCCCTGCGTGAGCGCATCGCCGCCGAGGCGCCGGCCCCGGTGGACGCCGAGCGGCTGTTCTTCGATCTGCGCCAGGTGCCCTTCGAGGGCGCCGAGGTGATCGACCGCTATCGCTATCGGATTCGGCTCAAGGGCCGTTATCCGCAGTTCGTCTATTGGCTGGCGATGCCGTTCTTCGCGCCCATGCCCTGGGAGGCCGAGGCCCTCTACGGCCAGCTCGGCATGAAACAGAGCAACCTGACGCTGGATTGGTATCCGGTCGGCACCGGGCCCTTCATGCTCAGCGAGAACAATCCAAACCTGCGCATGGTGCTGGCGCGCAATCCGCACTTCCACGGCGAGCGCTACCCGAGCGAGGGCATGCCCGGGGACCGGGCCGCCGGGCTGCTCGCGGATGCCGGCCAGCCGCTGCCCTTCGTCGATCGGGCCATCTACAGTCTGGAGCAGGAGAGTATCCCGTACTGGAACAAGTTCCTGCAGGGGTTCTACGACAGCTCGGGCGTCAGCTCCGATGCCTTCGATCAGGCGATCCAGTTCGATGCGGCGGGCGAGGCCGATCTCACCGATGAGATGCGCGAGAAGGGCATCGAGCTGGTCACCGCGGTGCAGACCTCGATTTGGTACATGGGCTTCAACATGCTCGACCCGCTGCTCGGCGGCGAGTCGGAACGCGCGCGGTTGCTGCGCCAGGCGATCAGTATCGCGGTCGATTTCGATGAATACATCTCGATCTTCGCCAACGGCCGCGGCGTCGAGGGGCAGGGGCCGCTGCCGCCCGGCATCTTCGGCCACCGCCAGGGCGAGGCCGGGATCAATCCCTATGTGTTCGATTGGCGCGATGGACGCGCGCGGCGAAAATCGCTGGACGAGGCGAAGGCGCTGCTCGCTGAGGCCGGCTACCGGGACGGACGCGATCCCGACAGCGGCCGCCCGTTGACCATCTACTATGAGGCCATGGATGCCGGGCCCGACGGCAAGGCGCGGCTGAACTGGATGCGCAAGCGGTTCGCCAAGCTCGGCATCGAGCTGGTCGTGCGCGCCACCGATTACAATCGCTTTCAGGAGAAGATGCGCAAGGGCACCGGTCAGGTCTTCATGTGGGGCTGGAATGCCGACTATCCGGACCCGGAGAACTTCTTCTTCCTGCTCTATGGTCCCAACCGCAAGGTCGATGGCGGCGAGAACGCGGCCAATTACCAGAATCCGGAGTTCGACCGGCTCTTCGAGCGGATGAAGAACATGGATGACGGCCCCGAGCGCCAGGCCGTGATCGATCGGATGACCGAGATCGTGCGGCACGACGCGCCCTGGTCCTTTGGCTTCTATCCCAAGGCCTTCAGCCTGCACCACCAGTGGCTCGACAACGTGAAGCCGAATCTGATGGCGAATAACACCCTCAAGTATCGGCGACTCGATCCCGCGTTGCGCGAGCAGCTGCGCGCGCGATGGAATCCACCGGTGCTCTGGCCGATCGCGGCGCTGGTGGCGATCCTGATCCTCGGCGCCATCCCTGCGTTCCTGGTCGCGCGCCGGCGCGAGCGGAGCCGCGCCCGATGAGTGCCTATATCCTGCGCCGCCTGCTCTACGCGATCCCGATCCTGATCGGTGTCAATCTGATCACCTTCGTCTTGTTCTTCGTCGTCAATTCGCCCGATGACATGGCGCGGATGCAGCTCGGCGACAAACGCGTGACCCAAGAGGCGATCGACACCTGGAAGGCCGAGCATGGCTACGACAAGCCGCTGCTCTACAACGCCGAGCGCGGGGGGTTGGAGGCACTGACCGACAGCATCTTCTTCGAGAAATCGCTGAAACTGTTCGCGTTCGACTTCGGTCAATCGGACAGCGGTCGCGATATCGGCTTCGACATCCGCCAGCGCATGTGGCCGAGTCTGGCGATCGCGCTGCCGACCCTGCTGGTGGGGCTGGCGATCGCGATCAGCTACGCCTTGATGATCGTGTTCTTCCGCGCCACCTATATCGATTTTGGCAGCGTGGTGCTGTTGGTAGCGATGATGTCGATCTCCGGGCTGTTCTACATCATCGGTGGTCAGTTCCTGATCGGCAAGCTGTTGCATCTGGTGCCGATCTCGGGCTACGACACCGGGTTCGAGGCGCTGAAGTTCTTGATCTTGCCGGTGGTGGTCGGCGTCGTCGCCGGCATCGGCAGCAGCACGCGGTTGTATCGCACCTTCTTCCTCGAAGAGATCAATCGCGACTATGTGCGCACCGCGCGCGCCAAGGGGCTGCGCGAGCGCGCGGTGCTGTTTCGCCACGTGCTGCGCAATGCGCTGATCCCGATCCTCACCGGCGTGGTCGCGGTCCTGCCGCTGCTGTTCATGGGCGCGCTGATCATCGAGTCCTTCTTCGGCGTGCCCGGTCTTGGCAGCTACACCATCGATGCGATCAACCGCCAGGACTTCTCGATCGTGCGCGCGATGGTCTTCCTCGGCTCGGTGCTCTACATCATCGGGCTGATCCTGACCGACATCTCCTACACCCTGGTCGACCCCCGAGTCAGGCTGTCTTGAGGGCCATGCCGTGCCAGTCATCCTGATCACTGACGCCCTCGTTTTCGTGCTGATCGCGGTCGCTATCGGCTTTGGCCTCTATGCCGCGCGCCATGAGCATCTGCGCGGGCCCTGGCTGCAAGTCGGGCGCTCGCCGGTGGGGGTCGCCGCACTGGTGGTGGTCCTGTTCTATGTCGGCATCGGACTGCTGGATTCGCTGCATTTCCATCCGCGTGTCGAGCCGGTCGCGCAGGCCGCCGCAGCCTCCCAGAGCGCGGTGGGCAGCGATCCGGCCGCTGATGGAGGAGAGCCGGCGGCGGTCGCGCAGGCTCAGGGGGCCGACGAGACGGCGGGCCAATCCGCCAGCACGAGGACGCCGACCTATTCGACCCAGATCATCTCGGTGCTCGATCTCTGGCTCAGCGGGCTGCGCGAGCGCCAGGAGAAGACCTTCTCCGCGCCCTTTGCCACGCATCTCTTCGTCAAGGAACCGATCGAGCAGCCGGATGGCAGCGTCACGCGCGGCTATCCCCGCCTCGAACATGGCGGCACGCATCTGGCCGATCCCGCGCGGCGCGCTGTCGATATCGGCCTGCGCGGGCTGTTCGGGATGGTCAAGGGGCTGCTCGTCTGGGCCGCGCTGATGGCGGTGCTGATCGGGCTGCTCGCGATGCGCTGGCGCCAGTCCTTCAATGAGCGCGCGCGGGCGATCTGGCGCGGCGAGACCGAGCTGCCCTGGCGCGTGGGGCTGATCACGCTGGCGCTGATGCTGGTGCTGAGCTTCGTCGCCGCCGAGCTGGCGGCCAAGTACCACATCCTGGGCACCGACAAGGTCGGCGAGGACGTGTTCTATCAGAGCCTGAAGAGCATCCGCACCGGCCTGGTGATCGGCACCCTGACCACGCTGGTGATGCTGCCGGCGGCGGTGATCCTGGGCATCATGGCCGGCTATTTCGGCGGCCGCACCGATGATGTGATCCAATATCTCTACACCACGCTGAATTCGATTCCGGGCGTGCTGCTGATCGCGGCCGCGATCCTGATGCTGCAGGTCTATATGACCAACAACGCCGACCAATTCCAGAGCTTGGTCGAGCGCGCCGATCTGCGCCTGCTGTTCCTCTGCATCATCCTCGGCGTCACCAGTTGGACCGGTCTCTGCCGACTGCTGCGCGGCGAGTCCCTGAAGCTGCGCGAGGCCGACTATGTGCAGGCGGCGCGCGCGCTCGGGGTGCGGCATTCGACCGTGATCGGCCGCCACATCCTGCCCAATGTGCTGCATATCGTGATGATCACCCTGGTGCTGGATTTCAGCGGCCTGGTGCTGGCCGAGGCGGTGCTCTCCTATGTCAACATCGGGGTCGATCCGACCATGAACAGCTGGGGCAACATGATCAATAGCGCGCGGCTGGAGCTGGCCCGCGATCCGGTGGTCTGGTGGTCGCTGGCGGCGGCCTTCGTGTTCATGTTCACCCTGGTGCTGGCCGCCAATCTGCTGGCCGACGTGGTGCGCGATGCCTTCGATCCCCGCTTGCGGAGTGCGGTTCGATGAGCGACGGCTTGCTGCAGGTCTCGAATCTGACGGCGCAGCTCGGCGCCGACGAGCGGCCGGTGCGGGTCTGCGATGGCATCGATTTCGAGATCCGCCGGGGCGAGACCCTCGCACTGCTGGGCGAGTCTGGCTGTGGCAAGTCGATGACGGCGTTGTCGCTGATGCGCTTGCTGCCGCTGTCGGGTCGCATCACCGATGGCTCGGTGCGGCTCGCTGGCCGCGAGCTGCTGGCCTTGACCGAGCGCGAGATGCGCGGCGTGCGCGGTGGGCGCATGGCGATGATCTTCCAGGAACCGCAGACCTCGCTGAACCCGGTGCTCAGGGTCGGCGAGCAGATCGCCGAGGCGGTGCGGCTGCACCAGCGTCTGCCGAAGGCGGCGGTCGGCGCGCGGGTGGTCGAACTGCTGCGGGCGGTGGGGATTCCCGATCCCGCGCGGCGCGCGCGCGAATTCCCGCACCAGCTCTCGGGTGGCATGAAGCAGCGGGTGATGATCGCCATGGCGCTCGCCGGCGACCCGCAACTGCTGATTGCCGATGAACCAACCACCGCGCTGGATGTCACCATCCAGGCGCAAGTGCTGCAATTGCTCAAAGGGCTGCAAGCGCGAACCGGGATGGCGGTGCTGCTGATCACCCATGACCTCGGGGTGGTCGCCGAGACCGCCGACCGGCTGGCGGTGATGTATGCCGGGCAGATCGTCGAGCAGGCCAGCGTCGCGACCTTCTTTGCGGCGCCGGCGCATCCGTACAGCCGCCAGCTGATGGCGAGCGTGCCGAGCGCGCGCAAGCGCCGTGGCGAGCTGGCGGTGATCCCGGGTCGGGTGCCAGCGCTGGATCGGGCCTTCGTCGGCTGTCGCTTTGCCGAGCGCTGCCCTCAGGTCATGCCCGCCTGTCGCGCGGCCCCGATCGGTTGGTTTCGGCCCCACCACGAGCAACAGGTGCGCTGTCTGCTCTGGGCCGAGGGGGCAGCGGGTTTCCAGGAGGCAGGCACTGGAGCGAGCGCGGCGGAGGCGGCCGCCGGCGAACCGGGCTTGGACGCGGCGCGAGGGGAACCCGCCGAGCCCGCCGCGCCGGTATTGCTCAGCGTTGAGGGGCTACGGGTCCACTTCCCGATTCAGCGCGGTCTGTTCCGCAGCACGGTTGGCCATGTGAAGGCGGTCGACGGGGTCGATCTGAGCCTGCGGGCCGGGCGGACCCTGGCCCTGGTCGGCGAGTCGGGGTGCGGCAAGACCACCGTTGGCAAGGCGCTCCTGCGGCTGGTGTCGCCCACCGCTGGCCAGGTGCGCTATAACGGCGTTGATCTCGCTGCGATTGGGGCTGGGCGGATGCGCCGCTATCGCAAGGATCTGCAGATCATCTTCCAAGACCCCTTTGCCTCGATGAATCCACGCATGTTGGTCGGCGATATCGTTGGCGAGGGGCTACAATCGCTGGCCCTCGAACAGGGCCGCGCGGCACGGCGGCGGCGGGTGGCGGCGTTGCTGGAGCAGGTCGGCATCGGCGAGCAGGCGATGGATCGCTACCCCCATGAGTTCTCCGGCGGCCAGCGTCAACGCATCTGCATTGCCCGCGCGCTCGCGGTCGAACCCAAAGTGATCATCTGCGACGAGCCGACCAGCGCCCTGGATGTCTCGGTGCAGGCGCAGATCCTGAACCTGCTCAAGCGGCTACAGGACAGGCTTGGGCTTAGCTATCTGTTCATCACGCACGATCTCTCGGTCGTCGCCTATCTGGCGCATGAGGTCGCGGTGATGTATCTGGGCCGGATCGTCGAGCAGGGTCGCGCCGCCGAGGTGCTCGATGAGCCGCGCCATCCCTATACGCAGGCGCTGCTCTCGGCGGTGCCGATGATGGACAAGGCCGAGCGCCGCCAGATCATCCGGCTCGCGGGCGATATGCCGTCACCCGCGACGCCTCCGGCCGGTTGTCACTTTCATCCGCGCTGCCCACTCGCCATTCCCGAGTGCGCGCGGGCCTACCCGCAGATCCAACGACTGCCAGGAGGACGCTGGGTGCGCTGTTCCCGACTCGATGCCGCCGGCGCGGGCACCTAGCGGACCGCCGGCTGCCGTTGCCGTTCCCGCTCGGTGATAGACTGCGCGGTTGCAGGCAGTGGCGCGAGCGATGAACAACGCGTCGCGAGACAGCACCCCCAAGGAGAGACACGATGGACGAGATTTTCGTCGGGCGTCAGCCGATCTTCGACCGTCACTCAAAGCTCTACGGCTATGAACTCTTGTTCCGCGATGGTTCCGGCAACGCTGCGGGGGAGGTGGATGGCGACCGGGCGACCTCGCAGGTGATCGTGAACGTGTTCCTGGAGTTCGGCCTCGATCGCATCGTTGGCCCGCATCGCGCCTTCATCAATCTCTCCCGGCGCTTCTTCGTCGAGCGTCAGTCGCTGCCATTACCCGCGCAACGCGTGGTGCTGGAGGTGCTGGAGGACGTGCAGCCCGATGCCGAGGTGATCGCCGGCTTGCGGGCCTATGTGGATGACGGCTTCATGGTGGCACTGGATGATTGTGTGTTCCAGGCGTCGGTGCGACCCTTGATGGAGTTCGCGCACATCGTCAAGCTCGATATCATGAACTGGTCGCGAGAGGAACTCGTTGAGCAAGTCCGATCGTTCCAGGCCTACGATGTCAAGTTGCTGGCGGAAAAGGTTGAAAACGAGGAGGCCTTCGAATACTGCAAACAGCTCGGGTTCGATTACTTCCAGGGCTACTTCCTGTCCCGGCCGACGATCGTGCAGGGGACCCAGATCCCGCTCAACCGGCTCAAGCTGCTGGAGCTGACGACCAGGCTGCAGAATCCGGAGGTCGATGTCGCCGAACTCGAGGAGATCATCGGCCATGATGTCAGGCTCAGCTACAAACTATTGCGCCACCTCAATTCCGCCTTCTTCGCGTTGCCCAGGGAGGTGGAATCCTTGCGCGCGGCGGTGGTCTATCTTGGCCCCCAAAGGATCCGGCGCTGGGCCTCGTTGTTGCTGCTCGCCAAGCTCGACAACCAGTCCAGCGAGCTGATGGCTCAAGGGATTCAGCGCGCCAAGATGTGCGAGCTGCTGGCGATGCTCGCCGGGCGCGCGCATGCCGACATCTATTTCACCGTGGGGCTGTTCTCGCTGCTGGATGCGATGATGCGGGCGCCGCTGGCGGAGGTGCTCGATGCGCTGCCGCTGACCAGCGAGGTGCGTGACGCGCTGTTACATCGCCAGGGGCCTTATGGCGAGGCGCTGACGAGCGTCATCGCCTACGAACAGGGTGATTTCCAACAAGCCCGGTTTGCGCGGCTGACCCCTGCGCAGATGACCGAAGCCTATCTCCAGGCGGTGGCGTGGGCGGACCAGTCCGCAGATGTGCTGACTTCGCCGCACTGAGGAGGGCGATCGGCGTCTTCCGGGGGTGAAGAAGGCGACGGTGGGGCTGGCCAGCGCGGCGGGACTGGGTCGGCGAGATCTTTCAATGCGCGATCGACAAGACAGCGTCCCGCCACTATGGCAGGATAGCCCCTCGACCTTCGGGGTAGGGTCCTCCCTCAAGCGTAGGGCCCCTAACGGTTGTATAGCATCATGGGACATCTAGAGAACTGGCTACTCGGTTTGGCGACATTTCTGGCGCTCATTTTCTTTTTATATGCTGTCTTCGATGTGGCGCGTCGTCTCCTGGCACGGCTCGCACTCCACCTATGCCGGATGCGCGAGTCGCCTGAAGGGGGGTTCATCTGCGAACTGAAGCGCAAGCTGCACAATTACGCGGATAAATCCCTCTGGCCGCGTTTCGTGATGATGGGCGTCTCCTTTGCGGTGCTCTTCTACATCCTGGTCGAACACTCGCCAAAACTCTGATCACAGTCCAACCACAATCCCCGCAGCACCTCTGCTCGGCAGCGCGAGCGGATGCCAACAGAGCGTGCTGAGGCCTGCGCGCGTCGGCCACCGATACCTCGGTGGCGGCCCCGGCGCGGCCGACGTTGACGGCGAACAGGTATCTTTCCCATGTCTATGACGATGTCGCAATTCCTGGGGTCCCATGGGCTCGTTCGCAACCCTTTCATCGAGGAAGAAGCGCAGAACGACAAGGTGTTCGAGGAGCTTCTGAACGAATCCGACTACACCTTCAATCATCAGGCCTGGGACAAGTTCTTCGGTGAACCGCCCGGACGCGGCACCTCGATGATTTTCGGCGTGAAGGGGAGCGGCAAGTCAGCGCTGCGCCTGGCCCTGGAAAAGAACATCGAGCACTTCAACCGCGAGCATGAGGAGAACATCCTGATGCTGCGTTACGATGACTTCAACGGTTTCCTCGAGGCGTTTAAGCGCAAGCGGGAGCAGCAGGACCGGCGCCGTCAAGAGCCGATCACGCTGAAGGATTTTGGCTTGGCGCAACATCTCGATGCGATTTTGGTCTGCGGCATGGAGGCCTTGCTCAGCGAGATCAAGAACACGGACGTGCCCTTGGAACGTCTGGAGCGCTATCGCCGTCATGATCTGATGATGCTGATGGCGTTTTATGTCAGCGGTCCGCCGGATCGCTACAACCGCATCATGAGCTCGTTGGCGAGACGGTTGTTGCCGCGCGGGCTGATCAAGGGCTTCTTCAGCAGCCTCAAGGGCCTGATCGTTGGGCTGATGACACTGGGGATCGCGCCGTTGGCGCAGCGGAACTTCTACCGCGGGGTCGCGCGTTCCGCCGAGCGCGAGATTCTGGTGCGCGATCGCAATATGCGCGATGTCGAGCGCGCGCTGCATTGGATTCCGCCGAGCTATCTCAAGGATCAGGACGTGAAGCGCGGCGGCTGGCGCGACGATGACGATGTGCGCCGGTTATTCGCGACCAAGTTCATCGATATCATGCTCAGCCTTGGCTATCAGCAGATCGTGGTGGTCATGGACAAGGTCGACGAGCCCTCATTGATCAATGGCGACCGCGAACGCATGCAGGACTTCGTCTGGCCGCTCTGGAACAACCGCATCCTGCAACTGCATCCGAACCTCAGCTTCAAGATGCTGCTGCCGCGCCAGCTCTACGAATCCGTGCGCAAGGCCAGCACCGAGAAGGCCAATGAGGCGCGCTTCGACAAACAGAAGATCATTTATCCGTTTCGCTGGGGCGATAAGCAGTTATTCGACATGATGTCGGCCCGCCTGCGCATCTGCCGGGCCGATCCGAGTCATCCCTATCCGCTGGATAATCTCTTTGCCTCGGCGATCCCGCAGCGCGAGATCCTGGGGGCATTGGACAAGCTGCGCCAGCCGCGCTTCGTGCTCAATTACCTCTACCGTCTCATCGCCGAGACCTGTGCTCAGGCCGATCAGATCGGCAACCAGCCGGTGCTGATCTCGCACGAGGTCTTCTATCAGATCACCGCCACCATCGGCGAGGATATCAAGCAGTACTATCAGACGCTTGGCGAGAGCCCAGAATAGTCTGCGGCAGTAGTCTGCGGCCATCGCCCGATCCTCGCCGGGCAAGCGCGCGCGAGGCCGACCATGAATAAATGAAACCGACGCCGGTTGCCCGGTGTCGGCGTATGCCTGTGCGATTGTCCATTGGCTGCTTCCCGAGGAGGGCTGGACAGTGGCTCTCGCATCGGGAAGCAGTCGAACGACGTGGTCGATGGATCAGCCCAGCAGGCTGTTACCGAGCAGCGGCGCGATCACCAGGCTGACGATGGCCATGACGTTGATGAGGATGTTCATCGACGGGCCGGAGGTGTCCTTGAACGGGTCGCCGACGGTATCGCCGACCACGGTCGCCTTGTGGGTATCGGAACCCTTGCCGCCGTGATGGCCCTTCTCGACGAACTTCTTGGCGTTATCCCAAGCACCGCCGGCGTTGGCCATGGTCAGCGCCAGCAGCACGCAGCCGAGCAGGGCGCCGCCGAGCATACCGCCGAGCGCCGCCGGGCCGAGGATGAAACCGACCGCCCAGGGCGCGGCGATGGCGATGACGCCGGGCAGCACCATCTTCTTCAATGCCGCCGTGGTGGCGATATCCACGCAGCGCGCGGTATCCGGCTCGGCGGTGCCCTCCAGCAGGCCGGCGATCTCGCGGAACTGGCGGC
Organism: Halochromatium sp.; assembly: GCF_046541315.1. Taxonomy (GTDB): domain Bacteria; phylum Pseudomonadota; class Gammaproteobacteria; order Chromatiales; family Chromatiaceae; genus Lamprobacter. The sequence continues at coordinate 31,307 of NZ_JBKHDN010000001.1, read as the reverse complement.
GGATCTCGTTGATCATCGCGAATGCCGCCTCGCCGACCGCGGTCATGGTGATGGCAGCGATGGCGAAGGGCAGGATGCCGCCGATGAACAGTCCGATGATCACCATCGGATCGCTCAGCAGCAGCTCGAAGTCCGGCACATGCTGCGACACGCTCTCGATGTAGGCGGTGATGATGGCCAGTGCCGCCAGTGCCGCCGCGCCGATCGCAAAGCCCTTGCCGATGGCGGCGGTGGTGTTGCCGAGTTCGTCGAGGGAATCGGTGATGCGGCGCGTCTCGACGCCCAAGCCCGCCATCTCGGCGATACCGCCGGCGTTGTCGGCGACCGGACCATAGGCATCGATGGCCATGGTGATGCCGACGGTGGCCAGCATGCCGACAGCGGCGATGCCGACGCCATAGAGGCCGACCAGGGCGTTGGAGACGAAGATAATGACGCAGATGGTCAGCAACGGCACGATCACCGAGCGCATGCCGACCGCGAAACCGGTGATGATGACCGTGGCCGCGCCGGTCTCGCCGGCCAGTGCGATGCTGGCGACCGGCTTGGACGAGGTGTAGTACTCGGTGACCAGGCCGATGACGATGCCACCGAGGGCGCCGACCAGGACCGCGCCCCAGACGGCCGCGCTGACACCGGTGCCGACGATCACGAAGTAGGCTGCGACGATGAACAGGATGCTGGCGCCGATGGTGCCGATGCGCAGCGCCCGCTCCGGGGTCTGGCTGGAGAAGAGCCGCACCAGGACGATGCCGACGATCGAGCACAGCAGGCCCGCTGAAGATAGGGCCAGCGGCAAGAACATGAGCGCCTGGCGCTCGCCGAGCGGATCCATGATATCCACTGCCAGGGTCGAGGCGATGGCGATGGTGGCGATCATGGCGCCGCAGTAGGACTCGAAGATGTCCGAGCCCATGCCGGCGACGTCACCGACATTGTCGCCCACGTTATCGGCGATGACGCCAGGGTTGCGCGGGTCATCCTCGGGAATCCCCGCTTCCACCTTACCGACCAGGTCGGCGCCGACATCGGCGCTCTTGGTGAAGATGCCGCCGCCGACGCGCGAGAACAGCGCCACGCTCGAGGCGCCCATGCCGAAGCCGTGGATGGCGTGCGCCGTCTCCGGGTCGCCACCGAACAGCAGGTAGAGGGTACCGAGGCCGAGCAGACCCAGCGAGGCCACCGCCAGCCCCATGATCGAGCCGCCGAAGAAGGCCACCGTGAGCGCCTCGGCCGGCCCTTTGGTATGCGCCGCGACAGTGGTGCGGACATTGGCTTGGGTCGCGGTGCTCATGCCGATGAAACCGGCGAGCGCCGAGGTGAAGGCGCCCACGACGAAGGCGAGCGTCGTCTTCCAGCCCAGGAAGAGGAATAGGACCACCACGAGCACGGCGGCGAACAGGCCGAGCACCGTGTATTCCCGGCGCATGAAGACCATGGCGCCGAGATGGATGGCGTCGCCGATGGCGGCGACCGTCGACTCGCCCTTCGGATAGGCCTTGACGACGCGAAAGATCAGATAGGCCGCCAACAGGCCGAAGATACCTAGGATGATGGGGATGAGAGCATTCAGGCTCATGGTATTCAGATGACTCTCCTTCTCGCTCGAATCGTTGTCGTTGTCATGTTCAGCGGGTCGAGCCGCTGACGCGGCGGTGGCCTGGAGCAGCCCGCGTCCACCGCGAGGGCGATACCGTCACATGGCGCGCCAGAAGCGATAATGGGTCGCCTCGATCTCATCCAGCGTTGGCATCGGGAAGAAACGGGTCGCCTCTTGCGAGGCGAACATGAAACCGTGGCGAATGACCTTGTAGGGAATGGTGTCGAAGGCGCTGTCGAGACGCAGCCCCTTGGTCAGCTTGCTCGGCTCGGCGCGCAGCTCCATGATGGCGGCGCGCAGATTCGAGGGATGCAAACCGGGGATCGGCGGGTGCATGGTCGGGCGCTCCTCGAATTCCTCGAGGAAGTGCTCGATATCCAGGTCGACCTGGGTGTAGAACTGTTTCGGCGCGCCCTTGGGGAAGTCCGGATCGGTGATGTACTTGCCAAAGGCGGGAAAATCGAGCCGTGACATCACCAGCATGCGCAGCGGCGCGATATTGGCGTAGATGCGCAGGAAGCCGGCCTCGTGGGTCTTGTCGTAAGGCGCCGGCGCGAGTCCGAGGGTATAGCCTTCCGGCGTGCTCAGGAAGAGGCGCTGAATGGCCTCGAGATCGATGTGCTCGAGCACCCGGTAGGTGGAGATGAACTTGGTCGCCTTCGGCCGGCCGTCCGGGTGTGGCTGCAAGGCCGCGAGCGCGTCGTCGATCTTGAAATAGGGGTGGCGGTAATCGAGATCGATCTCCGCGAATACCACCTTGCCAGCGTAATAACGCACCGAGCCTGCGGTGTAATGCTTGGCGAAGGCCTCCGGATCGAGTTGTGACGCGACCAGCGCCGGGTTCGGGGCCAAGATCTGATAAAGATGGCTGTCGTATGGCATACGCGACTCCCCCTTGGTTATCCGCCTGCCATCTGCCAAAGGCAGGTCGGTTCGGGAAAGCGCTGGATTATGCCGGTTTTCCCGCCCTGGGGACAGCCCCTAACGCACCCGCGCGACCGGCATCATGTCGACATCGCAGGCGCCGCCGACGGTGATCCGTCGCTCGCGGCCACTGTCGTCGCACGAGGCGCCGCGATCCTCGACGCGGCAGTTGATGGCCAGCGGCTGGCCGACATTGAGCCAACTCGGCGTGCGCCGGTAGCGGCCGATGCGGGAAAAGCGGCAGCCGCTGGAGACGCCATAAGGCGTGCAGCCGCGACCGCCGCTCAAGCGGACCTTACGCGCGTCGACGATGAAGCCGGGGTAGTTGTCCTCGATGCGCACGGCATCGATCAGCCCCTTTTGCTCGAAGCGAAACTCCTCGAACCGATAACCGCTGCCGATCCGGTCCCCGACCTGGATGCGCTGGTTCGCGAGCAAGACGTGATCGGCGCCCTTGTTGGCGACAGCGCCGGACAGGTACTCGATCCGATCATACTGCGGAAAGCATTTACCCATCGCCGGCGGATGGTAGTAATGGCGTAGCTCGGTCAGCGCATCCAGCGGGGTGCCCGGGAATACCGTCGCCAGCGCCGGCGTGCCGCCGTAGAGGATGGTCTCGGCAGCGCCGACGCTCTGCGCGTACATGGCCTGGATACGCTCGTAATGCTCGTGCTGGGCGAGGTCGGTGCGCAGATAACAGGAGGTGAGCCCGGAGATCTGGGTCAGGTAGGCATCCCAGATATTGTATTGCGAGACATCGGAGGCGATGCCCTGGAAATCGCCTGGAAATCGGCAGCCCTGACGTTGCAGGCATTGACCGACGCCGCGGTTACGGATCGAGAGCACCACCACATTGCGCTCACAGGCGCCGTAGGCCGAGCAACCACGATCGAGATGCCCCTCATAGATGGCCGTGCGCAGGCTGTAATCGAGGTGTTTGGCGCGGGCCAGCGCGGTGTGGTCCCAGCGCCCCTGGTGCCTGTCGATGAAGCGGTCCCAGGCCAGCGCGAGTCGCGCCCGCCGCCCGAGCAGGGCGGCGTCGACCGAGGCGCACTCGGGCGAGTTGTGGAAGACGCGCACGATCTTATCCAGCTGGCTGTGCCCCTGCCGCTCGGCGACGGCCGCATCGCCCTGGCCGGGCGGAGCAAAGAAGGGCGGCTTGCGCAGGATATAGAGGTCGCGCACATTGAGCACATGGCGCACGGAATCGTCGCAATGGTGGTTCTCGACCCGGAGCGATTCGCGCTCGGCAAAGGCCCGCTCGAAGCGCGTCCTGGCACGCTCGCCCTTGTCCTCGGCCGGGTTGACGACGACCTCGAAGCCCACGTAAGGGGTGCCTTCGGCATCGGTGAGCGCGCGGCCGTCGCGAACCACCAGACAGGGGATGACGGCGGTTCCCTGCGGCAGGCGACCGACCGCTCGGCCTGGGCCATTGGGGCCGATCTCGTAGTACGGGATCTCCAGCGGGCCGTTGAACTTGTAGAGCGTCATCAATGGGGTTGCCGGGACTGTCGCGGCGGCTGCCAGCGGCGTGACGAGGAGGCCGCAGGCGAGGAGGCCCACCGCGATACGCGCCTGGGCGCGCGCGAAGGCAAGGATCATAGAGGTCATCGGTGGGCGCTCGCGATGGAACCGTCGATCAGGAGACTGTGTGGTCGTTGTCACGCGCGCCTGGTGCCGTGCGCTCTTGCAGGGGGCGGTCCTCGCCTGGCAGCGTCGTTGTCACGCGCGTGGCCGGACTGGGGGCTGGCGCTCGCCGATGCGCCAGCCCGAGCCTTGGCGTCGTCAGAGTTCGAGCTGCACGCGCAGCTTGTTCATCGCGTTCTTCTCGATCTGCCGGATGCGCTCGGCCGAGACATTGAACTGCTGGGCCAGCTCATGCAGCGTTTGCTTGCGCTCGTTCAGCCAACGCTCGCGCAGGATCGTTTTGCTGCGCTCGTCGAGCTGCTCAAGGGCGGCGAACAGGCGCTCGCGTTGCCAGCCATCGTTGTCCTCGCGCTCGAGTGCGGCGGCCGGCTCCATGCGGGTGTCCGGCAGATAGGTCGAGGGCGCCGAGGGGGCTTCGTCATCATCGTCGTCGTGACCATCGAACGACATATCATGATTCGAGAGCCGCGATTCCATCTCCAGCACGGTCTCGGGCTTGACGCCGAGATCGGCGGCGACATCGTCGACCTCTTGCTTGGTGAACCAGCCCAGGCGCTTCTTGGAGCTGCGCAGGTTGAAGAACAGCTTGCGCTGCGCCTTGGTGGTGGCGACCTTCACGATGCGCCAGTTGCGCAGAATATACTCGTGGATCTCGGCGCGAATCCAGTGGACCGCGAAGGAGACCAGCCGCACGCCGACGTCCGGCTCGAAGCGTCGCACCGCCTTCATCAGTCCCACCGTGCCCTCCTGGATCAGATCCGGCAGGGGCAGTCCGTAGCCGAGATAGCCACGCGCGATGCGGATGACGAAGCGAAGGTGCGACAGCACCAGTCGCCGCGCCGCCATCATGTCCCCGTCGTCGCGCAGGCGGACGGCGAGGGAACGCTCCTCCTCGGCGGTGAGGACGGGAATCTGATAGGCGCTCGAGATATAGGTGTCGATGTTGCCAGTCGATAAGGTTCCAATAGCTGCGATGTCGTTGCTCATGATGACATACCCTAGTGTTTTACTCAGGATTGATGCTAGCAGCGTTTGCGACGTTTGACAATAGTCGCGACAGGGTTTTTGTGCGGGTTTTGAACGGAAAGTTCCTGTGGCAAAGGGTAGACAACCCGGCATATCGATGCGATCCAGCGAGCATCGTCTTCGCCGGCTTTGATGGCATCTTGGGCGACAAGTTCGCGTGCCTGCTTCAGCGCTCGTCATCGATATCAAGATGGCGGCCGACGGCGATCCAGCTGCCGAGGATGCCGAGCAGCGCGCTACCGGCGAGCAGGAGGGCGGCGTCGGCGAGACCGAGCCCCCGCAACGCGAACCCACGCTGGTAAAGATTGGCCAGGGAGGCGGCTTGGTCGGCGAGCAGCCAGACCATCAGGTTGACCAAGAGCCAGGCGAGGAGACCGCCGAGGAGCCCATACCAGGCCCCACTATAGAGGAAGCGGCGGCGGACGAAACCGTTGGTGGCGCCCACCAGGCCCATGATGTGGATCTCGTCGCGGCGGTTCTCGATCTCGAGCCGGATGGTATTGCCGATCACCAGCAGCACGCCGAGGCCAAGCAGCAACGCGAGCAGGGCGACGCCGGCGCGGAGCAGGCCCAGGATGGCCTGGAAGCGTTGCGCCCATTGCGCATCCTCGCGCAGGAAGGCGACCTCGGGCAGGGCCTCGATGGTGGCGAGGAAGGGCGCCAAGCGCGCGGGCTCCAGCGCCGAGGGGCGCAGTTGGAGTTCGAGCACCACCGGCAGGGGATTCTCGTCGAGCTGATCCAAGGCGCCGCCGAGGCCGCTATAGGCACGAAACTCGGCCAGTCCATCGGCGCGGCTGATCAGCGTCACCGCCTCGACCTGCGGGCGCTGCGCGATGCGCTCGCTCAGCCGCGCGCCTTCGGCCTCGTCGAGATCTTGGCGCAGGAACACCGACACTGCGGCGCTGCGCCGCCAGTCGCCGCCAAGCGTCTTGAGGTTGTCGAGCGCCACCACCAGCGCGGTCGGCAAGGCCAAGGCAATGGCGACCGCAGCGACCGTCATCAGCGTGGCCAACGGCTGCCGGAGCAGCCGCCGCAGGGTCTCGAGCGCGGTCTCTCGATGGTGTTCGAGCCAGGCCGAGAGACGCCGACGAGGCCGGCCGGGGTTACGAGCCTGGCGGCGATTCACGGGAAAGCGGCGTCTCGCCATCTACCAGTTCCCCGAGTCGGCGACCAGTCGACCTTGGTGCAGCCGCAGGATGCGGTGCGCCATGCGGCTGACCCGCGCCTGATCGTGGGTGGCGATGAGCAAGGTGACGCCGACCTCATGGAAGCGCTCGAACAGGGTATAGATCTCGCTCGACAGATCCGGATCGAGATTGCCGGTGGGCTCGTCGGCGAGGATGATCGGCGGCCGCGCGACCACCGCGCGGGCGATGCCGACGCGCTGCTGCTCGCCGGCGGAGAGCGCGATCGGCTGCGCGCGCTCGAGGGCGAGCAGACCGACTTGATCGAGCGCCGCGCGCACGCGCCGACCGACCTCGCGCTTGGACAGGCCGGCCACCACCAGCGGCAGGGCGACATTGTCGTAGACCGTGCGATCGTTCAGCAGCCGGTGATCCTGGAAGATCATGCCGAGGCCGCGGCGATGGTCGGGGATGCGCCGCCGCGGCAGATCCGCGAGCGAGCGGCCATCGACGAGGATGCGGCCGCGGCTCGGGCGTTCGAGCAGGCCGATCAGTTTCAGCAGGGTACTCTTGCCGGCGCCCGAGTGGCCGGTCAAGAAGACCATCTCGCCGGCGGCGAGTTCGAGACTCAGATCCTTGAGGGCGTCGCCGCGCTGCGGATAGCGCTTGTTGACGTGCTCGAACCGGATCACGGACTCAGTAGGGCATTCAGGAAGGCCTCGGCCTCGAACGGCCGCAGGTCCTCGACCTGTTCGCCGACGCCGATGAAGCGGAATGGCACTTGCAGGCGCTCGGCGATGGCGAAGATGATGCCGCCCTTGGCGGTGCCGTCGAGCTTGGTCAGGGTGATGCCGGTCAGCGGCAGGGTGTCGTTGAACTGCAGGGCCTGCTGCAGCGCGTTCTGCCCGGCGGTGGCGTCGACCACCAGCATCACCTCGTGCGGCGCGTCGGCATCGAGCTTCTTGAGCACGCGGGCGATCTTGCGCAGTTCCTCCATCAGGTTCGATTTGGTATGCAGGCGTCCGGCGGTATCAGCGATCAGCACATCGATGCCGCGTGCGGTCGCGGCCTGGAGCGCGTCGTAGATCACCGAGGCCGGATCGGCGCCGGTGTGCTGCGCGATCACCGGCACCTGATTGCGCTCGCCCCAGGCCTGCAGCTGTTCGACAGCGGCGGCGCGAAAGGTGTCGCCGGCCGCGAGCATGACGCTGTTGCCCTCGTCCTTGAGCTGGCGCGCGAGCTTGCCGATGGTGGTGGTCTTGCCGGCGCCATTGACACCGACCATCAGGATCACCTGCGGCCGGCCCGGCGCCGGCTGTCGCACCGGCGCTTGGTTGGCGACCAGGAGACTGGCCAGCTCGCGGCGCAGCGCGGCGAGGAAGGTGTCCGGCTCCAGTGCCTCGCGGCGTTTTACGCGATAGGCCAGATCGTCGATGATGCGGCGCGTGGCCGGCATGCCGACATCGGCCGCCAACAAGAGCATCTCAAGCTCTTCGAGCAGATCGTCGTCGATCTCGGTGCGGCCGGAGACCAGGTCGCCAATGTCGGCGTTGAGCACCGCGCGCGTGCGCGCGAGGCCGGCCTTGAGTCCAGCGAAGAGGCGCCGCTGCTGGGCCGCCTCTTCCTCGCGTTGGGTCGCGGCGCGGGCGATCGCCTCGCCGAGGCGTCCCTGTCCGGGCGTCGCGTCGGGTGGCCTGTCCGCGCCCGCTGGCTCCGGGACTGGCTGCGCGAGCGGCGCTCTACTCGACTGCGGGTCGTCGCCCGCGTCCTTGGGCGCGTCCTTGGGCGCGTCCTGGGTGTCGGCCTGGCGCTGTTGTTTCTTTCCGAATCCGAACATGGGTGGTCTCTGGGTCCTCGGTCGATACGATGTCGCGGCCAGCGCTGCTAGGCAGGCGACCGGTGCATTGTAACAATGCACCGTTGTCGCCATTTACCGGCCAGTTTAGATTGATGCGATGGACAAAATCCCGATGATGAGACATTCCGTCCTCATGCTGCTGGCGGCGATCCTCGTCGCCCCCGCGCTCGGCGCCGCTCGGGCCGATGATGCAGCCGCCGGCGCGCGCCCCGAGGTGCACGAGCGGGTGTTAGACAATGGGCTCAAGATTCTCGTGAAACGCGACGATCGCGCGCCGATCGTCACCTCTCAGGTCTGGTACAAGGTCGGCTCCAGTTACGAGCACGACGGCGTGACCGGCGTCTCGCATGCCCTCGAGCACATGATGTTCAAGGGCACGGAACGGCTCGCGCCCGGCGAGTTCTCGCGCATCATCGCCGAAAATGGCGGCGATGAGAACGCCTTTACCGGCCGTGACTATACCGCCTATTTCCAGACCCTGGCCGCAGATCGCCTCGAGATCGCCTTCGAGCTCGAGGCGGATCGGATGCGCAACCTGACCTTGGCCGCCGATGAATTCGTCAAGGAGATCGAGGTGGTGAAGGAGGAGCGCCGCCTGCGCACCGATGATGATCCGGAGGCGCTGACCTTCGAGCACTTCAACGCCACCGCCTATGCCGCCTCCCCCTATCGTCACCCGATCATCGGCTGGCAGAGCGATCTCGAGGTCATGGACGTCGAGACCCTGCGCGATTGGTATCGCATGTGGTACGCGCCGAACAACGCGACCCTGGTGGTCGTCGGCGCCGTCGAGCCGGAGGCGGTCTTTGCGCTGGCCGAGGACTCTTTCGGCGCCCTCGAGCCGGGCCCGGCGCTGCGGCCACGCCCGCGCGAGGAGCCCAGGCAACGGGGCGAGAAGCGGCTGGTGGTGGCGGCGCCGGCCAATGAGCCCTACCTATTGATGGGCTGGAAGACGCCGGCACTGAGCGATGCCGAGCAGTCATGGGAGCCCTATGCGCTGGAGATGCTGGCCTCGGTGCTGGATGCGGGCTCGAGTTCGCGCTTCAGCCGCGAACTGGTGCGCGGCGAGCGGCTGGCTGCCGCAGTCGGGGCCAGCTACAACGCCTTCACGCGTCTCCCGGGGATGCTGCTGATCGATGCCACGCCGGCCACCGGCACCTCGCTCGACACCCTGGAGCAGGCGATCCTCGCCCAGCTCGAGCGGTTGCGGGCCGAACCGGTGAGCGAGCAGGAGCTCGCGCGTATCCGCAGTCAGCTGATCGCCGATAAGGTCTACGAGCGCGACAGCGTGTTCTATCAGGCCATGTTGCTCGGACAGTACGAGACCGTCGGGCTTGGTTGGGAACTCGTCGAGCAAACGGTCGAGCGGCTGTCGGCGATCACTCCAGCGCAGATCCAGGCGGTAGCGCGGCGCTATCTGACGGACGCGAACCGCACTGTCGCCGTGCTCGATCCGCAGCCATTGGATGACCACAAGACCGCGAGCGCGACGACGAAGACCGCAGGAGGCCGCCATGTACAATAGACCTCGGCAATTCCGGGTGACCACGCACCTGCTGAACAAGTGGGCCGTCGGGCCGAGCATGCTGCTCGCGCTTGGCATGCTCGTGATCCAGAATGCGCAGGCGGGGCCGGAGATTCAGCGCTGGTGGACACCGACCGGGGCCAAGGTGCTGTTCGTCTCCGCGCCAGAGCTGCCGATGGTCGATGTGCGGGTGGTCTTCGATGCCGGCAGCGCCCGCGATGGCGAACGGCCCGGGCTCGCATCGTTGACCGCAGCGATGCTGAGCGAGGGCGCGGGCGACCTGGACGCCGATGCCATCGCCGAGCGTATCGAGGCGGTGGGGGCCGAACTCGGCGCCGGCGTGGATCGCGATACCAGCTTCGTCCGGCTGCGCTCGCTGACCGAGTCCGAGGCGCTGGAGACCGCTCTTGACACGCTGATCAAGGTGCTCGCCGAACCGCGCTTCGACGCCAGCGAGTTCGAGCGGGTGCGGCGCAACCGCTTGACCGGGTTGCGCCTGGACGAGCAGGACCCAGGCAGCGTCGGACGCAAGGCATTGTATCGGGCGATCTTCGGCGACCATCCCTATGCCTCGGACCCGAGCGGGACCGCCGCGAGCGTCGCTGCCTTGACCGTCGATGACCTGCGTGCCTTCCACCAGCGCTATTACGGCGCGGCGAACGCGACCGTTGCTCTCGTCGGGGCGCTCGATCGCGCCCAAGCCGAGACCCTCGCCACGCGTCTCACGGCCGCGCTTCCCGACGCCGAGCCCCCGCCATCCTTGCCGCCCGTGCCCGCACGCGAAGAGGGTGAGGTAGAACGGATCGGATTCCCCTCCAGCCAAACCCATCTCTACCTTGGCCAGCCCGGCATGCGGCGCGGCGATCCCGACTACTTCGCGCTCTACCTCGGCAATCACATCCTCGGGGGCGGCGGGCTGGTCTCCCTGTTCATGGAGGAGGTGCGCGAGAAGCGTGGGCTTGCCTATAGCGTGTATAGCTACTTCATGCCCTTGGCGCGGACGGGTCCGCTGATCATGGGGCTGCAAACCCAGAACGCGCAAGCCGAGGGCGCGCGGCAAGTGCTACTGGATACGCTGACGCGATTCGTCGAACAGGGGCCGACCGAGGAGGCGTTGCAGGCGGCGATCAAGAACATCACCGGCGGCTTCCCGCTGCGCATCGCCGGCAACAGCAAGATCGTCCGGTATCTGGCGGTCATCGGATTCTACGATCTCCCGCTCGACTACCTCGACAGCTTCCCGGAGCGCATCCGCGCCCTCAGCGCCGAGCAGGTTCGGGACGCGTTTCGCCGCCGGGTCGATCCCGAACGCTTGGCGGTGGTGATGGTCGGCGACATCCCCGGGACCGACGCCAGCGTCGAGGTCGATGTCGGGGCGGAGGCCGAGGCACGGGCGCATCGGCCCGGCGCGGACACGGGTGGCCAGGACTGAGCCTGGGCGTTTGCGCCTCATCGGTGGCCGCTGGCGCGGCCGGCGGCTACCGGTCCTGGCGCAGCCGGGGCTGCGGCCGACGAGCGATCGCATTCGCGAAACCCTGTTCAACTGGTTGGCGCCGAGCATCGAGGGTTGCCGTGTCCTAGACTGCTTCGCCGGCAGTGGCGCCCTGGGGCTGGAGGCGGCCTCGCGCGGTGCCGGGTCGGTGACCATGATCGAGCGCAACGCGGCCGTGGCCGACCGGCTCAAGGCCAATGTGCGTGAGCTCGGCGCCGATCAGGTGAGCGTCTATCGTGCCGACGTGCTGGCATGGCTCGCGCGCGCGTCGCTGGTGCCGGTCGATTGTTGTTTCCTGGACCCCCCCTTTGGCGCCGGCCTGCTCGCGCCCGCGCTGCAGCGACTGGACGCGGGCGGTTGGCTGACGGTGGGCGCGCTGGTCTACATCGAGACCGATCGGGCGACGCCGCTGCCGCAGGTGCCCGGGCATTGGCGGTGGCTTCGGGAGAAGCAGGCGGGACAGGTGCGCTATGCGTTGGCACGGGTCGGTCCCGAAGGGGCCTGCGGGCGCGCGCCTGACGGATGATCGGGCCGGTTTGGCCGGTCATGATTTGTTATGCTTCGCGGCCCCGACCCACCTCACCAAGGGCACAGAGCTTGCGTAGCGTCGTCTATCCGGGGTCTTTCGACCCGATGACCAATGGCCATAGCGATCTCATCGATCGCGCCTCGCGGTTGTTCGACCGCGTGATCGTGGCGGTGGCGCGCGACAGCGCCAAGCACCCGACCTTTTCTGCGGAGGAACGGGTTGCGCTGGCGCGAACCATCTGCGAGGCGATGGAGAATGTCGAGGTCGTGCCCTTCTCTGGCCTGCTGGTGGATTTTGCGCGCTCGATGCAGGTCCATGTGATCATGCGCGGCCTGCGCGCGGTCTCCGACTTCGAGTACGAGTTCCAGCTTGCCGGCATGAACCGGCGCATGGCGCCAGAGATCGAAACCCTGTTTCTGACCCCGGCGGAGCAATATGCCTATATCTCGTCGTCGCTGGTCAAGCAGATCGCGCGTCTGGGGGGCGACGTCTCGGGGTTCGTCGATGCCAGCGTGCATGCTGCATTGCGGCAAAGGTTTGGATAAACTTTGCGCCATCCCAATGTCCCCAGCCAACGGACGCTGGTAATCTCCGCAGGCTTTATTTCTGACATCTATAGGAGTCCAACCATGGCGCTTATCATCACCGACGAATGCATCAACTGCGATGTCTGCGAGCCCGAGTGCCCGAATGGCGCCATCTCGCAAGGTGACGAGATCTACGTCATCGAGCCGGATCTGTGCACCGAATGCGTCGGTCACTACGAGACCTCGCAGTGTGTCGAGGTCTGCCCGGTCGACTGCATCATCGTCGATCCGGACCACAAGGAGACCGAGGAAGAACTGCGCGCCAAGTATGAGCGCATCACGGGTGAGTCGAGCTGACCCAAGAGGCCGTCCATGTTCTGCTTGCCGATGATTGCCAGGCACTGGCTCTCAGCTCGGCAAGTCGTTGATGGACGCCTTCTAGGCTGGATGCCAACCCACGCCAAGGCTCCCGACGGGGGCCTTTTTTGCGCCGCGCGCAACCGCTTGCTGCTGCTGGCGGCGTTGCTGCCGCTCTGGTTGCTGCCGGTCTGGACCCCAGCCGGCACGGGGCCGCTGACCGAATCGGTGGAGCCTCCGCGCCCGCCAGCGCAGGCGGTGGCGAGCGCGCATCCAGCGGCGACCGAGGCCGGGCTGGCCTTGCTGGAAGCCGGCGGCAATGCCTTTGATGCGGCGGTGGCGATCAGCGCGGTGCTGGCCGTGGTCGAGCCCTACGGCTCGGGGCTTGGCGGTGGCGGTTTTTGGCTGTTGCACCGCGCCGCCGACGGCCGGGATTGGATGATCGATGGTCGCGAGCGGGCCCCGCTCGCGGCGACCCGCGACCTCTATCTGGATGACAGCGGCGCCTTGATCCCGAAGGCCTCGCTGAATGGACCGCGTGGCATCGGCAAGGCCGAGGTGCGGGCGCTAGCGCCTTGACCTGCGCAGGCCGGTCTAGTGCTGCTTGAAGAGGCGCTCCTTTTCGCGCTGCCAGTCGCGCTCCTTGGCGTCGGCGCGCTTGTCGTGCAATTTCTTGCCCTTGGCCAGCCCGATCTCGAGCTTGGCGCGGCCGCGCTTCCAGTAGAGCGCCAGGGGCACGAGCGTGTAGCCGGCGCGCTCGGTCTGGCCGATCAGGCGGCTGAGTTCGGTGCGCTTTAAGAGCAGCTTGCGGGTGCGCGTCGGGTCCGGATCGACATGGGTCGAGGCCGATGGCAGCGGGGAGATATGACAGCCGATCAAAAAGCCCTCGCCATGCAGGATCTTGACGTAGGCCTCCTTGAGCTGGACGCGTCCGGCGCGCATGCTCTTGACCTCCCAGCCCTCGAGGACGAGGCCCGCCTCGTGGCGCTGTTCGACCTGATATTCGTGCTTGGCCTGCTTGTTCAGCGCGATGGTGCTGCTGGGGGTACTGGTTTTTTTCTTGCCTTTCGCCATCGCCACAGTCTAAGCCACTGGGCGCCGCGACGGAAACAACTTTCTTCGCCACGCGCTTGCGCGGCCCCATGGAGGCCGTTAGAATGATCGGCTCTTTTCTTCGGGAGACAGTCATGCGTCAGCCCCTGATCGCGGGAAACTGGAAGATGAATGGCAGCAAGGTCATGACGGCCGAGCTGTTGACTGCCATCAAGGCCGGCCTCGGCGATATCGAGGCCTCCGAGGTCGCGGTGTGTCCGCCGTTTCCCTATCTCCATATCGCCGAGGAGATGCTGAGCGGGACCCCCATCCGCTACGGCTCGCAGGATTGCTCGCGCGAGGAAGACGGCGCCTTCACCGGTCAGGTTTCAGCGACCATGCTGAAGGATTTCGGCTGTACCTACGCGATCGTCGGTCATTCCGAGCGGCGCCTGTTCAATGCCGAGACCGATGCCGTGATCGCGCGCAAGTATCAGATGGTCACGGCCCATGGCTTGACGCCCATCCTCTGTGTCGGCGAGACGCTCGAGGAGCGTGAGCAGGGCAAGACCGAGGAGGTGGTCGCCCGCCATCTCGACGCGGTGCTCGAGTTGCCCGGCGGCGTTGCCGAGCTGGCGAAAGGCGTGATCGCCTACGAGCCGGTGTGGGCCATCGGGACCGGCGTCACCGCCACCCCGGAGCAGGCGCAAGAGGTGCATGCCTTCCTGCGCCAGCGCGTCGCCAAGAAGGACCCTGAGGTCGCGGCCGAATTGCGCATCCTCTATGGTGGCAGCATGAAGCCCGGTAACGCGCTCGAGTTGATGGCACAGGCCGATATCGATGGCGGTCTCATCGGTGGGGCAGCACTCAAGGCGGCTGACTTCCTGGCGATATGCAAGGCGGGCGATGCGAACGCCTAAACCGATGCGGGCTTGGCATCCGCCGAGCCACCGCCCAGACCGAGATCGAGACCGAGACCCCTCATGCAGCTCATATTGACCGTCCTCCATCTCGTCCTCGCGATTGGCATCATCACGCTCGTGCTGCTCCAGCATGGCAAGGGTGCCGATGCCGGCGCGGCGTTCGGCAGTGGTGCCTCGTCGACGGTCTTTGGTGCGCAGGGTTCCGGCTCTTTTCTCTCGCGCTCGACCGCGATCCTGGCCATCCTGTTCTTCTTGACCAGTATCGTGCTGGCCTACTTTGCCGCCCGCGTCGGTGAACCGGAAGGGCTCATGGATGACCTCGACAGGCCGATTCCTGTCGCTCCGGAGCAAGAGGGACCGCGAGACGGACCGCCGATTCCCGAGTCAGCACCCGAGTCAGCCCCGGGGCCAACCCCTGAGTCAGCGCCCGGGCCAGCCTCCGAGGAGGTGCCAGCGGTCGATGATCTGCCCGCGCCGTCCGAGAATGCCGAGGTGCCCGGTGACGGAGCGTCCGATCTGCCGCCCGCAGCGACGGACAGCGCGAACCGCGAGCAGGATGGGACCAACCCAGCCGATTCGCAAAGCGAGTTGCCGCCGGTCGATTAGGCGCGATTTGAGACGAGGCGAAAATTACGTAACCTGTCAGTCACGACATCTGCGATAATAGACAGGATGAATTTGCCGACGTGGTGGAATTGGTAGACACGCTGTCTTGAGGGGGCAGTGGCGCAAGCCGTGCCGGTTCGAGTCCGGCCGTCGGCACCAATCAGACAAGGCGACACCCGCTTGCGGGGTCGCCTTTTTTATCGGCGACACCCTGTCAACTCATTGATTATCATGGTTTTGCGTTGTTTCAGTTGGTTGACAGTCAGGGCTGCATGCACTAGCATGCAGAAGGTTTTCGTCGCCTAAAACGACCAACGTCCTGGAGCCACCGCTAGATGTTAGAGAACTATCTCCATATCTTGATCTTCCTGGCGGTCGCGATTCTGATCGGCTTCGCGCCCCGCGCGCTCGGCATGCTGCTCGGCCCGCGCCGGCCTGATCCCGAGAAGGATGCTCCTTACGAGTGTGGCTTCGACGCCTTCGAGAGCGCGCGCATGAAGTTCGATGTGCGCTACTACCTGGTCGCCATCCTCTTCATCCTGTTCGATCTCGAGATTGCCTTCCTGTTTCCCTGGGCCGTGGTGCTCGAGGACTTGGGAACAGCGGGATTGCTCGCCATGTCCGTGTTCTTGGGTATTCTCGTCGTCGGCTTCATCTACGAATGGCGCAAGGGCGCCCTCGACTGGGAATGACCGGCGACACCTAACCGTCGGCACGAGCGAGCGGCTGAGTTAAAGAGGGGGCTAGATGGGTATCGAAGGCATTCTCGAAGAGGGCGTGGTCACCACCACCGCCGACAAGTTGATCAACTGGGCGCGCACTGGCTCGCTGTGGCCGATGACCTTCGGTTTGGCCTGTTGCGCGGTGGAGATGATGCACGCCGGCGCCGCGCGCTATGACCTGGATCGCTTCGGCATCATCTTCCGCCCGAGTCCGCGCCAGTCCGATGTGATGATCGTCGCCGGCACCCTGGTCAACAAGATGGCACCGGCCTTGCGCAAGGTCTATGACCAGATGGCCGAGCCGCGCTGGGTGATCTCGATGGGTTCCTGCGCTAATGGTGGTGGCTACTATCACTACTCCTATTCGGTGGTGCGCGGCTGCGATCGCATCGTGCCGGTGGATGTCTATGTGCCCGGCTGTCCGCCAACGGCGGAGGCCTTGCTCTACGGCATCTTGCAGCTGCAGAACAAGATCCGCCGCACCAACACCATCGCGCGGTGACCCGACTCATGTCCGATCCGATCCTCATCACCGGCGACGCGCGCCTCGACGAACTGGCCGCGCGCCTGAGTGCTGCTTTCACGGCAACGGCAGCTAACGCAGAGGCGAAGTCGACCGATGCTGAGCCTGCTGACGCTGAGCCCGGCAACGCCAACCCCAGCGACGCCGAGTCCGCTCAAGCCAAGCCCAAAGGCGCTCCCGCCGGTCACTCCCTGAGCGCCGATCGCGGCGAACTGACGCTTGCGGTTCCAGCCAGCGCCCTCATCGAGACCTGCACGCGGCTGCGCGATGACCAAGACTTCGGCTTCGAGCAACTGATCGACCTCTGCGGCGTCGATTACGCCGCCTACGGGCTCTCGGAATGGGCGACCACCGAGGCCGCGCACTTCGGCTTCGGCCGTGGCGTCGATCGCGATCTCGAGCTCGAGACCGATCACCCTGAGCGCTTTGCCGTCGTCTATCACCTGCTCTCGCTCGCGCACAACTGGCGGCTGCGGCTGGTGGTGCGCACCGGCGGCGCTCAGCCTCTGGTGCCCTCGGTGGTGTCGATCTGGTCCGCCGCCGATTGGTTCGAGCGCGAGGCCTTCGATCTGTTCGGCATCCTCTTCGACGGCCATCCCGATTTGCGCCGCATCCTCACCGACTACGGCTTCGTCGGCCATCCATTCCGCAAGGACTTCCCGCTCAGCGGCCATGTCGCGATGCGCTACGATCCCGAGCAGGCGCGCGTGGTCTACGAGCCGGTCGAGATCGAGCCGCGCGTGCTGGTGCCCAAGGTCATCCGCGACGACAGCCGCTACCTCGGCGACGACCATCCGGCCGTCACCGGTGCCAAGGACGCAGCCAATGCCTGAGATTCGCAACTACACGCTGAACTTCGGTCCCCAGCATCCGGCCGCGCACGGGGTGCTGCGCCTGGTGCTGGAGATGGACGGCGAGGTCATCGATCGCGCCGATCCGCACATCGGGCTGTTGCATCGCGCGACCGAGAAGCTCGCCGAATCCAAGCCCTACAACCAGTCCATCGGCTACATGGACCGGCTCGACTACGTCTCGATGATGTGCAACGAGCACGGCTATGTGCGCGCGATCGAGAAACTGCTGGGTATCGAGGCGCCGATCCGCGCGCAATATATCCGCACCCTGTTCGACGAGATCACCCGCATCCTCAACCACCTGATGTGGCTCGGCGCGCATGCGCTCGATGTCGGCGCGATGAGCGTCTTCCTCTATTGCTTCCGCGAGCGCGAGGACCTGATGGACTGCTACGAGGCGGTCTCGGGCGCGCGCCTGCATGCGACCTATTACCGACCGGGCGGGGTCTACCGCGATCTGCCCGAGCAGATGCCGCGCTTCGCCGAGGAAAGCTCCAAGTGGCACGGCAAACGCACCATGCGCAGGCTCAACAAGCCCCGCAGCGGTTCCTTGCTCGATTTCATCGAGGACTTCAGCGAGCGCTTCCCCAAGCTGGTCGATGAGTACGAGACCCTGCTCACCGATAACCGGATTTGGAAGCAGCGCACCGTCGGCATCGGCGTGGTCGATGCCGAGCGCGCCAAGAACATCGGCTTCACCGGGCCGATGCTGCGCGGCTCAGGAGTGGCTTGGGATCTGCGCAAGATGCAGCCCTACGCGGCCTATGACCGGGTCGACTTCGATATCCCGGTGGGCCAGAACGGCGACTGCTACGACCGCTATCTGGTCCGCATCGAGGAGATGCGCCAGTCCAACCGCATCATCAAGCAGTGCATCGATTGGCTGCGCGCCAATCCCGGTCCGGTGATGGTCGACGACCATAAGGTCGCGCCACCGACTCGGGTCGGTATGAAGGACGACATGGAGGCGCTGATCCATCACTTTAAGCTGTTCACCGAGGGCTACTGCCCGCCGCCGGGCCAGGTCTATGCGGCGGTTGAGGCACCCAAGGGCGAGTTCGGTTGCTACATCGTCTCCGATGGCGCCAACAAGCCCTATCGGTTGAAAGTCCGCGCGCCCGGCTTCCCGCATCTCGCGGCGATGGACGAGATGGCCAAGGGCCACATGCTCGCCGATGTGGTCGCCATCATCGGCACCATGGATATCGTGTTTGGGGAGATCGACCGCTGATGAGTTTTCGCACGACACCGCTCGCGGTCATCCACGATGTCGACAAGGAGACGTTGCTCACGCCCGAGTTGCGCGCCGAGATCGACAAGCATGTCGCCAAGTATCCGCCGGAATGGAAACAGTCCGCGGTGATGCCGGCGCTGACGCTGGTGCAGGACCACAACGGCGGCTGGTTGACCCGCGAGCTGATGGATCAGGTCGCCGCCTATCTGGACATGCCCGAGACGGCGGTCTACGAGGTCGCCACCTTCTATGCGATGTACGACCTGGAGCCAGTCGGCCGGCACAAGGTCTGCGTCTGCAACAGCGTCTCCTGCATGCTCGGCGGTGCCGAGGAGCTGATGCACCATATCGAGAAGAAGTACAAGGTCGCCCCTGGCGGCACCACCGCCGATGGCAAGCTGACGTTCAAGGAGTTCGAATGTCTCGGTGCCTGCCGGCACGCCCCGGTGGTGATGGTCGATAAGACCTATCACGAGTGCGTGACCCCGGACGCTATCGACAAGATCATCGACGACCTCGACTGAGCGCGCGCGAGCCATGGCTGAGAACCACAACACCGTTTGCTTCCGCACCCTGCACCTCGACCCCCAGGTGCGGCATACCCTCGACAGCTATCGCAGCGTCGGCGGCTATGTGCAATGGGAGCGCATCCTGCGCGAGAAGCCCGATCCGGACCAGCTCATCGCCGAACTCAAGACCTCGGCCCTGCGCGGGCGTGGCGGCGCCGGTTTTCCAACCGGGCTGAAGTGGAGCTTCATGCCGCGCAGCAAGCCGGGTCAGAAGTACATCGTCTGCAATTCGGACGAAGGCGAGCCGGGCACCTGCAAGGACCGCGATATCCTGCGTTTCAATCCCCATCAGCTGATCGAGGGGATGGCGATCGCCGGTTACTGCATGGGTGCGACGGTCGGCTACAACTACATTCGCGGCGAGTTCTACGAGCCGACCGCGCGCTTCGAGGGCGCGCTGGAAGAGGCCTACGCGGCCGGCATGCTGGGCAAGGACCTGCTCGGCTCGGGCATCGATTTCGATCTCTACACGCATCTCGGCGCCGGTGCCTACATCTGTGGCGAGGAGACGGCGCTGCTCGAATCGCTCGAGGGCAAGAAGGGCCAGCCGCGCTTCAAGCCGCCGTTCCCGGCCCAGGCCGGGCTCTACGGTAAGCCGACCACGATCAACAACACCGAATCCCTGGCCTCGGTGCCGGTGATTTTGGAAAAGGGCGGCAAATGGTTCCTCGAGCAGGGTCGGCCGAACAATGGCGGCCCCAAGCTGTTCTCGGTCACCGGCCATGTCGCGCAGCCGTGCAATCTCGAGATCCCGCTCGGCACGCCGTTCAAGGATCTGCTTGAGATGGCCGGGGGCGTCAGCGGCGGCCGCGCGCTGAAGGCGGTGATCCCGGGCGGCTCCTCGGTGCCGGTGGTGCCGGGCGAGGTGATGATGCGCACCGACATGGACTACGACTCGATCGCCAAGGCCGGCTCGATGCTCGGCTCCGGCGCGGTGATCGTCATCGCCGAGGGCACCTGCATGGTGAAGGTGCTTGCGAATCTGGCGCACTTCTACGCGCACGAGTCCTGCGGCCAGTGCACGCCCTGTCGCGAGGGCACCGGTTGGCTGGCGCGGGTGCTCGATCGGATACTGGCGGGCAAGGGGCGATCGCAAGACCTTGATTTGCTCGACAATGTCGCCGGTCGTATCGGCGGTCGCACGATCTGCGCGCTCGGCGATGCCGCCGCGATGCCGGTGCAGAGTTTCCTCAAGCATTACCGATCCGAGTTCGAGCATCTCATCGAACACGGCCGTTCGCTGGTCGAGGCGGCCTGAGCGCCATGCTCATGGCCCGAGCTTCTCGCGCAGCCCCATGACGCCGCAGCGCAACCACAGCAGGTAGACCCAAATCGATGTCGGACGACAAGATCACCCTCGAGATCGACGGCCGTGTCTGCACGGCGGCGCCCGGTGAGATGATCATCGCGGTGGCCGATCGCGAGGGCATCGCGATCCCGCGTTTCTGCTATCACGAGAAGCTCTCGATCGCGGCCAACTGCCGCATGTGCCTGGTCGAGGCGGAGCAGGGCGGGCGCCCCTTCCCGAAGCCGATCCCGGCCTGCGCGACGCCGGTCAGCGATG
This sequence comes from Halochromatium sp., assembly GCF_046541315.1. Classification (GTDB taxonomy): domain Bacteria; phylum Pseudomonadota; class Gammaproteobacteria; order Chromatiales; family Chromatiaceae; genus Lamprobacter. The sequence continues at coordinate 10,671 of NZ_JBKHDN010000001.1, read as the reverse complement.
GCATGAAGGTGCTCACGCGCTCGCCGAAGGCGCTCGATGCCCAGCGCGGCACCATGGAGTTCCTGCTCATCAATCATCCGCTCGACTGCCCGATCTGCGATCAGGGCGGCGAGTGCGAGCTGCAAGACGTCTCGATGGGCTATGGCGAGGACGTCTCGCGCTTCAGCGAGCGCAAGCGCGTGGTCAAGGATGAAGACCTCGGGCCGCTGATCGCCACCGAGATGACCCGCTGCATCCACTGCACCCGCTGCGTGCGCTTCGGCGCCGAGATCGCCGGCCTGCGCGAGCTGGGCGCGACCGGCCGCGGCGAGGACATGCGCATCGGCACCTTCGTCGAGCATACGATGGCGCATGAGCTTTCGGGCAACATTATCGATCTCTGTCCGGTCGGCGCGCTGACCTCGAAGCCCTATCGATTCACCGCGCGCGCCTGGGAGCTGACCTCGGCGCCCAGCATCGCGCCGCATGACGGGGTCGGCTCGAACCTGCACCTGCATCTGCGCGGTGGCCAGGTCATGCGCGTGCATCCGCGCGACAACGAGGCGGTGAACGAGTGCTGGATCTCGGATCGCGACCGTTTCAGCTACGAGGGCCTGAACAGCCCCGAGCGCTTGACCGCGCCGATGCTCAAACGCGACGGTCGCTGGCAGGCGGTCGACTGGCAGGCGGCCCTGCATGCGGCGATCGAGGCGCTGCAGGCGCCGGGGCCGGATCAGCTCGGTTGCTTGGTCGCGCCGAGCGCGACGCTGGAAGAGCAATTCCTGCTACAGCGACTGGTGCGCGCGCTGGGCAGCGATCATATCGATACCCGGTTGCGCCAGCAGGATTTTCGCGCAGATGCCGCCGATCCCGCATGCCCTTGGCTCGGGCTTCCGATCGCCGAACTCGAACAGCAGCAAGGCGTGCTGCTCATCGGCAGCGATCCGCGCCAGGAGCAGCCCTTGCTGGCGCACCGTCTGCGCAAGGCCGCGCTCGATGGCGCGACCATCGCGTTGCTGAATCCCTACGCGGTCGATCTCAATCACGCCAGCCTGCAGCTAGTGACCGCGCCGCCGGCGCTGGCCTCCGAGCTGCGGGCGCTCTTGCAGGCGCTCGGCAAGCCGGTACCGGGCGCGACCGCCGAGGTCAGCGACCGGCACCGACAGATCGCCGCCGCGCTGCAAGCGGCTGGCAAGTCCGGGCAAGGCCTGGTGCTACTCGGCGCGCTGGCCGAGGCCGATCCCGATTACGGCCTGCTGCGGGCGCTGGCGGCCGCGCTCGCCGAGGCCGCCGAGTGCAAGCTCGGCTTCCTCGCGCTAGGCGCGAACAGCGTCGGCAGCCGGCTGGCCGGCAGTCTGCCGCATCGCCTGCCGGGCGGCGCGGTTGCGAAGCGGCATGGTCTCGATGCCCAGGCGATGTTGACCGACCCACGCCAAGGCTATCTGCTCTGGGGCCTGGAGCCGGAGCGCGATCTCGCCGATCCGAGCCTGGCAATGGCCGCGCTGCGCAGCGCCCAGCAGGTGGTGGCCTGCAGCCAGTTCAAGAGCGCGGCGCTCGCTGAGGTCGCTGACGTGCTGTTACCGATCTCGGCCTTCGCCGAGACCGCGGGCACCTTCGTCAATGCCGAGGGGCGCTGGCAGCGCTTCCAGGGCGCGGTCGCCCCGGCCGGCGATGCGCGCCCGGGCTGGAAGGTCTTGCGAGTGCTCGGCACCATGCTCGAGTGCGAGGGATTCGACCAGAACAGCGCCCGCGAGATTCACGACGAGGTGGCCCAGGTCTGTGCCGATCTCGCGCCGGATAACCGGTTGGGCGATGCGCAGGCGTTGACCTCGATCACCGAACGACCGCCACCGTCCGGCTCCGACCTGACCCGCATCGGCAACCTGCCGATCTATGCCAGCGATGCGTTGGTGCGCCATGCGCCGGCCTTGCAGCGCACGCCCTTGGCCGAGTCGCTGGCGGTGCATCTGCATCCGCGGCAGGCCGCCGAGCTGGGGCTGGCCGCGGGCGATCAGGCGCGTCTGCGCCAGGAGACTGGCGCGGGCCTGAGCAGGGGTTCCGGAGCGGGCATTGACAACGCGGCGGCCTCAGAGGTCGCGTGCGCGGCCCGGGCGGCGGTCGTGTTCGATGACCGCGTCGCCCTCGGCTGCGCGCGGATTCCAGCCGCCGTCGACGGCAGCGAGATGCTCGGGCCGTGCATCGGTCCGCTGCGTATCGAGAAGATCGAGGCCTAGGAGCGCAAGCAGATGATGGACTTATGGAACTGGCTGCCACTGCCGTTGCGGAGCCTGATCGCGATCCTCACGATCGTCGGCCCGTTGCTCGCGGTGGTGGCCTGGTACACCTATGCCGAACGCAAGGTGATCGGCTATATCCAGGTGCGCATCGGGCCCAATCGGGTCGGCTGGCGCGGACTCTTGCAGCCGATCGCCGACGCGCTCAAGCTGATGGTCAAGGAGATCGTCATCCCGACCAAGGCCAATAGGGGGCTGTTCCTGCTCGCGCCGCTGATCTCGATCGTGCCGGCGCTCGCGGCCTGGGCGGTGGTGCCGTTCGATGCCGGGCTGGTGCTGGCCGATATCAATGCCGGTCTGCTCTATGTGCTGGCGCTGACCTCGCTCGGCGTCTACGGCGTCATCATCGCCGGCTGGGCCTCGAACTCGAAGTACGCGCTGCTCGGCGCAATGCGCGCGGCGGCGCAGATCGTCGCCTATGAGATCGCGATGGGCTTCGCGCTGGTCGGGGTACTGGTCGCCGCCGGCAGCCTGAACCTGAGCGCGATCGTCGAGGCGCAATCCGGCAATCTGCTGACCTGGTTCTGGCTGCCGTTGCTGCCGCTGTTCGGGGTCTATTTCATCTCCGGCGTTGCCGAGACCAACCGCGCGCCCTTCGATGTCGCCGAGGGCGAGTCCGAGATCGTCGCCGGCTTCCATGTCGAATACTCGGGCATGGCATTCGCCATCTTCTTCCTCGCCGAATACGCCAACATGGTGTTGATCGCGATGCTGGCGACACTGCTGTTCTTCGGCGGCTGGCTGTCGCCGTTCCAGGGCATTCCGGTGCTCGACGAGGCCACGGCCTGGGTGCCGGGCATGATCTGGATTCTGCTCAAGACCTTCTTCTTCATGTTCGTCTTCCTCTGGCTGCGCGCGACCTTTCCGCGCTACCGCTATGACCAGATCATGCGGCTGGGCTGGAAGGTGTTCATTCCGATCACGATCGTCTGGATCCTGGTGGTCGCCGTGGCCGTGCTCGCGCAGTTGCCGCCCTGGTGGTCGGCGGCGACCGCCGCGCTGGGATGACCGGCTGGGAACCGCAACGATGCGTGACCGCGCCTCCCGCGCTAGTCGATAGCCGATAGAGTGAACCATGCTTCAAGCCGCTCGCACTTATCTCAACAGTCTCCTGCTCGTCGAACTGTTCCGCGGAATGGGCCTGACCGGGCGCTACCTGTTCAAGCGCAAGTTCACGGTGCAGTATCCGGAGGAGAAGGCGCCGGTCTCGCCGCGTTTTCGGGGTCTGCACGCGCTGCGCCGTTACCCGAACGGCGAGGAGCGCTGCATCGCCTGCAAGCTCTGCGAGGCTGTCTGTCCCGCGCTGGCGATCACCATCGAGGCCGAGCCGCGCGCCGATGGATCGCGGCGCACGACACGCTACGATATCGATCTCTTCAAGTGCATCTACTGCGGCTTTTGCGAGGAATCCTGCCCGGTCGATTCGATCGTCGAGACCGACATCTATGAGTATCACTTCGAGAATCGCGGCGAGAACATCATGACCAAAGACACATTGCTCGCGATCGGGGATAAATACGAGTCGCGCATCGCGGCGGCCCGCAGCGCGGATGCGCCCTATCGCTGAGAGCGAGAACCTGGTTGCTCGCCGAGGCAATCGAGGCAAGCGATTCAGAGAACGCGAGGACACTGTTCATCAACGACCTCCCACCTGGAAGGCCATTGTCTGGCCCATAGCGGGATGTCGATGGGCAGCGATGAACGAGCGCAGTGGCTACTGTCGCTGCCCGATTGAACGATCGACTGTCAACGTCTGCCTGCGCGCGTGAGAGCCGGTCTCCCGCGCAGCCACGCCAGCTGGAAATTCCATGGGCTTCGAAAAATTTCTCTTCTCTGTGTTCGCGGCCATCACCGTCTTCGCTGCGGGGATGGTGGTGACGCGCCGCAACCCGGTGCACGCGGTGTTGTTTCTGGTGTTGGCCTTTGTCAGCAGCGCGGCCCTGTGGCTGTTGCTGGAGGCGGAGTTCCTCGGCATCGTGCTGGTGCTGGTCTATGTCGGCGCGGTGATGGTGCTGTTCCTGTTCGTGGTGATGATGCTCGATATCGACATCGCCGCGCTGCGCGGGCAGTTCATCCGCTACCTGCCGCTCGGGCTGCTGATCGCGCTGGTGATGGTGGTGAATCTGTTCCTGGTGCTGGGACCGTCGAACTTCGGGCTCGAGCTGTTCGCCAAGCCCGAGGCGCGGCCCGCCGACTACAGCAATACGGTCGAACTCGGGCTCGATCTCTATACCACCTATCTGTATCCGTTCGAGATCGCCGCGGTGATCCTGCTGGTCGCCATCGTCGCCGCGATTCGCCTGACGCTGCGCCGGCGCCCCGAGACCAAGTATCAGGATGCCTCGCAACAGGTACGGGTGAAGAAGGGGCCGGATCGCATCCGTCTGGTGTCGATGCCGGCCGCGCCGCGTCTGGGTCAAAACGCGGCGGCACCGGCGCTGAAGGAGGACTCCGAATGATCGCGCTCTCCGATTACCTGCTGCTTGGCGGCCTGCTGTTCTCGATCTCGGTCGCCGGGGTGTTCCTGAACCGCAAGAACGTGCTCATTTTGCTGATGTGCATCGAACTGATGCTGCTGGCGGTGAACATGAACTTCGTCGCCTTTGCGCATTTCCTCGGCGATCTGAGTGGTCAGATCTTCGTCTTCTTCATCCTCACCGTCGCTGCCGCCGAAGCCGCGATCGGGCTCGCCATCCTGGTGGTCCTGTTCCGCAACCGGCGCACCATCAACGTCGACGATCTGGACATGCTCAAGGGTTGAGCCCACCGGACACCGCTCGGAGAATCCTTCAATGGAGAGCCTTTATCTGACCATCGTGCTGGCGCCGCTGATCGGCGCCATCATTGCCGGCTTCTTCGGCGGCAAGATCGGCCGCGTGGGCGCGCACTCGGTCGCGATTGCCGGCGTCGGCCTGTCCACCGTGCTGTCGCTCTGGGTCCTGTCGCGCTTCATCTGGCACGAGGAGCCGGCCTTCAACGACAGCGTCTACACCTGGATGGTCGCCGGCGGCCTCCGCTTCGAGATCGGCTTCCTGGTCGATCGCCTCACCGCGCTGATGATGGCGGTGGTGACCTTCGTCTCGCTGATGGTGCACATCTACACCATCGGCTACATGGCCGACGACGCCCATAACTGGCCCGAGGATTCGCGCGTCGGCACCAACAGCTATCAGCGCTTCTTCAGCTATATCTCGCTGTTCACCTTCTCGATGCTGATGCTGGTGATGTCGAACAACTTCCTGCAGCTGTTCTTCGGCTGGGAAGCGGTGGGCCTGGTCTCCTATCTGCTGATCGGCTTCTACACGGTGCGCGAGTCGGCGATCTCGGCCAATCTCAAGGCCTTCCTGGTCAACCGGGTCGGGGATTTCGGCTTCATCCTCGGGATCGCCGCGGTGGCGATGTACTTCGGCTCGCTCGACTATGCCGAGGTCTTCGCGCAGGCGCCGGACCTCGCCGACACCCAGGTCGCGGTGTTCGGCGGGGTCTCGTTGATGACGCTGATCTGCATCCTGCTGTTCATCGGCGCCATGGGCAAATCGGCACAGATGCCGCTGCATGTCTGGCTGCCGGACTCGATGGAAGGCCCGACGCCGATCTCGGCGCTGATCCATGCCGCGACCATGGTCACCGCCGGTGTCTTCATGGTCGCGCGCATGTCGCCACTGTACGAGCTTTCGAGCACGGCGCTGTCGTTCGTGCTGGTGATCGGCGCGGTCACCGCCTTCTTCATGGGCCTGGTCGGGCTGGTGCAGAACGACATCAAGCGCATCGTCGCCTATTCGACCTTGTCGCAGCTGGGCTATATGATCGCCGCGCTCGGCGCCTCGGCCTATGCCGCCGGGATCTTCCATCTGATGACCCATGCCTTCTTCAAGGCACTGCTGTTCCTCGCCGCCGGCTCGGTGATCATCGCCATGCACCACGATCAGGACATCCGCAACATGGGCGGGCTCAAGCGCTACATGCCGATCACCTGGATCACCGCGCTGCTCGGCTCGCTGGCGCTGATCGCCTTCCCCGGCTTCTCCGGCTTCTTCTCCAAGGACGCGATCATCGAGGCGGTGGGGCATTCGCACATCGGTGGCGCTGGCCTCGCGCATCTGCTGCTGACCCTGGGCGCCTTCGTCACCGCGCTCTATAGCTTCCGGCTGTATTTCCTGGTGTTCCACGGCGAGCCGCGCATGGATCATCACGCCCGCTCGCATCTGCACGAGACGCCCTGGGTGGTGACTGTCCCGCTGATCGCGCTGGCGATCCCCTCGGTGTTCATCGGCTGGTACGCCATCGAGCCGCTGCTGGTGCAGAACTGGCTTGGCGATGCGATCACCGTCAAGCCCGAGCAGGACACGCTGCATCATCTGGCCGCGCATTGGCACGGGCAGCGCGAATTCATTCGCCATGGCATGCAGGCATTGCCGTTCTGGCTGTCGATGGCGGGACTTGGGCTGGCGGCCTACTATTGGCTGTACCAGCATCGACGCAATCCGAACATCGATGTCGAATTGCAAGCGCGTGGCGGTCGTCTGACGCGCCTGCTCGAGGACAAGTACGGCTTCGACGACTTCAACCAGCGCGTGTTCGCGGGCGGCAGTCAGCGCATCGGCCGCTTCCTCTGGAAGAGCAGCGACCAACGCGTCATCGATGGCGCGGTAGTCAACGGCTCGGCGCGGGCGGTCGGCTGGCTTGCGGGCGTGGTCCGGCACCTGCAGAGCGGCCTGCTTTACCACTATGCCTTCGCGATGATCCTTGGCCTGGTGATGCTCTTGACCCTGTACGTGACCTTCTAAGACGCGGGAGACCTGGCGCATGTTATTGGAATTTCCCTGGCTCTCGCTGGTCATCTGGCTGCCGATCATTGGCGGTATCGTGGTGATCGCCAGTGGTGAGCAGAATGCCGAACTGACCAAGCGCATCGCCTTGGTGTACGCGCTCCTGACCTTCCTGGTCAGCCTGATCCTCTGGTTCGGCTTCGATCCCAGCACCGCCGAGATGCAGTTCGTCGAACGTTCGGCCTGGCTGCCGGCGCTCGGTATCGAATACCACCTCGGCATCGATGGCATCTCGATGCCGCTGATCCTGCTCACCACCTTCATCGGCATCTTCGTCATCATCGCCGGCTGGGATGTGATCCGCCATCGGCCCTCGCATTACATGGCCGCCTTCCTGATCATGGAGGGCATCATGGTCGGTGTCTTCTCGGCGCTGGATGCGATCCTGTTCTACGTCTTCTGGGAGGCGATGCTGATCCCGATGTTCATCATCATCGGGGTCTGGGGCGGGCCGAATCGGGTCTACGCGACCATCAAGTTCTTCCTCTACACCTTCTTCGGCTCGGTGTTCATGCTGGTCGCGCTGCTCTATCTGTCCTTTGAGACCGGCAGCTTCGACATCCTCGGCTTCCATGCCGCGCCGCTGGGGCTGACCGCGCAGATCCTGATCTTCATCGCCTTCCTGCTCGCCTTCGCGGTCAAGGTGCCGATGTTTCCGGTGCATACCTGGCTGCCGGACGCGCATGTCGAGGCGCCGACCGGCGGTTCGGTGATCCTGGCGGCGATCATGCTCAAGATCGGTGGCTATGGCTTCCTGCGCTTCAGTCTGCCGATCACCCCGGATGCGAGTGCCGCGCTCGACTGGCTGATCATTGCGATGTCGCTGATCGCGGTGATCTACATCGGCCTGGTGGCCTTGGTGCAGCAGGATATGAAGAAGCTGATCGCCTACTCGTCGATCGCGCACATGGGCTTCGTCACCCTCGGCTTCTTCGTCATCTTCGGCATCTTACAGCGCGCCGAGACCGCTGGCGCGGTGATGGGCATCGAGGGCGGCATGGTGCAGATGATCTCGCACGGCTTCATCTCCGGCGCGCTGTTCCTCTGCGTCGGCGTGCTCTACGACCGCATGCACACGCGCGAGATCTCGGCCTACGGCGGGGTGATCAACCGCATGCCCTGGTTCGGCGCCTTCGTCGTCTTCTTCGCCATGGCCAATGCCGGGCTGCCGGGCACCTCCGGTTTCGTCGGCGAGCTGATGGTGATCCTCGCCGCCTTCCAGGCCGACTTCTGGTTCGCCTTCCTGGCCGCGACCACGCTGGTGTTGGCGGCCGCCTTCACGCTCTGGCTGGTGAAGCGGGTGATCTTCGGCGAGGTCGGCAACGAGCAGGTCGCCAAGCTCGAAGATCTCGATCGCCGCGAAACGCTGAATCTCGGCGTGCTCGCCGCCGCGACGCTCGCCATCGGCCTCTGGCCCAAGCCGCTGATCGAGGTGATGGAGCCGACCATCGAGCAGCTGGTGCAGCAGGTGCAGGTCAGTAAACTGCCGTCGGCGATCGCGGTCGACGACGCCCCGATTGCCGGTCTCAAGCCCTAAGGGATCCCTGTCATGACGACGCTTACCCCCTCCTTGACCTCTTCGATGATCGCGATCCTGCCGGAGCTGGTCATCCTGGTGACCGCCTGCGGTGTATTGATCGTCGATCTCTATACGCGCGCCGAGCACAAGCAGAGCAATCACAACCTGACCATCATCGGCCTGGTGCTGGCGTTGATGGCCGTGGGTGCGGTCGGCAGTCCGGTGCCGACCGCGGCCTTCAGCGCGAGCTTCATTCGCGATCCGATGAGCGATCTGCTCAAGGGCGCGATCCTCGTCGTCTCGCTGCTGACCTTCATCTACGCCAAGGATTACATGCGCGACCGCGAGATGTGGGTCGGCGAGTACCATGTGCTGCTGCTGTTCGCGGTGCTCGGCATGCTGATCATGGTCTCGGCGAACGGCTTCCTGACCCTCTATCTGGGCCTGGAGCTGCTCTCGCTCTGTCTCTATGCGTTGGTCGCCTTCGATCGCGATTCCAAGCAGGGCGCCGAGGCGGCGATGAAGTACTTCGTGCTCGGCGCGCTCGGCTCGGGCATGTTGCTGTATGGCATCTCGATGCTCTATGGCGCCTCGGGTGGCTTCGCCTTCGCCGATGTCGCCGCTGCCGTCGCCAGTGCCGGCGTCGACGACAGGATCCTGGTCTTCGGCTTGGTCTTCGCGCTGATCGGCATCGCGTTCAAGTTCGGCGCCGTGCCCTTCCACATGTGGCTGCCGGATGTCTATCAGGGCGCGCCGACGCCGATCGTGCTGTTTCTGTCCAGTGCGCCGAAGATCGCCGCCTTCGCGATGGCCGCGCGTATCCTGATCGAGGCGCTCGGCGGGCTGCAATCGGACTGGGGCGAGATCCTGGTGATCCTCTCGGTGCTGTCGTTGGCACTCGGCAATGTCGTCGCCATCGCGCAGACCAATATCAAGCGCATGCTGGCCTATTCGACCATCTCGCACGTCGGCTTCATCTTCCTCGGGCTGCTTGCCGGCAGCGAGCAGGGCTATGCCTCGGCGATGTTCTACTCGGTGGTCTATGCGCTGATGTCGGCCGGCGCCTTCGGCGTGCTGCTGATGATGTCGAGCAAGGGCCAGGATGTGCAGGAACTGGATGACCTCAAGGGCCTGTCCGACCGCGCGCCCTGGCTGGCGGCGATGATGGCGCTGATGATGTTCTCGATGGCTGGCGTGCCGCCGATGGTCGGTTTTGTCGCCAAGCTGCTGGTGCTGGAGGCGATCATCGCCCAAGGGATGGTCTGGCTGGCGATCGTCGCGGTGGTGTTCTCGATCATCGGCGCCTTCTACTATCTGCGCGTGGTCAAGCTGATCTACTTCGACAAGCCGGTCACCGAGGTGCCGGTGACGGCCGACGCCAGCGCGCGGGTGGCGATCACCGTCAACGGCGCCGCGATCCTGTTGCTCGGGATGTATCCGGCAACCTTGTTCACGCTCTGTCAGCAGGCGTTTTCGGGTTGAGGCGGTCAGTTCCTGACCATCGACCTAGTGCAACGCTGCTGAAGTCTCGATACATGCTGATGACTCACACCGTTGTCGATATTGGAGCTTGGGCACTTTCGGGCGGTATCGAATCTTTGGCAGCATTGCACTAGTTGTCCCCTGTTGGGTCGCGGTCTCGCTCAACCGGCTCGGCTGAGCATGGCGTTATGCAAGTAAGGGACAGAGCCGTGCAGCTTAATCAGGTCGGCGACGAAATATGGACCTATGATGGGTGCGAAGTCGATTTTTATGGGTTTACTTTTCCCACAAGGATGACAGTCGTGAGATTGCGAGGTGCGGATCTTTGGATCCACTCGCCAGAAAAGCTTAGTGAACAATTGAAGCAAGAGTTGGCGGCATTTGGGACGGTCCGCTATCTGATTTCTCCAAATAAGCTGCATCATCTCTTTCTTGGGCAGTGGATAGAAGCCTATCCCAAAGCGCGGAAGTATTCAGCGCCGGGCCTTGCACGCAAGCGGCGGGATATCAAGTTCGATGCCGAGCTATCCGAATGCTCTGATGGTGAGTGGAGTCGAGAGATCGAGCA